>NZ_CP107020.1:1940769-2264231 GCF_025725725.1 Brachybacterium huguangmaarense
CCTTCATCCAGCGCGTGATCGCGGGGGGCGGCCTCGTGCTGCTCGCCCTCATGGTCGGCATCGCGATCGTGGTGGCGCGCCTCGTGTCGACGCCCCTGCGTCGCGCCGCGCTCGCCGCCGAGCGCATCGCGACGGGGGACCTGTCCAGCCGCGTGGTCGTCTCCGGCGCCGACGAGCTCGCGCGCGTGGGCACGTCCTTCAACGAGATGGCGGAGATCCTGCAGCGCCAAGTCTCGGACCTCACGGAGCTCTCGCGCGTCCAGCAGCGCTTCGTCTCGGACGTCTCCCATGAGCTGCGCACGCCGCTGACCACGATCCGGATGGCCGCCTCGGTCCTCCACGACCAGCGCGGCTCCTTCTCCCCGGACGTCGAGCGGACCGTCGAGCTGCTGTCGACGCAGGTGACCCGCTTCGACTCCCTGCTCGAGGAGCTGCTGGAGATCTCCCGCTTCGACGCGGGCGCCGCCGTGCTCGAGGCCGTCGACACCGACCTGGGCGATCTCGCCCGCCGCGCGATCGCCGACGTCGGCGCGCTCGCCGCGACCCGCGGCTGCGAGATCCGCCTCGAGTGCGGTCCCGGTTCCCTGCACGCCGTCGTCGACCCCCGCCGGATCGACCGGATCCTGCGCAACCTGCTCACCAACGCCCTCGAGCACGGCCCGGGCAGACCCGTGCGCGTCGAGGTCGCCGGCGACGCGGACGCCGTCGCGGTCGTCGTCCAGGACTCCGGTCCCGGCATCTCGCCGCGCGACGCGGCCCGGGTCTTCGACCGCTTCTGGCGCGCCGACCCCTCGCGCGCCCGGACGATCGGCGGCACCGGGCTGGGCCTCGCGATCTCGGTCGAGGACGCCCATCTGCACGACGGCTGGCTGCAGGCCTGGGGGCAGGTGGGCGCCGGCGCGGTGTTCCGCCTCACCCTGCCCCGCCGCCCCGGGGCCACGCTCGCCCGCTCCCCGCTCCCGCTCGAACGGGCGCTCGGGCCCGACGCCCCCTCGGGCATCCCCTCCGGGCTCGCCGCCCCGTCCGACCCCTGGGCGCCCGCGGAGACGGCGACACCGACCGGCCTGCCCGACCTCGGCGACCACGACCCCGCAGGAGGAGAGCATGCCCGCTGACCGTCCGTGCCCTGCGCGCCGCGTCGTCCTCCGCCTCGGGGCGGCGGGCGCGGTCGCGGCGACCGCCGCGTGCGCCCGGATCCCGCGCAGCTCCTCGGTCGACTCGACGCCCGTCGGCGATGCGCAGGACGTCGGCGCGCCCTACGTGCAGCCGCGCCCGCCCGCCGACGGCGCGAGCCCCGTCGAGATCGTGACGGGATTCGTGCAGGCCGGCGTCGGCATCGACGACGACTTCGCGGTCGCCCGCTCCTATCTCACGGCCGACGCGCGCCGGAGCTGGGAGCCGACCGCCGCCGTGACGGTGTACTCGGGGGGCCAGGAGTTCGACGCCGCGTCCACCGGCACCGGGAGCGTCAAGCTGTCCGTCGAGGCCGTGGCCCAGGTCGACGCCCAGGGCGTGCGCACCGTGCTGGCCGCGACCTCGGCGCGGGAGATCGACATCGCCCTCGAGCAGGTCGACGGGCAGTGGCGGATCAGCCGCCCGCCGGCCGGGATCTTCCTGTCCGAGCAGGCCTTCGAGATCCTGTTCACCCCGGGGCGGCTGTACTTCCCCGAGCCCCGCCGGCGCCACCTCGTGCCCGACGTGCGCTGGGTGACCTCGCAGGGGCAGGCGGCGGCGCTGCTCCGCCAGCTCGGCGGCGGCCCGGCCCCGTGGCTCGCCGCGGCGGTCGCCTCGGCCGTGCCCGCCGCCCTCGGGACCGAGCGCAGCACCGTCTCGACGGACCGTCTGGGCGCCGTGCAGGTCACGCTCCCGGCCGCGATCGCGGCGATGGACCGCCAGGAGCGCGCCGTCGCGCTGGCCCAGATCACCGCGACCCTGCGCTCCCTGCCGCTGCTGGGCGAGGCGAGCCTCGTCTCCGGCGGTGAGCAGCTCGTGGTCGACCCGGCCCTCGAGCTCGCGCGGGCCCTGCCCGGTCACCGGCCGCTCGGAGCCGGGGCCACCGGGATCGTCACCCTCGCCGAGGGCGGCGCCGCGCCCGCGCCGCTCGTCCCCGACCTCGCGGCGACCGCGCTGCGCGACCCGGCGCTGTCGTCCGCGGGCGTGCAGGCCGCCGCGCTCGCCGACGACGGCCACACCCTCCTCATCGCGACCACCGACTCCTCGGCGCCCGTGCGCACGGTCGCACCCGGGACCGTGCTCGCGGGGCCGTGCATCGACGACCTCGGCTACGTCTGGACCGCCCCGCGGGACACGAGCGGCGCCGTCGAGGCCTTCGTCGGCGCCGACGTCTCACGGGACGTGCGGCTCGACGCCCCCTGGCTCGTGGGACGCGAGCCGGTCTGGCTGCACCTGGCCCCCGACGCGACCCGGCTGGTGGTTCTCTCGGACGGCCCGGACTCCGCGCGGATCGACCTGTGCGCCGTCGCCCGGGACGCCCAGGGCACGCCGACGGCGCTCACCGAGCCGGTGACCGTGCCGACGGGCGCCGCCGACCTCACGAGCCTGGTCCAGGCCACGTGGTACGACGAGGTCGCCGTGATCCTGCTGGGCGCGGACGCCGACGGGGCGCCGCGCGCCGTCGTGGACGACCTGGCCACGGGCGCCGAGAGCCTGCCCGCCCCGCCCGTCGGCACCACCCGCCTGGCGGGCAGCGCGACGGCCGGGGTCATCTTCAGCTCGACCGACGAGCCGTCGCTGGCCCGCAGCGACGGCTCCACCTGGAGCTTCCTCTCCGAGCCCGCGAGCTGCCCCTCGTTCTACTGAGCGCCGCGGCGCCCGCCGGCCCTCCCCACGCCGGGGTCGTCCACCGGGGCCGACGCCGCGCCGCGCACGCTGCTGTGATCGGACCATGACGGACGGGGCCGAGGAGCAGGGCACGGCGCGAGGGATCTGCGCGACGCTGCGCACGGCCCTGATCCGCGCCGCGCGCGACACCGCCGGGCTCGTCGTGCCGATCGTGTGCCCGTGCGGCGTCGAGGGGACGATCCCGTGCGCCCGGTGCGCCGCGAGCCTCGCGGTCGCCCCACGACGGGTCGAGGCCGTCTGCTCCGCGCTCCAGGTGCTCACCGCCGCCGACGCCCGCGGCGGGACCGCCGACTTCTCACCCCTGCTGCCGGTGCTCGCCCTCGGCGAGCACACGGGCGATCTGCGCCGGCTCGTCCTGGCCTGGAAGAACGGCGGCCAGCTGTGCCTCGCGCGACCCTTCGGCCGGGCCCTCGCACCCGCCCTCGGACGCCTCGCAGCCGGCGCGGGGACCGCCGTGGGGACCGGCACGGCGGCCGTGGCCGGGACCGGGGGAGAGGGCGGCGTCGCGGGCCTCGCCCTCGTGCCGGTGCCCTCGAGCCTCGCGCACCGGCTGCGTCGCGGCGAGGACCACACCGCGATGCTCGCCGCCGAGATCGCACGGGAGGCGGGCGGCGAGGTCGTGCGCGCCCTCGCCCTGGGCGGCGGCACCCAGGCCGGCAAGGGCGCGCGCGAGCGCCGCGCGGGGCGCCGGGACCGGATGCGGGTGCGGCGGGCGGGGCGCGAGCCGCGGCAGGCGGTCCTCGTCGACGACGTCGTGACCACCGGGGCCACCCTGCGCGGCGCGCGCGACGCCCTGCTCGCGCACGGCTGGAGCGTGCACGGCGCCCTCGTCCTCGCCGCGGCGCGGGTGCCCGGCGGCGCCGTCGAGGTGCCCGGGACGGGCGCGGCGGACGAGGGTGTCCGGAACCTGGGAAGAAGGTGAGACGCACACCACAGGGCATGGCATGCTGGTCCTTCCAGCAGATGCCCTCGAGCTCGAGGAGGTGCCCTTCCATCCCACGCCACGCGGCCGGGCGGACGAAGCGGCCGCGACCCGAGTCAAGGAGGAAACGTCATGGAGATCAACGTCGTCGGACGCCATATGGATGTCCCCGACCGCTTTCGTCGCCACCTGGAGGACAAGCTCGACAAGGTCACCCAGCTCGCGCCCGCGGCGCTCAGGGTGGATGTCGAGGTCTCCCAGGAGAAGAACCCGCGCCAGAGCGAGCTGAGCGACCGCGTGGAGCTGACCGTCCACGACCGCGGCGCGGTGATCCGCTCCGAGGCCCGCGCCGATGACCTGTACGCCGCCCTCGACGTCGCCTACGGCAAGCTGCTCGAGCGCCTCCGCCGCGCCCGGGACCGCCGCAAGGACCACCGCCGCGGCCGTGAGCGCTCGCACTCCGCTCCCGAGACCGTGCGCACGATGACTCCCGCCGAGGGCATCGAGACGATCGGCGCCACCGCCGGGGACGAGACGACCGTGGAGGCCGTGCTCGGCGTCGACGGCGAGAGCCCGATCGTGATCCGCGAGAAGCGGCATGCCGCGACCCCCATGTCGATCGACGACGCGCTCTACCGGATGGAGCTCGTCGGCCACGACTTCTTCCTGTTCATCGACGAGGGGACCGGCAACCCCAAGGTGGTCTACCGCCGCAAGGGCTGGGACTACGGCGTGATCGAGCTCGAGGCCGGCGCCGCCGAGCCGCAGGAAGCCGACGCCTCCTGACCCGTCCGGGACGACCGACACGGCCGCGCGGACCCGGCACGGACCGGGCCGCGCGGCCGTGCCGTGTCCGGCGGCGCCCGACGCCCCGACCGTCGGAGGGCGCTGACCCCGACCGTCGGAGGGCGCTGATAGGTTCCGGCGCGTGGCACGGAAGGGGCAGATCCCGCCGTGCGCGCGCCGTCCGCGACCCGAGGAGACCTCATGCCCGACCGTGTGACCTGGGCGCAGGCCCGCCGCATCGCCCTGCGCAGCCAGGGCATCGGACGCGGCCGCCGCGAGGCGGCGCCCGACCGCCGGTCGAGCCGCGAGGCCCTGCGTCGCACGATCGCCCGCACCCACCTGCTCCAGATCGACTCGGTCAGCGTCTTCGCCCGCGCCCACCACATGCCCGTCTTCACCCGTGCCGGGCGCTGGGACCCCGCCGTGCTCGACACCGCCTCCGCGCCGGGGCCGCGCCGCCTGCTCGTCGAGTCCCTCGCGCACGAGGCCGCCTACACGACCCTGCCCGTGCACGACCTGCTCGCGTTCCGGCGCCGCCGAGCCGCCCGGAAGGACTGGGGCGCCGTGCGCCGCGCTGCGGGCGCCGACCCCGACGTGCTCGCGGGCATCGAGCGCACGATCGCCGAGCACGGCCCCGTGAGCGCCGCCGCCGTCTCGCGTCTGCGCGGCGACGACCGCAAGCCCGAGCAGGGATGGGGATGGCGACGCACCGACACCCAGTGGATCGTCGAGTACCTGTTCCGCAGCGGCCGCCTGGACTGCGTGGGCCGCAACGCGGCGTTCGAGCGCCTCTACATCCTCGCCGAGGACCGTGCGGCCGCGCCGCTCGAGCTCGACGTCGGCGCGTTCGAGCCCGATGCCCCGGACGAGGACCCGGCGGCGGTGCTCGAGCTGGCCCGGCGCGCCGCGGCGGCCCTGGGCATCGCCACGCCCGCCGACATCGCCGACTACTTCCGCCTGCCGCAGCGCGAGGTCGCCCCCGCCCTCGCGACCCTGCGCGCGAGCGGCGAGCTGCGCACGGTGGCCGTCGGCCACCCCCGCGGTGACCGGGAGATGCTGCGCTGGCACGAGGCGCCCTCGGCGGCGCCCGTCGCCGCCGAGGCCCTCGTGAGCCCCTTCGACCCCGTCGCCTTCTTCCGCCGGCGCCTCGCAGAGCTGTTCGACGTCGAGTACCGCATCGGCATCTACACGCCGCGCGAGCAGCGCACCCACGGCTACTACCCGCTGCCCTTCCTGCTCGGTGACCGCTTCGAGGCCCGCGTGGACCTGCGCGCGGACCGCGCCCGCGGCGTGCTCGAGGTGTGCGAGGTCCATCGCGAGCCGCTCGTGCACCTCGGCCGGCGCCACCGCCCCGAGCCTGCGGCCGTCGCCCGGGCGCTGGCCCGAGAGCTCGAGCGCGCGGCCGCCTGGCAGGGCCTCACCGCGATCGAGGTCAGGCCCCTCGGGGACCTCGCGCCCGGGCTCGCCGCCGCCCTCACCTGAGAGCGGTGCCCGGCGCCGTCGTCCGGAGCGGCGCAGACCCTCCCGGGGCGATGAGGCACACGCGCCGTAGGATGGACCGCGGCCCGTCTGCCACACTGGACGGCGCATCCGGGCGCGTGGACCTGCGCCCAGCTGGACACCACCGGCCGCAGCGGCCGGTCCGACGATCCGGGACGGGCCCTGCCCGGCCCGCGAATGGGGAGCACGAGTGGTCAACCTCTTCGACACCATCCTCCGCGCCGGCGAGGGCCGCGAGCTGCGCAAGCTCGAGTCCTTCGCCAAGCGGGTCTCGGCGGCCGGCGACGCCTTCGCCGACCTGAGCGACGCCGAGCTGCGCGAGGAGAGCGACCGCTTCAAAGAGCGGCTCGAGGACGGGGAGACCCTCGACGACATCGCCGTCGAGGCGTTCGCGGTGGTCCGCGAGGCCGCCGACCGCACCCTGGGCCAGCGCCCGTACGACGTGCAGGTCATGGGCGGCTACGCCCTGCACCGCGGCAAGATCGCCGAGATGAAGACCGGCGAGGGCAAGACCCTCGTGGCCACCCTGCCCGCCTACCTCAACGCGCTCGCGGGCAAGGGCGTGCACATCGTGACCGTCAACGACTACCTCGCGAGCTACCAGAGCGACATCATGGGCCGCGTGTTCCGCGCCCTCGGCCTCACGACCGGCGTCATCACGGCGGGCCTGACCCCCGAGGACCGCCGCGAGCAGTACGCCGCCGACATCACCTACGGCACGAACAACGAGTTCGGCTTCGACTACCTGCGCGACAACATGGCGGTCTCGGCGGCCGAGAAGGTCCAGCGCGGCCACTTCTTCGCGATCGTCGACGAGGTCGACTCGATCCTGATCGACGAGGCCCGCACCCCGCTCATCATCTCTGGGCCCGCCTCGGGGGACGCCAACAAGTGGTACGCCGAGTTCGCGAAGGTCGCCCAGCTGCTGCGCCGCGACCGCGACTACGAGGTCGACGAGAAGAAGCGCACCGTCGGCGTGCTCGAGGCCGGCATCGACCGGGTCGAGGACCACCTGGGCATCGACAACCTGTACGAGTCGCTCAACACGCCGCTCATCTCCTTCCTCAACAACTCCATCAAGGCCAAGGAGCTGTTCAAGCGGGACAAGGACTACGTCGTGCTCAACGGCGAGGTCATGATCGTCGACGAGCACACGGGGCGCATCCTCGCCGGCCGTCGCTACAACGAGGGCATGCACCAGGCGATCGAGGCCAAGGAGGGCGTGGCCATCAAGGCCGAGAACCAGACGCTCGCCACGATCACCCTGCAGAACTACTTCAAGCTCTACGAGAAGCTCTCGGGCATGACGGGCACCGCCGAGACCGAGGCCGCCGAGTTCATGAACACCTACAAGCTCGGCGTGATCCCGATCCCGACCAACCGGGAGATGGTCCGCAAGGATCAGGCCGACAAGGTGTTCCGCACCGAGAAGGCCAAGTTCGACGCCGTCGTCGACGACATCGTGTCCCGGCACGACCGCGGTCAGCCCGTGCTCGTGGGCACCACGAGCGTCGAGAAGTCGGAGTACCTCTCGACCCTGCTGACCAAGCGCGGCGTCGACCACGAGGTCCTCAACGCCAAGAACCACGCGCGTGAGGCCGCGATCGTCGCGATGGCGGGCGCCAAGGGCGCGGTCACGGTCGCCACCAATATGGCCGGCCGCGGCACCGACATCATGCTCGGCGGCAACGTCGAGTTCATGGCGCACGCGGAGCTCGAGCGGCGCGGGCTGGACGCCGAGCAGGATCCCGAGGGCTACGAGAGCGCGTGGGACGCGGCGATCGAGCAGGCCGAGAAGGACGTCGCGAGCCAGCACGACGACGTCGTCGAGCTCGGCGGCCTGTACGTCCTGGGCACCGAGCGCCACGAGTCGCGCCGCATCGACAACCAGCTGCGCGGCCGCTCGGGGCGCCAGGGCGACCCGGGGGAGTCGCGCTTCTACCTGTCCCTCCAGGACGACCTGATGCGCCTGTTCAACTCCGGCGCCGCGGAGACGCTGCTCGCGCGCGGCGGCGTCGACGAGTCGATCCCGCTGACCGGTCGCATGGTCTCGGGCGCCATCCAGCGCGCCCAGACCTCGATCGAGTCGCGCAACTTCGAGATCCGCAAGAACGTGCTCAAGTACGACGACGTGCTGACCAAGCAGCGTCAGACCATCTACGGCGAGCGCAACCGGATCCTCGACGGCGAGGATCTCGAGCCCCACGTCGAGCGCTTCATCGACGACGTCGTGGGCGGGTTCGTGGACAACGCGACCGCGCGCACCAACCCCGAGGACGTCGAGCTCGAGGAGCTGTGGGGCGCCCTGCGCGCCGTGTACCCCGTCTCGATCACCCCCGAGGAGCTGATCGAGGAGGTCGGCGGCAAGGAGAACCTGTCGGCCTCGCGCCTGCGCGAGGAGATCATGGACGACGCCCGCCTCGCGTTCGAGCGGCGCACGGAGGAGCTCGGCGAGGACGCGATGGCCCAGCTCGAGCGGCGCGTGCTGCTCAACGTGATCGACCGCCGCTGGCGCGAGCACCTCTACGAGATGGACTACCTCAAGGAGGGCATCGGCCTGCGCGCGATGGCCCAGCGCGACCCGCTCGTCGAGTACGAGCGCGAGGGCCACCTGATGTTCAACGACATGATCGCGGGAATCAAGGAGGACGCCGTCGGCTACCTCTTCAACCTCGACGTGCAGGTCTCCCAGCCCACCTCCGTGGTCCCGCAGGCCGTCGCCGACCTCGTCAAGGCCGCCGGCGGCGCCGGCGCCGCGCCGCTCGCGGATGCCGACGGCGCCCCGGAGGGGGACGGAGCCGACGGAGCCGGGGAGGACACGGACGACCGGGCCCGGGCCGGGGCTCCCGTCATCTCCGCCAAGGGGCTGACCGACGGCGTCAAGGCCGGGGACCTGCAGTACTCGGCCGCCACGGTTGAGCAGAATGCCCGACCGGCGTCGCGGGCCGAGCGCCGTCGCCAGGAGCGCGAGGAGCGCCGCAAGCGGACGTGACGACGCTCGGGCGCCGGGATCGCCATGTCCGAGGAGGGCGGGGCGTCCGCGGTGTCCGGCGGGACGCGGGGCGTCTGCGAAGGGGACGCAACAGAGCCTGCGGTCGCGGTGACCGACGGCCGGTGTCTCGTCTCGGTGCCGCGCGAGAGACGAGGAGGTCGTGATGGCCCGCAGACGAATCGACTGTGACGGCGAGGTCTTCGAGGTGTCGTCCGGCCCGCAGGGCACGACCCATGACACGTGGATCTCCGGCCCTCACGACGGGTACGGTTTCAGCTCGTCGAGCTCGAGCGGGCGTTCGCCGACCCCTGCCGAGCACGTGGAGAGCACCCGCGACTTTCTCGCGCTGATCGACCGCGACACCGGTTACATCGAGGACTGAGCCGACGGACGCGCAGCTCGCGGAGCTCATCCGATCTCGAGCACGGTGACCTTCCAGCCGCGCGGGCGCAGCTCCCAGCGCATGGCGATGAAGCGTGCGCGGCCGGTCTCGAGCAGGACGGCGCTCGCCTCGACCGTCGTCTCGTTGACGACACATGTGCGCACCCCGCGCAGCACGACCCGGGAGGGCAGTGCTCGCACGGCGCTCGCGCTCGTGGCCCGCAGACGGCGTGTGAGGTGCGCGCGACGCTCGAGCATCGTGGTGATCTCCGGTGTGACCAGGCGGGACAGGGTGGCCACGGGACGCTGGTCGCGGATGATCTCGACCGCGAAGCGGGCGACGGACTCGACCATGCGCTCGGCGGTGCGGGGATCCTCGAGGGGAAGGGGAACGCCGCTCGTGTCGGCGGCGACGGGACGCTGATCGGTCGCGGTCATCTCGGCTCCTGGTGGGATGCGCTCTCGGTGGCGGGGAAGCCGGCCGGGACGGTGAGCCGCTGTCCCGGTTCGATGTGGTCGGGATCGGCCCCGATCACGGTGCGGTTGGTCTCGTAGAGGATCGGCCAGGCGGCGGCCACGTCCGCGTCGGCGTCGGGCGCCGGTCCCAGCAGGTCGTCGGTGATGTCCCACAGGCAGTCGCCGCGCTCGACGACGACGATGCGCGGTGCCTGCTCGGGCCTGGCACGCCCGGGGGCCTCGGCCCGAGGCGGCATGGCCGCGTCCGACGACGTGGGGGCCTGCCCGGCATCGGGGGCCTGCCCGGGGTCGGGGGCGGGCTGCGCCCAGCCGAGAGGCGGAAGGTCCGAGCCGTCGGGCTGAGAGGGTATGGACGGGGACGGGGACGGAACTGTCGCGTCGTCCCTCTCGTCGCCGCCCGTCTCGTCGCCGTGCTCGTCGTCTGCGGGGAGAGCGGGGGCCGTCGTGCCGAGCAGGGCTGCGGAGAGAGCGGCGTGGTCGGCCAGGAGCCCGGGCGCGCGGATCGCCGCGGTGCCCGCGGTGTCGTCGAGCACGCTGCCGGCTCCGGGGTCGGCGACGGCGGCCACGGCGGGCGGCGCCGCGTCCGCGGCCGGCTCGGCGTGGGCGACGGCCACGGACAGCCCGGAGGCGGCCGAGGCCACCATCGCCGACGCGGCGATCCGGCGCGCGAGCGACGGGGCGAGCGTGCCCAGCAGCGTGAGACCCCTGCGGCCCGCGGCGCCACGGCCTCGTGATACCAGGACGACGGTCGCGAGAGTGCCGATCACGGTGAGGTAGGCGCATGCGAGCGCGGTCGCCGCGGTGAGGACGGCGAGGAGTCCGAGGAGCAGCGCCGGCTCTCCGGTGAGCGCCCCCGCCGTCACGCCGGTGCGGGCGGCCGCGGCCGCCGCGATCACGGAGCCTGCCGCGGCGAGCAGCGTGCCGGCCACGGTCGCCGTCGTCCGCGCGAAGACCGACGCGGCCGTCTCGGACGCACCCCGGGATCCGTTCATCCTGCCCCACCCCCATCGTGTCGTTTGATGCAGTTTGATGTCATGTGATGTTGAATGGACCCTAGCCGCGCGTGATCGTGTGCACAAGAGGGCTGACGGCTCGGGGCATCGATCGGACACCTCGCCGCCGACGGGGACACACCTGGTCGCCGCTACAGTGAACGCGTGTCGATGGACGGGATGTTCGAGGATCTCGAGGGGCGCCTCGCGCATCTCGAGGATCAGCAGATGCGGGCGACCGCCGAGGACCTCGCCCGGGCCGAGCGGAGCCAGGTGGCGCTCGTCGACCGGCTCCGCGCCGCCGAGGGGCTGCCGCTCGTCGTGCATCTCACGGTGGGAGGCTCCGTCGAGGGACCGGTCGCGGAGATCGGCCGCACCTGGATGATGCTGGGCCGCGAGCACGATCGTGGGGCGCGCGCGGTGATCCCGCTCGCCCAGGTCACGTCGATCGAGGGACTGCCCGCCCGGGCACGACCCGCTCCGGCCTCTCCGCTGGGCGCACGACCGCTCACCTCGGTGCTGCGCCGGATCGCCCGCGACCGCTCCCTGGTGCGGGTGCAGACGCCCTCGGCGACGCTGCCGGGTCGACTCGCGAGCGTCGGGGAGGACTTCGTGGACATCGTGTCCCTGCCGACGGGGGAGCGGGGCGCGGTGGCGGGCGGCGGCATCTCGACGATCCCCCTCGCCGCGATCGTCCTCGTCTCGCTCGACTGAGGTCGCGAGTCAGGCCGCGGCTCCGCGCCTCGCGGGCGCAGCGGTCAGCTCAGCGGTTCTGCCCGGCCTCGAGAGCGCGTTCGGCGGCCAGCTGACGTTCGGTCTCGGCGTAGCTGCGCTCGATGTACGCCTCGATCTCGGACTGCTCGACCCGCCACTGGCCGCGGCCCCCGACCTTGATCGCGCGCAGCTCGCCCGATCGCACGAGCGCATAGGCCTGGGAGGCCGAGATCGACAGCATCTCGGCCACGTCGGACAGGGGTACGAAGCGAGCGGGCATCACGGTCCTCATCGGCTCGTCGCGGGGAAGCGGCTCGAGCCATTGTGCCACCGTGCGACCGGCTCCACCCCGCGGGCCCCTGCCGCAGTGGACGGCACGGCCGATATCCACAGCCGGGCCCCTCACCGCGCGCCGGCGGCCGTCGTGGCCTAGTCTGCCCCGTACGGCACCGCACAGGGCCGTGCCGAGTTCGGGGGGACATCGGGGTCTCCTTGTCGACCATCGAGGAGGCACCGTGACCGCCGCCGCCCTTCGCCTGCGCCGTCCCCGCTGGCGCGACCCGCGCCTGCTCATCGGCATCGTGCTCGTGCTCGTGAGCGTGATCGCCGGGATGCTGCTCCTCTCGCGCCTCTCGGCGACGACCACGGTGCTCGTGGCACGCGGGGACGTCGTCGTCGGCGACATCCTCGAGGCCGACGACTTCACGACCGCCGAGCTGCGCCTCGGCGAGCAGGTCGCCCGCTACGCGGACTCGCCGGACGACATCCCCGACGGCGCGGTTGCGACCGCCACCGTGCACGCCGGCGAGCTGCTGCCCCTCAGCGCGATCGGGCAGGCCGACGGCGTCGAGCTGCGGCCCGTCGTGGTCGCGGTCGACAGCGCCGTCGCGGCCTCCGTCGGTCCGGGCGCGCAGGTCGAGCTGTGGACGACGCCGACCGGGACGTCGACCGATGCCCGCGCCACCTCGACCCTGCTCGTCGAGGACGGCGTGGTCCGCTCGGTCGACGAGGGCAGCTCGCTCGGGATGCGCTCGATGACCATCGAGGTGCTCGTGGCCGCCGACGACGTGCCGGCCGTGCTCGAGGCGCTCGCCGCCGACGACCGGCTCGACGTGATCGCGGTCCCCGGCGCCCGCGGGGCCACGCCGTGATCGACGTCGTGCTGTGCGCCTCGGGGAGCGACGAGGTCCGCATCGTGCACGGGATCGCCCAGGAGCACGCCCGCGACCTGCGCGTGGTGCGGCGCTGTGCCGATCTCGCCGAGACGCTCGGGGTCGTCACGGCCGGGCTCGGGGACGTCGTGCTCATCGATCTCGCCGTGCGGGGCCTCAGCCGCGACGCCCTCGCCGACCTCATGGACGCGGGCGCCGCCGTCGTCGGCATCGCGCACCCCGGGGCGGCGGGCTCGACCACGCTCGGGCTGCGGCACGTCGTGGACGCCGATGCGCCGGTCGCCGACGTGGCCAGGACGCTCCTCGCGGCCCTCGACCCCGAGGAGCCGGCTGCCGACGCAGGGGTGCTGCCTGACGGCGAGACGGACGGCCCGCGCGGCCGGATGATCGCCGTCTGGGGCCCGCTCGGCGCCCCGGGGCGTTCGACCCTGGCCGCGAACCTCGCCCATGAGGCGGCTCTCGGAGGCACCTCGACGATCCTCGTGGACGCGGACACGTACGGCTCCGCGCTCGCACAGATCCTCGGGATCCTCGACGAGTCGCCCGGCCTGGTCGCGGCGTGCCGGGCGAGCAGCCGCGGCACCCTCGACGCCGAGGCGGTGGCCGCGCTGGTCCCCGACGTGCATCCGCAGCTGCGCTTCCTGAGCGGCATCGGGGTGGCCGCCCGCTGGCCCGAGGTGCGCGACAGCTCGCTCGAGGGGGTGTGGGACGCGCTGCGGGCGGCCGGCTCCCTGATCGTCGTGGACGCCGGCTTCTGCCTCGAGGAGGACGAGGAGCTCAGCTACGACACGATGGCTCCGCGCCGCAACGCCGCGACCACGAGCGCCCTCGCGCACGCCGACGCCGTGGTCGCCGTGGTCGGCGCGGACCCGGTCTCGATCACGCGCCTGCTGCGGGAGGCGGAGAGGCTCGGCGAGCTGGGGGTCGACCGGCCCCACGTGGTCGTCAACCGCCACGCATCTCCCGTCCCGGTCGACCGGGTGCGCGAACTCGTGGCCTCACGCCTCCCGGTCGCCTCGGTGACCGTGCTGCCGGACGATCCCGCCACCTGCCGGCGAGCGGCCTGGGACGGGTCGCTGCTGTCCGAGGCGGGCCCGCGCACGCCGCTGCGACGGGCCGTGAAGGACCTCGCCCTCGCGCTCGCCCTCGCTCTCGCCGCCGACGGCGTGGAGGAGTCGGCGCCCGAGGTCGCCGCCTCCGCGCGCGTCGGGCCGCGCGTCGGGCGCTGAGCAGGTCAGGACCCGGCTGGCGGGTACCTCCGGACGGCCTCGTCGCACCTATGCCGCGACCCCCGTGCCCCGAAGCTGACGTCGGGCGCTGGAGTGATCCCCCGTGCGCTGCATCGGACGCCGCGCCCCGCTCCCGCATCGCCCGTCATGTCGGGAGATCATCGTCGGAAGATCGAGATCGCCTTTTCGGGCGGAATTCCACGAGAATTCCACCCGAAAAGGCGATCTCGATGACGGGCACTGCGACGGACACTCGGGACATGGATCGTGACGCGCATCGGGACGCGCGTCGTGACGGACATCGGGTCGCGCATCTGGACGCGCACTCGACGCCTCCCGAGTCACCACGGACGCCCGGCACACGGTCCCGTCGCGCCACCGTGACAGGATGGCGCCCATGAGGATCTACGTGCCCCTGCTCCCCGCCGACATCGAGGTCCTGCGCCGTGCCGAGACCCCGGCAGGACGCCTTGCGCTCGCGAGCGGACGCCCCGCATGGGCCGTCACCCCGGCGGCCCGCGACGACCGGGCCGGAGAGGATCTCGACGACCTCGAGTACGACGCGCTCCAGGACGCCGTGTACGCGGATCTCGAGGATCCCGCGCGGCGCTCGGCGTCGGGCGCGCGCCGCCTGGGCGTTGTCGCGGGCGACGTCTCCGACCAGGCCGTCGCCGACGCCTCGCCCACCGGCGGCGCGTTCGGCGTCGTCATGGCCCGCGGCGAGGAGCTGCGGATCGCGAGCCTGCACGTGACCGAGCAGGGCGCCGCCGCGATCCGCGCCGACGACACCGACCCGGCGCTGCTGTGGTTCGACGTCGCGGAGCTGCCCGCGGCGCTCGACTACCTCGCCGAGCCCGCCGCGTAGTCGGCCGCGCTGCGCTCCTCGAGGGCGAGCACGCGCGAGACGTAGGGCAGGGCCGCCTGCTCGATCTTCCGACCCAGCAGCGGCACCTTCGCCACGAGCTCGCCGTCGATGCGCATCTCGGCGCCCGCCTCGCCCTCGGGCGTGAGCGCGACGTCGCCGGTCATGCTCGCGGGCGCCCCGGCGACCTCGAAGGCGATGCTGCCGCGCCGCGACCCGTCCGCAGCGGGCGCCTGCCACGTCTGGGTCTCCCGGATCGTCACGGTGGTCCCGACGAAGCGACGCATGAGGTCCGGGATGCCGTCGGTGGGCATCTCGATGGACGTGGTCACGGTGAACGCGTCGGCCGGATCGCCCTGCACGGTCGCGGTCGCCTCGTGCGCGTGCAGCACCCGGGCGCGCACGTCCGCATAGGCGGGGTCCGCGTACATGCTCGCGACGTCGGCGACCCCGAGCGGCAGGTGCAGCGTCTCGGACAGGTGCATGGCAGGGGTTCCTCTCGTGGTGGCGGGACGGACCGGTGGCGCCGCGGCGCGGCGGGCCCGTCGTGCGTCCGACCCTAGTGCCCGCGCGCCCCTATCCTGGGATCATGCCGAGCCTTGCGAAGTTCCTCTCCGACGCGCCCGGGCACGACGAGCGTGCCGCCGAATGGCTGCAGCTCCTGGTGGGGGACTGGAACCTCATCTCCGACCTCATGCGCGCCGACCTCGTGCTGTGGGTCCAGCGGGAGGGCGAGGCGGTCGCGGTCGCGCATTGCCGCCCGTCGACCGGCTCGACCGTCTACTACGAGGATCCGGTCGGGGGGCGTGCCACGGCCGAGAGCAATCCCGACCTGCTGGCCCTGCTCACCGGGCAGACGGACTCCGCGCCCGTGCGCCGCGTGCAGCGCGAGGGGCGCGAGGCCGAGCTGTTCATGGTCCCGGTCCGCAAGGACGGCCGCACGATCGCGGTCGTCACCGTCGAGTCGCCGCTCCCGACCTCGGCGCCCTCGGAGTCGGAGTCCCGCTTCACGGAGATGGGCCGGCGCCTGCTGCGCATGGTCGCGGCGGGGGCCTTCCCGATCGCGGGCGCCCCGATCCCGCCGCGCCGCGGTGCACCGCGCGTGGTCGACGGCATCGTCGAGCTCGACGACCAGGGGGTCGTGCTGTGGGCCTCCCCGAACGCCCTCTCGGCGTTCCACCGCTTCGGGGTGGCCGGCGAGATGGTCGGCACCACGCTCGCGGAGCTGTCCACGGCGGTCCTGCAGTCCCGGGCGCCGGTCGACGAGTCCCTCCCGCTCGTGCTCATGGGCCGTGCCGCGTGGCGCAGCGACATGCAGGCCCGCGGGGGCACCCTCTCGCTGAGGGCGGTCCCGCTCACGCAGGGCGGGGTCAGGACCGGTGCGATCGTGCTCGTGCGCGACGTGACCGAGCTGCGTCGCCGCGAGCGCGAGCTCATGACCAAGGACGCGACGATCCGCGAGGTCCATCACCGGGTCAAGAACAACCTGCAGACCGTCGCCGCGCTGCTGCGCCTGCAGTCGCGGCGCATGACGTCCCCCGAGGCGCGCGCCGCACTCACGGAGGCGATGCGGCGCGTCTCGACGATCGCGCTCGTGCACGAGTCGCTCCTCCAGGGCAGCGAGGAGGCCGTGTTCTTCGACGAGGTGATCGACCGCTGCCTGCGCCTCGCGGTCGACGCCGCGAGCGCGTCGGTGCGCCGGGTCGACGCCGAGCCCATCGACGGCGCGCCCCAGGTCGAGGTCCGCACCGAGCGTATCGGCAAGGCCGGTACGGTCAACGCGGAGGAGGCCACACCGCTCGCCCTCGTGGTCACCGAGCTCGTGACCAACGCCGTCGAGCACGGGCTCGCGACGACCGGCGGGACCCTGACGGTGCGCAGCGAGCGCACGGGCTCGCACCTGGTGATCCAGATCGAGGACGACGGCATCGGGATGGGCGACGCCAAGCCCACCGGGCTGGGCACGAACATCGCCTCGACCCTCGTCCAGGGCGAGCTGGGCGGCACCCTGACGTGGGACAGCATGCCCGAGGGCGGGACGCGCGCGACCCTCGACGTCTACCTCGACCCGATCACCGTCTGACGGCTCGGCGGCCGCCGCCGAGGAGCGGGCATGACGAAGGCCGGCCCCCGCGGGGACCGGCCTTCGAGCGCAGCGGGGTCAGCCGGCGCGACGGGCGCGCGCGGTGCGGCGCTTCAGCGAGCGGCGCTCGTCCTCGGACAGGCCGCCCCAGACGCCCGAGTCCTGGCCGCTCTCGAGGGCGAACTTCAGGCAGGTGGTCATCACGTCGCAGCGCTGGCAGACCGCCTTGGCCTCCTGGATCTGTGTGATCGCCGGTCCGGTATTGCCGATCGGGAAGAACAGCTCGGGATCCTGTGTGAGGCATTCTGCGCGGTGGCGCCAGTCCATCGAAACTCTCTCTTTCCAGAGCATCCCGCCGGACTCCCGAAGGGTGCCGGCACAATGCGGTTCGTCCCGCAGGACGTGTGCAGAAGGGTCATCGCCGATGCGTGAGGAGACCTGTCCTCGGCGCCATCGGGCCGTGATCCATTGTCCCCAGCGGCGTGAACGCGCGACAAGGGATTGTGCGGCCCACTTCGGTGGCACTTCCCACACCACGCACCCTTGCGCCCTCGGACGCGCCGCCCGCACGAGCCCGCGACCCGCGAGGGGCGGAGCCCGGAGGGTCCCTGCCGGGCCGATACAGTGCACGTCATGACCCGGTCCGAGCCCGATCCCGCTCCCTCGTCCTCCCGCCCTCGCGCCGCCGCGGTGGGCCTGCTGGCCCTCGAGGCGCTCGCTCTGCTCGCGATCGCCTCGCTCGCCCTGCTCGACGGGGCGCGCAGCACGGGCGAGCTGCGGACCTTCGCGATGGGCCTCGCCGCGTTCCTCGCGATCTTCGCCGTGCTGGTCGGCGCGGCGGCCCTCTCGGTCATGCGCGAGCGGCGCTTCGGCATCGGCTTCGGGATCACCTGGCAGCTGTTCCAGGCCCTCGTCGGCGCCTCGCTGCTGCGAGCCTCGCTCTATGCGGCGGGCGTGTTCGCGCTGGTCACGGCGATCCTCACGTTCGTGCTGCTGTTCCAGCTGTCCCGGACGACGCCGACGCCGCTCGAGCGGGACTGATCCCGCCGAGCGGCGCCGACCGCGGGGCCGTGGGCGCGTCCGGGTCTACTCGTCGGCGGCCGCGAGCGCCTGGGCGGGCGCGGTCCGTGCCGCGCGGCGCCCGGGCAGCACCGAGGCCGCCCAGCCGGCGAGCACGGCCAGCACGAGCACGGCGGCGATCTGCACCCACGGGATCGTGATGGTCACCGGGAACGCACCGCCGAGGATGCACCAGATCCCGGCCACGCCGTAGACCCCGCCGAGCACGATGCCGAGCACGGCTCCGATGAAGGCGAGCAGCACGCCCTCCCAGCCGAGCATCGAGCGCATCTGGCCGCGCGTGGTCCCGAGCGCGCGCAGGAGCGCGTTCTCGCCGCTGCGCTCGATCACGCCGAGGCTCAGCGTGTTGGCCACGCCCACGAGCGCGACGAGCACGGCGACCGCGAGCAGGGCCAGCGTGATCCCCAGCAGCACGTCGAGGACCTGCCCGTAGGTCTCCCGCTCGACGCCGTCGAAGTCGGCCTGCGCCTCGACGAAGCCGTCCTGGGCCAGGACGTCCTGCACGTCGCCGGCGACCGTCATGGCGTCGGCGTCGCCCCGTTCGGGCGAGCCCGGAGCGGCGAAGCGGGCGAGCACGACGGGCTGGACCTGGTCGCCGGCCAGGGCGTGGAGCGTCGCGGGCGTGGTCAGCGACAGGTGGAGGTTGCCGTCGACGTGCACGGTGACGGTCACCGTGGCGCCGTCGGCGCCGGTCAGCTCGAGGCGCTGGCCGTCGCTGACGCCGAAACGCGTGGCCCGGTCGGTGCCGAGCACGATGACGTCGTCGTGGAGCTCGGGGGCCAGGTCGTCGCGGTTGGAGACCGCGGCGATCTGCTCGGGGCTTGCTGCGTACAGCGTCATGTCCTCGGCGGCGTGCACGTCGACGTCGGCGCGGGCGGCCGTCTCGGTGGCGGCGATCCCGCGTACGTCCCCGATGCGGGTGGCGGCGTCGGCGGGCAGCGCCGCGCCGGTGATCACCGCGTCGATGGGGCGGGCGTCGGCGAGGTCCCGCGCGAGCGAGACGTCCGCGGTGCGGGCCCCGACGGACATCATGGTCATGAGCGTCGTGCCGATCACGAGCGCCGCGATCGTGGCGGCGCTGCGGCCCGGGTGACGGCGCGTGGTCGCCGCGGCGAGCCGCGCGGGCGTGCCGCCGAGGCGGCCGACGACGGCGCCCACGGCCCGGGCCAGCGGACCGGTCAGGGCGACGAGCAGGAGCAGCAGGCCGACGAAGCTGACGATGCCGCCGATCACGCCCAGCACGATCCCCATGCCCGCCTGGCCGGAGCTGGACAGGGCGGCCCCGCCGACGAGCGCCCCCAGGCCGAGCACGAGGGCGACGACGCCGATGCCCTCCCGGACGCCGAAGCGACGGGCCGCGGCCGGGGGCTCGGGGCGGAGCGCCTGCAGCGGCGCCACGCGCGTGGCGCGCCGTGCCGGCAGGACGCCGGAGACGAGCGCGAGGACCACGCCGACCACGAGCGGGAGCACGATGGACAGGACCGTCACGGGCACGGCGAGCACGCCGGGCAGCCAGCCGAGGCCCCAGACCCCGAGCAGCACGGCCTGGACGAACAGGTGCCCGAGCACGGTGCCGAGCGCCGATCCGACGAGCCCGACCAGGAGCGTCTCCCGGGTGACGATGCCCGCGACCTGACGGCGCGAGGCCCCCAGCGTGCGCAGCAGGGCGAGCGAACGGGTCTGCTGGGCCAGGGTGACGGTGAAGGTGTTGGCGATGACCACGGCCGTCGTCAGCAGGGCGATCACGACGAAGACGACGAGGATCGCGCCGAGGAACGCGAAGCCCTGCATCATGCCCTGGACCTGGTCCTCGATCGCCTCGGCACCCGTGCGGACCGCCAGGCCCGAGGTGCTCGCGGCCGCGGCCACCGCTGAGGCGTCCTCGCCCGGTGCGACGGAGGCGAACCAGGTGTTGGTCATCTGCTGGGTCGCGTCGCCGAACACGAGCCCAGCGGCCGCCGCGGAGACATGCAGGCCCGACATGCCCATGCCGAGGGCCTGGGCGGTGGTGGGCGCGGTGATGCCCGTGACGGTGAAGGCCGGGTCGCCCGCGGACGGGTCCGTCCCGGCGAGCTGGTCACGCGGGATGGTGATGCGGTCGCCGACCTCCGCGCCCAGGCTGCGGGCCGTCGAGTCGTCGAGCACCACCTCGTCGGCTGCGGAGGCGGCACGGCCGGAGGCCAGGTCCAGGGGCTGCACGGAGGCGGGAAGCTCGCCGGTGATCTGCACGAACGCGGGCCGGGCCGGGTCGGGTCCGGTGACCTGCGCGTAGGAGGTCAGCACGGGCGTGACGTCCCGGGCGCCGGGGATGTCGGGAGCCTGCGCCCCGTACTCCTCGGTGCTCGCGACGAGGTCCACCCCCGCGTAGGTCTGCTCGGCGCTCGCGCGCAGCGAGGCGGTCACGAGGCTGCCGGCGAGCACCATGACCGTGACGAAGGCGGTCGACAGGGCGATCGCGATGATCGCGGCGACGTGGCGCCGGGTGGGGGTCAGGCGCACCCGGCGACGCTGGGCGGCGCGGCTCATCGGCCCGACTCCTCGGCCCGGTGGGCGGGGGCCGCGGCGTGCTCGAGGCGCTCGTCGGCGATGATGCGGCCGTCGGCCATGGTGACGATGCGGTCGGCGCGCTCGGCGGCGTCCCGCTCGTGCGTGACCATCACGACGGTCTGCCCGAAGCGCTCGACGCTCAGGCGCAGGAAGTCGAGCACCTCGTCGGTGGTGGCGGTGTCGAGGTTGCCGGTGGGCTCGTCGGCGAAGACGACGGCCGGGGAGGTGATGAGGGCGCGCGCGATCGCGACCCGCTGGATCTGGCCGCCCGAGAGCTGGGAGGGGAGGTGGTCGAGCCGATCGGAGAGCCCGAGGGCGCCGACGACCGTGTCGTGCCACTCGCGGTCCACCCGCGCCCCGGCGAGGTCGAGCGGGAGCAGCAGGTTCTGCTCGGCCGTGAGCATGGGCAGCAGGTTGAAGCTCTGGAACACGAAGCCGATCCGCTCGCGGCGCAG
Source organism: Brachybacterium huguangmaarense (assembly GCF_025725725.1). NCBI lineage: Bacteria > Bacillati > Actinomycetota > Actinomycetes > Micrococcales > Dermabacteraceae > Brachybacterium > Brachybacterium huguangmaarense. The sequence goes on from NZ_CP107020.1 coordinate 1,961,824, forward strand.
ACGCGTGAGCGCGTTGTCGGACAGGCTCGTGATCTCGGTGCCGTCGATGCTGACGCTGCCGCCGTCGACCACGTCGAGGCCGGCCAGGGAGTGCAGGAGGGTCGACTTGCCCGAGCCGGAGGGCCCCATGATCGCGGTGAACTCCCCGCGGGCGAGGTCGAGGTCGACGCCGGCGAGCGCCCGGACGGCGCTCTCGCCGCTGCCGTAGGTGCGGGTCAGACCGCGAGCGCTCACCGCGGCCGGGCGGGCGGCGGGATCCGGCTGCGGCTCCTGCGGGGCGGTCGAGAGGCGGGTGGTGGCGGACATGTCGCTCCTGGAGGGGTCGGGACGGGGGAACGTGACCACTGTCCCGCGACCGGGGACGGCGGGGCATCGGCCGGGAGGTCCTCCCGGGTCGCGCGAGGTGCGACCGACGGCGGAGGCCGGGTCATCCCCGGGGATGACCCGGCCTCCCGGGATGCTGGCCGATGGTCACTCGCCGGGCGTGACGAGGCCCGTCTCGAAGGCGATGATGACGGCCTGCACGCGGTCGCGGGCGTGCAGCTTGGCCAGGACCCGCCCCACGTGGGTCTTGACGGTGGCCTCGGCGACGAACAGCTCGGCCCCGATCTCCGTGTTCGACAGGCCCTTGGCCATGAGCCGCAGCACGTCGGTCTCGCGCTCGGTGAGGGTCTCGAGGACCGTCGCGTCCTTCTCGGCGGCCGGGGTGGCGGCGACCATCTGGGACAGCAGCCGCCGGGTGGCCGAGGGGGCGATCACGGCGTCGCCGCGGTGCACGGTGCGGATGGCGCCGAGCAGCTCCTCGGGCTGGGCGTCCTTGAGCAGGAACCCGCTCGCGCCCGCGCGGATGGCGGCCACGACGTAGTCGTCGAGGTCGAAGGTGGTCAGCACGATGATGCGCGGGGCACGGCCCTCGGGCGCCTGCTCGAGGATCCGTGCGGTGGCCTCGATGCCGTCCATGCGGGGCATGCGCACGTCCATCAGCACGACGTCGACGCTGTGAGCCCGCAGCTGCTCGACGGCGTCGGCGCCGTCGGCGGCCTGGAGGACCACCTCGAGGTCGTCCTGGGAGTCGATCACCATCGAGAAGCCCGCCCTCACGAGCGGCTGGTCGTCGACGAGGGCGATGCGCAGGGGGCCGGGGCGGTCGGGAACGGTGGTCATGTCGGCGGTCCTTGTCGGGTGGGGGCGGCGGGGGTCGGGAGGGGAGCGAGGGCGGCGCCGGGGGCGGGCCGGGGAGCGCGAGGCCGGGTCGGCGTCGCGCCGAGCGGGATGCGCGCGGACACGCGGAAGCCTCCCGCGGGCAGGGGGCCGGCGGCGAGGGTGCCGCCGTGCAGGGTCACGCGCTCGCGCATCCCGGTGAGCCCGTGGCCGTGGCCGTCGGAGTCCGGGTCGGTGCCGCGCCCGTCGTCGGTCACGTCGATCGCGAGCCGGCCCGGGGTGCGATGCACGGCCACGCGCGCCTTCGCAGCTGGACCGGCGTGCTTGAGCACGTTGGTCAGGGCCTCCTGGACCAGGCGGAACATCGACAGACCGAGGGCAGGCGGCAGGTCGGCGAGGTCGCCGGTGAGGTCCGCCTCGACCGTGAGCCCGGTGGCGCGCACGCGTGCCAGCAGCTCGGGCAGCGTGGTCAGGTCCGGCTGGGGGCCGAAGCTCGTCTCCTCCTCGTGGCGCAGCACGCCCAGCAGGGAGCGCATGTCGGCGAGGGCGGCACGGCCGGTGGTGCCGATGGTCTCGAGCACCTCGGCGGCCTTCTCGGGGCGCTGGGAGGCGATGAACCGTCCGCCGTCGGCCTGGGCGATGATGACCGACAGCGAGTGGGCGACGACGTCGTGCATCTCGCGGGCGATCCGGGCGCGCTCGTCGGCGACCGCGAGGGCCGCGCGCTGCTCGCGCTCGCGCTCGGCCTGCTCGGCGCGCTCCCGGGCCAGGCGCACCTGGTCGGCCCGGGCGTGCTGGTAGCGGCCCAGTGCCCACGTGCCGGCGACGGCCACGAGGCCGACGCCGAGGCTCATGACGAAGGTGATCGCAGTCTCGAGCGAATCCCGGTAGTCGGAGGAGAGGTACAGGGAGGCGAAGCCGCCGGCCTGGAGGAGGGCGCCGACGGCCGCGGCGACGAGCGCGAGGCGGCCCGTGCGCACGGAGCCGTGGGCGGTCGCGCAGAACAGCGCGTAGAAGATCATGGCGTCGCCGAGCACCGCCGTGGACTCCGACCCGAGATGCAGGGCCCCGAGCAGGAAGTGGAGCACCGCGAGGATGCCGATCAGGAGGGCCGAGAGGCCCGGGCGGGTGCGGCCGAAGGCGCCCAGGGCGACCATCGGGACCGTGAAGACCCACCAGAACTCGATCGTGCCGCCCACCACGCCGGCCAGCAGCAGGAAGACGGCGGCGCCGCCGAAGATCACGCCGTCGACCTCGCCCGGGTGCTCGACCACCCAGCGGAAGGGGTCCCGGCGCGGGCGCGGGGACGGCGGGGCGGACAGGCTCATGGCTCGAGCGTATCGCCGCCCTGGAGACCGCCGCCTCCGCCCGCGGGCGGACGTGACGGGCCCGGCGTCCCCCTGGGAACGGACCCCGGCGGCCGCGTGCGGACGGGGCGGGTCAGTCGGCGACGAGAATGCTCGGGCCCGTCGCCTCGAGCAGCCCGGGCGCGTCGTGGCGCACGCTGCCCACCTCCGGGCCGACGGGTCGCAGCGCGAGGTCGGTGTCCGGGAGCAGATGGGCGTCGTCGAGGATCCAGGCCTGGGCCTCGGCCGCGTCGTCCATCTGGGGTGACAGCCACGCGTCCACCTGATCGCGACGGAGCATCACGGGCGTGCGGCCGTGGAGGTCGGCGAGGACCTCGTGGCTCGACGCGCGCGTGATGACGGTCGCGGTCAGCAGCCAGCGGCCGTCCTCGCTCGCCGCGGGGCCCGCGTGGTGTCCGTGGCCCTTCCACCAGGAGACGAGCGCCGCCATGTAGAGGGTCGAGCCGTCGGCCGCTGCCACGTAGTAGGGCTGCCTGGTCGTCGAGCCGGCGGTGCGGCGCCACTCGTAGTAGCCGTCCATCGGCACGATCGCCCGGTACCGGGACAGGGAGCCGCGGAAGGAGGGCTTGGAGCGCAGGGTCTCGCGCCGGGCGTTGAAGGTGCGCGCGGAGGCCGACTCGTCGGTCGCGAAGGAGGGCAGCAGTCCCCAGCGGGCCACCCGGAGGGCACGCAGCGCCGCACCCGAGGTCCGGTCGATCGACTCGGTGACCACATAGATCGGTGTGGTCGGCGGGATGTTCCAGCGCGGCCGGATCGTGGGGTCGGCGAGGTCGACGGTGTCGAGGTCGTCGACGAGCGGCTCGATCTCCTGGTAGAACGCGAAGCGTCCGCACACGGCTCAGTCGTCGCGGGACTCGGGGGAGGTGGCGTCGGAGCGCGTGGGATGCGAGCCGCCCCGCTCGCGGCCGACCGAGCCGGTCAGACGGGAGTCATCGCCCGTGTACGCCTCGGAGTCGCGGTGGAGGTTCTCCAGGCGCAGGTCGCGGCCCGCGTCGACGACCTCCTCGTACTTCTGCTCCTTCTTCTCGGCGCCCTTCTCGCCGCGCAGCGGCAGGACGAGGGAGTCCTCGGCGGGCTTGCCGGCGGTGAGCTCCTTGGCGCGCTCGAACTCCGCGTCGACCTCGGCGCCCATGACCACCACGATGTTCATGACCCACAGGGCGAACAGGATGGCCATGAGGCCGCCGATCGCGCCGTAGCTCGAGTAGCTGGCGAAGGTGGACAGGTAGATCGAGAGGACGACGGCCGCGACCGCGATGCCGACCACGGCGAAGACGCCCCCGGGGGAGATGAGGCGGAAGGGCTTCTTGACGTTCGGCGCGGCCCAGTAGACGAGGGAGATCACGAGGATCAGCAGGATCACGATGACGGGCCACTTGACCCATGTCCACACCGGCAGGAACGTGTCGGAGAGGAAGTCGAGGGCCCCGGTGGCGCCCACCCGGCTCGCGATGGGGCCGGCGACCGAGTCGACCAGGGTGCGGTTGAGCAGGAGCGAGACCATGATGAGGAGGATCCCGACGATGAAGCCGAGGGTCACGCCGAGCATCGAGCCGTTGAGCTTGATCGCGTTGCGGCCCTCGGGGATGTCGTAGATCTGGTTGGACACACGCGAGAAGGCCTTGACGTAGGCCGAGGCCGACCACAGGGCGGTCGCGATGCCGATGATGAGGGCGATCGTGCCGCCGGTCGCCGAGCCCATGAGCTTGTCGAGCGTGGCGTCGACGAGTGTGTTCAACGCCTGGGGGTCGTCCATCGACTGTCCGAGGCCGGAGCGCGCGATCCCGTCCTTGAGGACGCCGGAGATCTGGTCCTGGATGCCCGACAGCAGCAGGGTGGCGAGGGAGAAGACCGCCAGCAGCGTCGGCGCGAGGGACAGCACGAGGAAGTACGTGAGCTTGGCGGCCTGGTCGGTGCCCTGATCGCGCGAGAACTCGCTCAGCACCCGCTTGGCCATGTACTTCCATCCGCTGCCCGTGAGCTTGGGGTCGTTCGCGGCATCGTCCTTCGTCGCTGTGCGGGGCATCGCGGCCTCCTGTCTGAGATGCAAGTGCGGGGAAGATCGGGGACATCGTCCCACGTCCGCGGGGCCGACGCCCCGATACGGCGAACGCCCGGCCGGAGCAGCCGGCCCGGCGTTCGCCGTGAACGCGTGCGCGGTCAGCTCGAGCGCACGTCGTCCGCCGCTCCCTTGGCGGAATCGACGACGTCCTCCGTCTGGGACTGCCCCTCGCTCTTGACGTTCTGGGCGCTCTCGACGGCCGAGTCCTTGATGGTGGACGCCGCCTCCTGCGCCGGCTCCTTGAGGTCCTCGGCGACGGCACGCACCTGCTGCTTCGCCTCGTCCAGGACCGGCTCGGCCTTTTCCTCGACGCGCGAGGCCGCTCGCTTCTCGGCATCGCTGACGGGCAGCAGCGAGGCGACCAGCATGCCGGCGCCGAGGGCGATCAGGCCGGCGGCCAACGGATTGCCCTGGGTGCCGCGCTTGACCTTCGAGGGCACCTGCTGGGCCGTGGCCGAGGCGTCGTTCGCGACCGACTGCACCGTGTCCCGCGCGCTCGAGGCGGCGTCCGACGCGCGGGTGCCCGCGTCGTCGGCGCTGCCCATGATCCGCTCGCGGACGGTGTTGACCTTGTCCTTGACCTTGTCCGTCTGCCGCTGAGCGATGTTCGACGGGCTGACCTTGTCCGTGACGGCATCGACGTCCGTCGACAGGTTCTGACGGGTGCGCTCGATCTCGGCGCGGATCTCTTCGGGGCTCTGCTGTGTCATCGTGCTTCCTTCGATGGGGTGACGGCTTCCGGAATCTTCTTGAGGGAGTCGGTGGTCTGGGGAACCCCCTCGATCTGGTCGAGGCTCTTCTTGCCGGTGATCGCGAGGACGGCGGCGACGATGCCCCACAGCACGGCGACGATCACGGCCGACCACGCATAGCCGACGGCGGTGCCGCCGATCGCCGCCCACAGCGCGATGGACAGGAACAGCAGGACGAAGTGCCCGGCGACGCCCGCCCCGCCCAGCAGTCCGGCTCCTCGCCCCGCCTTCTTGGCGGATTCCCTGAGCTCGGCCTTGGCCAGCGCGGTCTCCTGGCGGATGAGCGTCGAGAGGTCGGTGCTCACCTGTGACAGGAGCGTGCCCAGCGACTCGTCCTGGGCGCGCCGCTCAGCCTCGGTCGCAGGTGGCGTGTACTCGGTGCTCACGGCCGGCCGCCTCGAGGATCGGGGATCTCGTTCCAGGCGACCGGTTGGTCGGCGACCGCCGGGATGTCAGGACGCGGCGGCACGGGTGGCACCGCGGCGTCCCCGTAGCCGTAGGCGGCGTCGGGGGAGCGGTCCGTCGGGGGACCCGCGGGCGCGTTCAGGGCATTCGCGGAGGTCGTTCGGTCAGCGGCGCCCTGGCCGTCGTCCTGCGTGCGATTGTCGACCACGCTCCGCGTGAGACGTCCTGCCACCAGGCCGAGGCCCGCCGCGATGCCCAGGAAGGCGAGCGGTCGGCGTCGGGCGAAGCTCTTGACCTCCTCGAGCACGTCACCGGGCTCGTGATTCTCGAGCCACTGCGCGGCCGCTCCGGTGCGCTCGTTGATCTGTCCGGCGAGCTCCGTGACCAGGCCCTGATCCGGCGTCTGGCCCTGTGCCACGCGGCCGAGGTCGTCACTCAGGCTCCGCAGGGCGCCACCGGCGCGGTTCAGTTGGTCGGAGGCCTGGGAGTTGAGGCTCGAGGTGGTCTCGTCGAGCAGCTTGCGCCCTTGTCGGACGGTGTCGTCCTTCACGGAGGCCGCCTCGTCCTTGGCCGTCTCGGCGACGGAGCGTCCGGCCTCGCGGGCGTCCCCGGCGACGTCCTTCGCCGCGTCCTTGGCCTGATCCGCGGTGCTGTCGTCACCCTGATCCGGCGTGGGGGGCAGCTCGTCGGTGCTCCCGACGACCGGGGCCGGGGGCGGAGGGACGACGGGCCCCGGTGGCGGGGGCACGGCAGGGGCCGCAGGGTCGGTGTCCGAGGCGTCACCGGGCATTCCGGAGCCGTATCGGGACGGGGGGTAGGGATCAGTCATGGCTGTCTCCTTCCGAGAGTGCGGGCGGTCTCGCGGGTGCGAGGCGCCGCGCGGGATGTGGTGCGTGGGCGGCACGGTGATGCCGTCCGGGTCGATGGGCACCGGTGTCGACGACGTGATCGCGGCGCGGCGGTGTGCACCACGTCACATCCGTGTGGTTCGACGATACTCGGCGCTCCCGGCAGGAGCGACGGCGGGGCGCTCGGAGTTGAACGACGATGGTGATTGTGGTGGGGGCTCTCATTCCGAGATGGACGGGAGTCTCGACCGCTCGAGCCCACGGACGGCCTCGAGGTATCGGCGGGTCGACCCGCTCTCCCTGTGGTCGACCAGCCCGCTTGTCCACAGCGAGGGACCCGGCCGCGCAGAGGGCGCCGAGGCCGTCTAGAGTGACCCCCATGCGAGACGTGCGTCACAGGGGGTGATGTGCGAGGGGAGCTCGGGGGGAGGTCCGCGCGTGGACGCACTGTCCGTCATCGAGGCCGAGGCCCGGGAGCTGATCCGCCGCCGCGGTCTGGACTCCCAGGCCGACCAGCTCGAGCCGCTCATCCGTGACGTGGTCGAGGACTACGAACACCGCGCGGCGCAGGGCGCCGTGCCTCCCCTGCGCGACGAGGAGTCCGTCGTGGCCTCGGTCGCGGCTCGGATCGGCGGCTTCGGACCGCTTCAGGAGTTCCTGGACGACCCCGCCATCGAGGAGGTGTGGATCAACTCGCCGAGCGAGGTCTTCGTGGCCCGCAATGGCCGCAGCGAGCTGACCCCGCTCGTGCTGTCGGACGACCAGGTGCGCAGCATCGTCGAGCGGATGCTGGTCAGCTCCGGACGCCGACTGGACTTGTCGAGCCCGTTCGTCGACGCGCTCCTGCCGGACGGGAGCCGCCTGCACGTCGTCATCCCCTCCGTCACCCGGCGCCACTGGTCGGTCAACATCCGCAAGTTCGTCGCCCGCGCCCACTCCCTCGAGGACCTCGTCGCACTCGGCTCTCTGCCCGCGCATGCGGCCGCATTCCTCGACGCCGCCGTCGCGGCGGGTCTCAACCTGATCGTGAGCGGCGCCACGGGAGCCGGGAAGACCACGTTCCTGAACTGCCTCGCCAGCTCCGTGGGCCCTCGCGAGCGCGTCGTCACGATCGAGGAGGTCTTCGAGCTCGACCTGCGCCTGCGCGACGTCGTCGGCATGCAGACGCGCCAGCCCAATCTCGAAGGGACGGGCGAGATCTCGATGCGGCGCCTCGTGCGGGAGTCACTGCGCATGCGCCCGAGCCGCATCGTCGTCGGCGAGGTACGCGAGGCGGAGAGCCTCGACATGCTCATCTCCCTCAACAGCGGCCTGCCCGGCATGGCCTCGCTGCACGCGAACTCCGCGCGCGACGCCGTCACCAAGCTGTGCACCCTGCCGCTGCTCGCCGGGGAGAACGTGTCGAGCCAGTTCGTGGTGCCGACGGTCGCCTCCTGCATCGACATCGTCGTCCACCTGGACATCCTCGCCACCGGAGTGCGCCGCGTGCGGGAGATCGTGGGCCTGCCCGGTCGGGTCGAGGAGGGCGTCGTCGAGATCTCCGACCTGTTCCATCTGCGCGGTGATCGCCTCGTCCGCGGCGACGGGTTCCCGCCTCACGTCGAACGGTTCGAACGTGCCGGCCACGACGTGGCCGCCCTGCTGGGGAGGGCCGCCGCATGAGAGCCGGGGCGCTCATCGGGCTCCTGCTCGGGCTCGGCCTCCTCGCGATCTGGGTGTCGGCCTGGCAGACCGAGTCCATATCGTCATCGTCCCGCCGCACCGTCGTGGACAGCTGGATGGACCGGCTTCGCGACGATCTGACCCGGGTCGGCCTGGCGACCGTGCCGCCGGGAGCGGTGCCCGCCGTCTGCATCGGGCTCGGCCTGGTCGTGGCCGCCGCGGTCTACTCCTTCTCGACGGCCTCGGTGATCGCGCTGGCCCTCGGCATCGCGAGCGCCCTCATGCCGCTCGTGCTCATCCGCTCCCTCGCCTACCGGCGGCGCGTCCAGCTGCGGGAGGTGTGGCCCGAGGTGGTCGACCACGTGAACTCGGCGATCAGGGCCGGCTTGTCGCTGCCGGAGGCGCTCGTCCAGGTGGGGCGCACCGGGCCCGAGGAGCTGCGTCCGCCGTTCGTCGACTTCGCCCACGACTATCAGGCCAGTGGCGACTTCGGAGCCAGTCTGGACCGTCTGAAGGTACGGCTCGCGGATCCGGTGGGGGACCGCATCATCGAGGCCCTGCGGATCACGCGGGATGTCGGCGGCACCGATCTGGGCGTCCTGCTCCGCACCCTCTCGGCCTTCCTCCGGGAGGACGCCCGCACCCGTGCCGAGCTCGAGGCGCGCCAGTCGTGGACCGTCAACGCGTCCCGGCTCGCCCTCGCGGCGCCGTGGATCGTGCTCGCGCTCATGTCGACGCGCCCGCCGGCGGCCGAGGCCTACGACTCGACGGCCGGGCTCGTCCTGATCGTCGCGGGCGCCGCCGTCTCGCTGCTCGCCTATCGGGTGATGATGCGCATCGCGCGTCTTCCCCAGGACGAGCGGGTGCTGCGATGACCCTCGACCACCCCCTCGCCATCGGAGCCGTCCTCGGGCTGCTGCTCGGCCTGGGCCTCGTCCTGCTGATCCTCGACAACCCGTGGACGCGTCGGCGCGACCTCGCCGCCCGGATCGACCCCTATCTGCGACGGGGCACGGCACGCAGCAGCCTGCTCGCCCCGGGAGCACCGACGACCGGTGCCGCGTCGGTGCTGCGCGTGCTCGCCGGTCCTCTGGCCGACCGGGCCATCGGCCTGCTCGAACGTCTCACCGGCAACGCGGCGCAGCTCGAGCGACGCCTGCGGCTCGCCGGCCGCCGGGGGAGCGTCGAGGGGTTCCGGGTCGAGCAGGTGGTCTGGGGCATCGGCGGCGGCGTGATCGGGCTCGTGCTCGCCCTGGCCGCGGTCACCATGCGCGGCGCCTCGCCCGTGCTGGGCCTGGCACTCATCGTGCTGGGCGTGGTCGGCGGCGTCGTCGCCCGCGACTATCTGCTGTCCTCGGCGATCTCGCGTCGCGGCGCGCGCATGGCCCGGGAGTTCCCGACCGTCGCCGATCTGCTCGCCCTCGCCGTCGCCGCGGGGGAAGGGCCCGTCGCGGCGATGGAGCGCGTCGCGCGCACGAGCCGCGGCGCGCTGCCCGCGGAGTTCGCGGCGACCGTCGCCGAGATCCGGGCAGGGGCGACGGTGAGCCAGGCCCTCATCGGCCTCGGCGACCGTACGCCGCTCGACGCGCTCGGCCGCTTCGGCGAGGGCGTCGCCGTGGCGATCGAGCGCGGCACCCCACTCGCCGACGTGCTGCGCGCCCAGGCGCAGGACGCCCGCGAGGCCTCCAAGCGCGACCTCATGGAGATCGCCGGGCGACGCGAGATCGCCATGATGATCCCGGTCGTCTTCTTCATCCTCCCGCTCGTCATCGTCTTCGCGGTCTTCCCCGGCATCGCCGTCCTCGACATCTCCCTGTGACGCGCGCTGCTCATCACGACCCCATCCCGATCCCCATCCGAAGGAGAACACCATGACCATCCACCGCGACACCCTGATGCGCCGCCCCATCCGTGCGGGGCGACATCTGGCGAGATCCCGCCCCCTGATCCGCGTGCTCTCCTCCGATCGCGGCGACGTGCCCGGCTGGGTGATGATCACGCTCGTGAACAGCACCGAGAGACCCGTCTGCGACCAGTGACCGCGCGAGAACGTCAGCTGGCGGTGCCAGACTCCCGGCCATGGACGACCCGACCCGCTCCACGCCGTACCCAACGACGAGCCCGGCAGCGCCGCTTCCCGGATACGAGCGGTTCTTCGCGTTCGAGTCGATGCAGACCACCGTGAGCACCGTGACCATCGGCTACCGGCTCACGCTGCGGGGCGTGACGCCGATCGAGACGATGCCGAGCACCCGGGACGAGTCCCTGCCCGAGTACTCGATCCGTGTGACCCTCGGTGACCACGAGGTGGTGCTCACGGTCGACGAGTGGGGCGGCCGCGGCGAGGAGCTGGACACGTGGCTGCGCGACTGGATCGTCGAGCGGGTCAGCTGGACGCGAGCCGGCGTCGCGAGCGGGCGGTCGCGGAAGGATCCGGGCTGGTTGAGGGTTCTACGGGAGCAAGCGCCCTGGCGGTGACGCGTGCGGCCAAGACTCAATCAGCCCTACCCCTTGCGCACCCTATTTTAGGGTGCTAGTCTTGAGGCACGAGGTCAGGGGAACAGCCCCAGACCAGGACCGACTAGGAGTCGATCATGAACGAGCAGACCTTCACCACCAAGCAGGACGCGATCGAGCAGCTCATCCTCCCCGCCCTCGAGGTCCCCGGCGTGTCCACCGTCGCCGACTACGACGTCGACGCCATCGCTGACGAGGTCCTCGGCGACTACGAGCAGGGCTACGCCCAGCAGGTCGACACGGACGCCTTCTGGGAGATCGTCGCCAAGCACGAGAACGCCTGACCACCCACCAGCGCCCCGGCCCCCATCGCGGAGCCGGGGCGTCCCTGACCATGGAGGTATCCATGAAGACCACACCCACCCCCGACAGCCGCTCCTCTGCCGAGCAGCACGTCGCCGAGCCCCGCATGACCGGCGGCGAGCTGATGACCATCCGCGACTGGCTCGGCCTGACCGGCGACGTCCTCGCGAGCATCCTCGGCGTCGACCCCCGTACCGTCCGCGCCTGGGAGTCCGGCAAGTACCGCATCCCCGACGGCGTCCGCGAGGACATCGAACGGATCGAGGCCGACACCGCAACTGCGGTCGGGGAACTCGTCGACGCCCTCAACATCGCGCGAGACCCAGCCGTGGTCGTCTACCGCACCGACGCCGAGCTGCACGATGCCCGCCCCGACACCAGACACCTCACGGCCCGCTGGTGGCGGCACGTCGTCGCCCGCGCCGCGCAGGAGGTCCCCGGCATCGAGATCGGCACCCGCGCCGAGCTCGACACCACGGCGTGACCCAGAGCCGCTACCGATGACGACCCCCGAGCCGCGCCACGGCTACCTCGACGAGTGGGACGGCCGACTGATCTGCCACGAGTGCGGCCGCGGCTACCTCCACCTCGCGACCCACGCCCGCGCAGCCCACGACCTCACGGCCGCCGAGTACCGCGAGCGCCACGGCCTCGGCATGTCGACCAGTCTCGTCGCGTCCTCCGTCGCGGCCGACATGCGGGAGCGTGCCTCCCGCCCCGAGGTGCTCGCCCGACTCGCAACCGTCCGCGACCCCGATGCCCTGGCGGCGCACCGGGGTCGGCAGTCGTGGAGGCCCGAGGTCGTCCGCAAGGCCGTCGACCGCGGCGCATCCACCCGCGTCCCCGTCCCCGACGCACTGGTCCGAGGGATGCCGCCGTGGGAGGACCTCCTCGCATGGACCAGCTCAGCACACGGGATCATCGCCCAGGGCTACGCCGTGCGCGCCCTCGCGGACGCCTGCGGCCGATCCCAGGCCACCGTCGCCCAGCGGCTGCGACGCCACCCGCGCACCTGACGGACTACGCTCAACCCCACCACGACGGGGGAGGCAGCTCATGTGCGGGAGATTCGTGCTCGAGATCGACGAGGCAGGGCTCCTGCATGCGTACGTCGCCACCAAGGGAGGTGACGGCAGGGACTGGACGCCCACATACTCGATCGCCCCGTCCACCATGGCCCCGGTGATCCGCGAGCACGTCGACGACGACGGGCAGACCGTCAGGATGGTCGAGCCCGCACGGTGGGGCCTGCAACCGTCATGGGCGAAGGACAAGGGACCGAGGCCGATCAACGCGCGCTACGAGGGCGTGACGAGCAACGGCATGTTCCGCAGCGCGTTCGCGTCCCAGAGGGTCGTCGTGCCGATGAGCGGCTACTACGAGTGGGTCGAGACCGAGACAGGGAAGCAGCCGTACTACGTGCACCCCCGCGAGGGCGGTCTCCTGCACGCGGCCGGTCTCGCCGCCGCGCGCAGGGAGGGTGAGGGCTGGGCGGTGACGTTCACGATCATCACCCGGGAGGCGCGCGACGCCGCCGGCCAGGTCCACGACCGGATGCCCGCCTACCTCCCCGACGACTTGCTCGCCGACTGGCTCGCCCCCGGGAAGCTCGAGCAGGTCGAACGCGAGCACCTGCACTCCGAGCTCGGCGCGGCATCCGAGACGATCGCGCGTGACCTCGTCACCCACCCCGTCGACCGGAAGGTCAACAGCACGCGGGCCGCGGACCGGTCAGACGCGTCGCTGATTAGGCCGGTCGAGTTCGGGTGATGTTAGTTGCCTGAGCTAGGTGACCGGACTCCACCTTCCCTGGGGCACCACCCTTTTTTCACGCTAGAGCGACCCCGTGGGATCAACTCTCGGTGATCTCGAATACCAATTCTCCGGCGTGTAGGATGGGGATTACGAAGGGGTCCCCGAACACGCGCTGAGTCAAATCTGCGACGGCCTGTCGAATGTATGGAAGCAACGCCATGACGGCGACGCGATTCACAAATTCCTCCGCGGCCCCCTTCGATACTGCAATATTTTCCGTGAAGGTGTAGGTCGCGGAGGCGTCCACGATTACGACGCCTATTCCCATATCCATTCTGGTGCGCAGTCGGGCACTAAATTCGCGGTCGCTGACTATGTGCTTCAAATAAAACTCTGGCTCTGCATCCGTCGGCAACTCCGACTCGCTTGACCAGTCCTCGTTTATCACGGCAGAGAGCTCGTAGAAATTCACTGACTCGAGGTTTGCTCCGGCGTCGAGCATTTGTACTGCCGACTCAAAGTGAATTGTCTTGGCAGGGTCGCTCATGCGTGCGCCACCGACTTCTCGACCCACGACTGAGCTTGATACCGCACGCGAAGTGAATTTCTGCGGCCGTGCTCTATGGGAATCACGCGGCCTCGCGTGGCCCCACGAGACCACCCTTCGTTTCGCTTCGCATAACGCCATCGGGCTAATGCGCCGTTGAGGGCATCCACCATGTCTGCAGGGAGAGGGTGGGGCAATTCTTCCGCCAGGCACACACCGTTCTTGCTTGCCCATTCGTACACTTCTACCCAGCGCCAAATCGGCGAGGCCGAGATCCGATCAAAGGGGGCAGGGAAGTGGTCGCGGCGTTTTCCAGCTGACCAGAGACGTACCGACTCGCGGCTGGCTCCAAGCCTTTCCGCTATGTCGCTCGTGCTAACCAGATCGAGGCCAATGCGAGCGATGTGCCCGCCGATCGCGTTCACGTCTGCGTTGATTCGAGCCCAGGCGTCAATGGCTGAGCCCGCCTCGATCTCGACTTCAAGTTCGATCGCTCCATGGATTGACGCAGGGAGCGCCACGTACGGCAGCTCTTCGAGTGCTTTCATCTGACGCTCGTCGTCCAAGCTGACCCCGTGCAAGATGAGGTTGACTTCGTATGCGGTCATCGTTGCCTCCACTCTCCGATCTTCGCACACGTGTTGGCGCTTGCCAACGTGGGGACTACCACTGAGCTCTGCTGGGCGCGCACCCGTGTGCGCACTTGCGTGACTGCTTCCAGATGGCGCGCGCGGTGTTCCGGCCGGTGGCGTAGACGGTGATCTTGCAAGGGACCTCATCGTCCGTGCAGTGCAGGAACCCGGCTGGGTGCGCACGCGGACCGGCCTCCGAGTAGTTCCATCCGAACTCGCGGCAGAGAACCCTGACGCACTTCTTGGCGTCCGGGTCCTGCGGCAAGCCCCCCATGGTCCTCCGATCGCCGATCCGAAGGCAGTGTACGCGATGACCTCGCGTGGGGGAGCGGGGCGCAAATGCAGGAAGTGCCCCCACCCAGACCGTGAGGTCCAGGCGGGGGCACTTCTTCATGCGGTGCGTGCGCGGCGGCGGGCGGTCAGCTCGCGGGACTCGTCACTGTCGGAGAGGGCGCACATGTCCCTCGCGGTGATCGACGACCAGACCGCCCCGCACTCGGGGCACTCGAAGTGGCCGTCGGGCTGGTCCCAGTCAGGCCGGCTCATCATCGACTGACGCATGGGTCGCGCGGACGTCCGCGTCGGTCAGCGGGGCCGGTGTGCTCACGGGGTGATCGTCCTTGGGCCGCTCCTCCTGGGCGGGCAGAGCAGCCAGCCACGGCAGGTAGAGGCGGAGCCACGCGTCGACGACCGGGAGAGCCATGACCCGCTGGATGGCACCGAGCACCAGGAGGGCGGTGCCGACCCAGCCGACGGCGAGCGCGGGGTCCTCGCCGGCTGCAGCCTGGTAGATCAGCGGTGCCATGCCGGCGAACGCGACGACGGCCCACAGGACGGTGCGGAGGACTGCCCGCCACGGGTGGGCGACCTGGGTGGCGACGCCGGTGTCGGCGCGGTGGGTGTGGGCGGTGGTCATGGTCGTGCCTTTCGGTGATGGGTGAGGGTGATGCCGATGGCGCACCAGGCGAGCGCCGGCGTGTAGATCAGGACGCGCGGGCCGCGGGGGAGGTCCAGGACGATGCCCTCGGCGAACGCCCACCCGGTGGCGGCGACCATCGCGAGCATCCCCATCAGCAGGAACCTCGTCTGTGTCGGCTGGGTCTTCCACCAGTCGATGGCGCGGGCCGCCTGGATGAGCACGTAGACGGCCAGCGCGATGTTGAGCACACGGATCGCGTCGAACGGGTCGATCATTCGTCCTCCTCGCTGGGCAGGGGCTTGAACGTGGGTCGAGGGGGCGGCGGTGGCGGCTTCTGCTGCCAGATGTGCGCCTCGAGCAGGTTCACGTGGTCAGACAGGATCTCGAGGTATGCCTCGACGTGCCGTAGTCGACGCTGCTGGGAGTCCCGATCCCTTTTCAGGCGGTCCAGCTCGCGGGACATGTGCTCCGGCAGAGACGCCGTCCTCCCCGACCGGGCCACGTACACCGATCCGATGAGCCCGATGAACGCAACCACAGCGCCGGGGCCGATCAGGGACGACCACTCCATCAGTCCTCCTCACGGTGCACGGGCAGGTCGGGCTGGCGGGTGACGGTCCACAGGGCCAGGCCGGTCAGGAGGTAGGTGCCGGTGGAGATCCAGTCCGACCCGGTACCACTGCCCATCGCCCACGCCCACGCGTACCCGAGGCCCCAGATCACCCACATGCCGCCGACTGCGGCGATGGCCCACAGCCACCGGGCGATGATCGCGGACCACACGCACAGGAGGCCCACGAGGATCCATGCGACGCCGAGTAGCGCCTGCGACACGTCGAATGTTTCGAGAACGCCGCCGCGAGGGTTGGGTCCGTCAGCACCGTGGGCTGCGCCGTACGCCCAGCCCCGCCAGATCGCGCCGATACCGAGCAGCAGCACCATCCAACGGCGGGCCGTGCTGGTCCTCCCCCTCGACACTGGTGGTCTCGTCATGGAGTCACCTCCCCGGGTGTGGCGCGGGGCCGGTGCCGGGCCTCACCGGCCCCGCGCTCGGTCACTGGATTCCCGCGGCGTGCTTGCGGGCCAGGGCGATGCCCCGGTCGGCGGCGGTAAAGCCGGCGTCGAACGTGTTGATGAACCGCTGGATGCCGCGGGACAGCTCAGGCCCCCAGATGCCGCGGTCCACGGTCACGCCCACGTACGCCTCGAGGCACCGCACGAGCTTCGACGCGTTCCCCTTGTGGTCGGGGTCGTGATCCCAGACCTTCGGGACGATCGCGTTGCCGATCTGGGCGGCGGTGCGCACCTGGTCGGAGATCTCGTCATCCACCGGCAGATCGAAGTACGCGTAGAGCGCGTGGAGGTCGCCGAGCCCGAGACGACCGTCCTGCGGGCGACCTTGCCGGATCTGCACCTTCGTGTGCGTCGCGACGCCGTACCGGCCATCGACGGCCAGGGGGATCGCGGTGTTGATCTCCTCGACGACCTCGTTGACCTCGGAGCCTACGAGCCGCGCGAACGTCGTCACGCCGGGGAAGCCGTCGACGACCAGGCCCTGCGATCGCTGGAAGTCCTTGGTGCGGGCGACGGTCTTGGCGGTGATGTACCGCACCGAGCCCACGCCGAGGGCCTTGTTGATCTGGAGCGCGTCGTCGGCGGAGATCCCGAAGAACGGCACGTGGAAGCCATCCAGCCGCCACGAGCCGCCGCCGATCATGTAGCCGCGGCGGTTGGAGTAGTAGCCACCACCGTCCGCCGTCGAGCCGCCCCGGTTGGAGGTGTTGCCGCCGGCGAGCGCCGGGTTGGACGAGGACACGATGAGCACGCATGCGTCGGTGTGGGCGGTCGCGCCGTTGTGCAGGACGATCCCGGCAGCGCCGAGCGTCGCCGAGCGGGGCCCGCGGTACCGGCCGACCTCGCGGGAGTAGTTGCGGAGGACGCCGGTCGAGGCTGTGTCGAGGGTGCCGCCGGCCTGGCCGGTCTCGATCATGCCTGCCGCGTGGGCGTCGACGCACCACGGCTCGGGGCCGCGGCCGCAGCGCTTGGAGTACCAGTTGCGGTTCGAGCCGGGCGGGACCTCCCACGGCCCCTGCTTGAGCTGGGCACGGTTGAAGTCGAGGTAAAGCGCGCGGCCGTCGGCGTAGGTCTTCATCAGGCGACCTCCCCGTCGTTGTCGGTGCCGAGGTCGGGGGCCTCGGTCAGGTCGATGTCGTCGTCTCCGACCTCGACCGGGTCGGCGGGGATCTCGGCCGGGTCGATGTTCAGTTCCTCGGGCGAGAGGTCCGGGTCGACGGGCAGGTCATCGGGATTGGTGGTCACGGGGTGCCTCCTCAGGGCATGCGAAAGGCCCCGACCGTGTGGGCGGGGCCTTGATGGGTGGATGGGTCAGGCGGTGGGTGCGGGCGGGTAGAGCGCGTCGGCGACCGTCGTCCATGCCTCGGCGACGACGTACGTGATCGCTCCGTCGTCGACGGCGGCGTGCCCGCAGTCGGAGCACGTGGCATCCGCGACCGTGGGGTTTGTCGCGACGTGTGCGAGGAAGTGCGCGACCACGGACGAGGGGTCGATCAGGGCCTGCGCGGCCAGGCGGCCGGACGGCCCCTCCTCCTGAGCCTTCGCCGAGGCGGCCTGACGGATCGCGGCCTCGGTGCGGGCCCGCATCGTCGCGTTCTGGGTGGTTCGAGAGACACCGATGAGGGTCATGAGAGCTCACTTCCTGTAGGTGATGTCGATGGATGCGTTCTGTCCGCGGACGTAGTGGTCGAGGTTGGTGGAGTCGGTCGACAGCCCGAAGCCTCGGTACGCACCCGAGCGGAAGCCCGCGCACATCGCGGCGTCGGTGATCGTCACCGAGTACGCGCCACCGGCCCTGACCTTCACTCCCGCGACCACCGTGTTCAGCCCCGCAGCACCGGACGGGAACGAGCTGTTGCCGTGGAGGCGGACCTCAGCGATACCGCCAGCCGATGCGTAAGTGTGGGAGATCGTGAAGTTCAGGATCACCTTCTCGACCGTGGACCCCGACAGGGCCCCAGTCATGTCCGCGAACAGCCACAGGCCCTCACGGTTGCCGTACGAGGAGTACTGCCCCTGCACGGCGTCGCCGCTGGACTTCAGGCCGTTCTGGCCCCGCCGGTACGTGCCGACGGCCGTGTGGTCACGGTGGAGCGAGTACCGCTGGATCGTCGCCGGTGGCGGCGTGCTGCCCGACCCGGACCCCACTTCCTTCGCGTCCTGCCACGCGGCACCGGTGTACTCGATGGCAAGGCCAAGGTCCTCGACGACGAGCTCCACAGGGCGAGTCCCCTCGGACGACACCTGGTGGTAGTCCTCAGGGCACTCGGTACGGATGATGAACGAGTAGCCCTTCGGTGCTGCGAGATCCTGAGTCGTCACGATCCGGGACATCGGCGCGAGACGGTCGATCGCGGAGTTCAGTCCCGAGCACTGCGACAGCGTCTGGAACTGGCTCACGTCCGTCACCGGCATCGGAGCCCACTCCAAGTAGCCCCGCACCCACGCCGCCTTCGAATACCCCGCGATGGGGATCGGCGACGACGTGACCCGGTACGTGCGACCCGGCTGCAGCGTCACCGGAAGCTCCAGGACACGGGTCCTGGACTTCCTGATCTCCGTCCACGGCAACGACCGGTAGCCGCGCCCGATGATGCCCTGGGGCAGCGCCGCCAGACGGTCCTCGAGCGACGTCCCGTCGACCGACAGGGACCGCGCCTCGACGTCCTGGAGCACGGCGTTGCCGTCACCATCGATGGTGGCCCCACCGATCGTGAGCAGCTGCGTGCCAGAGGGTCCGATGCGGACCATCTCGTACTCCGCGCCGTCAGGGTCGACGCCCCAGAGGATCAGGCCTTCGGACGTGAGCTCGAGACGCTGGCCCTCGGCGTCGGTGCGGAACTTCCCCGACGTGATCAGCGTGGCCGCGAGCTCCGCGATCACCGCGGAGTCGATCTGCGCGCCGTTGGTGCGCAGGTTCTGGATGTACGCCTCCTGGATGGAGGCAGTCGCCGCCGCGATCTTCTGCGCCACGAGCTCGTTGAGGTCCGCGGCCGTCGCCACGAGCTGGGAGACGTTGATCTTCACGAACGAGCCGACGGCGGCCGCGATGTCCTCGGCGTCGATCTGCCCGGCGGCGATCTTCTTCGCCGAGAAGATGTTCGCGAACAGCTTGTCGACCACGGCGGTCGCGATGTTCGCGGTCCCGGCGGTGAGCTTGGCGACGTCGAGCGCCGCGATGACCTCGGAACGGATCAGCACGGGCTTCCACGCCGAGCCGTCCCAGGTCCACTGCCCCTTGACGTTCCGGGTCGCGAGCGCGTCGACCTGCATCCACGTGTCGCCGGCCACGACACCCGGCACGGACGCCGATGCCGCCGACGTCGACCAGCGGGTCGCGTTCTTCCCGTTCGCCGACGCCGTGATCTCCGACGTGATCTGCCCGCGAGCCGCGGCGAGCGCGTCGGCGGCGTCCTGCTTTGCGGCGTTGGCCTTCGTGGAGGCGTCCTCCGCGGCCCGCTGAGCGATCAGCGCGTCGGCGGCGTCCGCGGCTGCCCGCGCGGCGTCCACGGCCGCCTGGCGGGCCGCCTCGGCCTTCTGCGTGGCATCGGTGCCGGACGCGGCGATCGCGTCGGCCTTGGCCTGGTCGGCCTTGGTCTTCGCATCGGCGGCCGCCGCGTTCTTGGCGGCGGTCTCCGCGGCCGCGGCCTTCGCCGTAGCATCCGCAGACGCCGCAGTGATAGCGGCCTGCTTCGCAGCATCAGCCTTGGTAGTCGCGTCCGCCTTCGCGTCCGCGAGCGCCTGGTCCGCCTTGGCCTTCGCATCCGCGGCAGCGGCAGCCAGCGCCGCGGCCTTCGCCGCATCTGCCTTGGCCTGGGCGTCCGCGGCCGCCGCGGTGATCGCGGCCTGCTTGGCGGCATCGGCCTTCTGCTGGGCGTCCGTGGCCGCCGATGCCTTCGCGGCATCGGCCTTCTGCTGGGCATCGGTCGCCGCGGCGGCGAGCGCGTCGGCCTTGGCCTGGGAGGCCTTGGCCGTGGCGTCCGCCGACGCGGCCGTGGTGGCCGCGGTCTTCGCGGCGTCCGCCATGGCCTGCGCCTGGGCGGGTGTGGCCTTGGAGTCCGCGGTCTGCTGGGCCTTGGTCGCGTCGGTCTGCGCCTTGCCGGCGGCATCCTGGGCGGCCTTGAGCGCCGGGTACGCGTCCGTGATGTCCACGAGCCGCAGCTCGTCGAGATACACCGTCTGGCCGGCGTTGGCGGCCTGGTTGTAGGCCGTCGGCTGCGCGCAGTAGTACCGGAAGCGGACGGTCCCCTCGGGCGCGGTGACCGTCCACGAGGGCCGCACGAGCTTCCCGTTCGGCACGGTGATCGCCGCCGAAGCCTGCAGGGGGTAGGAGATGCGAGCGTCGGTCTTGTCCCACGCCTCCAGCTGGATCGTCCACGCCGACCCGGAGTCCGAGAACACCGACGCGGCGAGCATGTAGGTGTGCCCCGGGATCACGTCCACGAACCCGTACGCGCCGAAGTTGTTGCCGTTGGTGCCGGGAGCGGTGTACCGGATCGCCCAGGCGCCGTCGGTCGCGTGCTCCTGCACGCGCTCGATGCGCCCATTGGACAGCGCCGGCACCGGCCCCTTGCCCCGCTCGAAGCTCGGATCATCCCAGACGGTCGGTCCCTTGGCGAGATCCGACTTCATCTGGTCGGCCGTGGCCTGCGCGGTGACCGCGGCATTGAACGCGTCGCGGGCGTCGAGCACCCCCTTGTCGGCGGTGCGCTGCGCGGCTTCGGCCGTGGACTGCGCGGTCGCCGCGGCCGCCTTCGCAGCGTCCGCGGTGGACTGGGCGGTGACGGCCTTCGTGTTCGCGGCCGCGGCAGACTGCGCGGCGGCCTTGATGTCGGAGTCCTCGACCTCGACCCACGCCGACTGGCCCGGCACCCACACGCGCGTGCTTGCGTCGCTCGGCTTGACCCAGAGGTTCGACGACGAGCGGTCCGCCGCCGGCGGCTCCGTCTCGGAGTAGATCACGCGGCCCTTGGAGTCCGCGATCCCCGCGGCCTGCAACGCGGCCTGCGACGCCGCCGACGCGGCCTGCACCGCGGCATCCGCGGTCTGCTGCGCCGACACCGCCTGATCCCGCGCGGCCGCGAGATCACTCACGAGCCCCGACAGGTCACCCGACACGCCACCGAGACCATCGGCGAGCGCCTGGTCGAGCTCGGCGAGGTCATCCTCGAGGGCGGGCAGGCGCACGTCCCGGAGCTCTGCGACCGCGGTCTCGCCGGCGGCGATCCGCTCGACGGAGGATGCGAGGTCGGTTTCGAGCTGCTCGGCACGCTCGGTCGTGTCGTCGAGCTCGACGACGAAGTGCCGCACCGACCGCTTCTCGCCCGCCGCGTCGATGAACGTCGAGTCGCCCGTCGGGCCCATGTCCTTCACACCGTGAGGGACGGTGTCGCGCTCACGCACCTGCTCGAGCTGCTTGCGGCGCAGGTCGGCGAGCGCGCGCTCGGGCGAGGGGCGCAGGTTGATGCGCTTCACCATGTGAGCTCCTCTCCGAGCTGGTCCTCCTGGCATTCGACCGTGACCGTGCTGTTCGTGAGGTCGTACTTCGCGGAGATGATGCGGAGGGTGTAGGTCCCGTCGGGGATGTTGAGCCAGCCGGTGAGGGTGGCCTCGACGGCGTCTCCGACGTTCCAAGATCCGATCGGGGACTCGGCGGTGGACTCGACGGTGAACGTGACCTGGTCGATGCCCTGGGATGCGAGGGTCGAGGTGGCCTTGGAGCGGAGCAGGTCGAGGTTCTCCGTGTCGGTGTCGCTGATCGTGGTCTCGAGCAGCGGCATGTACTCGGGGATCGTCTTGGCCTCGGCGATCTGCAGGGCGATGCCAGCTCCCTCACCGGCGCCCGTGGCGTACACGCGGTGCGCGAGGCGGGTGGCGTTCGAGGTGACCTCGACGTTGGCGATGGGGGACTGCTGGGCGGTGGAGTCCCAGAGCACCTGGGCGGTCTGAGGGATGGTTGGTTGGCCCTCGGTGCCGGTGCAGAGCACCCACTCGAAGCGGGTGCGGTTGGAGCCTGCGACGAAGCGGGGGCGGAGCATGACGTCGGGGCCGCCGATGACCTCGGTGATCTCGGTGATCCGTTTCCACGCGAGGTTGTTCGCGACGTTCCATCCCTCGTAGGTGCGCTGACGGACGGCGGGCTCCTCCGGCGGGATCACGATCGGCAGCCAGCCGGCGCGCTTCGACGTGGCGGCCGTGATGATCCGTCCGACGATCGAGCCGAGGGACACGCCCGACCAGTCGAGGACGGAGAGCTTGAGCGCCTCCTCCTGCCCGGGACGGAAGTCGCCTGCGAGGACCTCGCGATGCGAGAGCAGGGCACCGATGCCACCGGCCGAGATCTCGAGCTTCCCGGTCTTCGGAGTGTCCTTGACGGGCTTGTCGATCGGGCCGGCCGCGATCAGGGTCTCTTCGATGTACTCGTCCTCGTAGGACACCAGGAGAGCGCCCGCCCAAGGCGACCACCAGGAGCGCTCCACGCCGACGAGCTCGGACCGGTTGCAGGTGGCCGACATCGACTCGATGTCGTTGAGTGGGATCTCGGTGCTGCCGGTGCTGTGCGCGATCGAAGGGCCGACGATCCCGGTCATGGTCTGGCCGAGGTAGACGCGCCAGGTCACCAGATCATCCCGATGTCGACGACCTCGAAGCGGTTGCCCGGGCGCTTCTCCGTGCCACCGCCGACGTGGATGATGGGCTTGCCACCGTTGACCGCGACGCGCCGCTTCACGCTGATCGTGTGCGTCCCCTCGAGCACCCACTCCGACGCGGTGTACGTCTTCGTGTCGCCGATCGTGTCGACCACCATCTCCGGAGCGAAGAACAGCGTGGAGTCCAGCCAGATCTCCCACACGAACGACGACTTCGCGTCGGAGGCCGCTGTCTGGGACAGCCGGAAGTCGAGCAGCCTGTCCGTGGGGAGGCTGATGTTCCCGGAGTACACGACCTGAGCGGTCGTGCTCGAGGAGAGCACACCCCGGTAGGCCGTGGAGTCGACCCAGCGGAGCAGGCGACCCATGGACGCGCCGAACAGCATCGCGTAGCCCCGGTCCAGGACAGAAGCGGGAGCGCCTGTCGTCGCCGTGATGCCCGCCGGGACCGTGCGCTTGCCGATCAGCGCCGACCCCGCTGGGACCGACGCGCCGATCCGGACCGCACCATCGACCCCGACGTACAGGAAATCGGTGCGCGAGCCCGTCGCGGGCGCGGGGTTGGTCGGCACGGTCGTCGCGTCGACGGGCACCAGCACGGCCCGCGCGTCACCCGTCGGGATGTAGACGACCCCGGCGGCGACGGCCCACTTCATCGACGACGTGCCGGTGACCTCACAGCCACGCACGATCAACGGAGCCTGCGCCCGGTACAGAGACCAGATCACACGCTGCAGGCCCTCCGGGGTGGTGCCATCGCCCTCGGCGTCCGGGGCCAGACCGAACGGGTAGCCCATCGGGGGCCTCCTCACATGTAGGTGTCTCGGTGGTGCACCTCGCACCACCCGTCCCCGCCCTGCAGCGGAGAGAAGTCAGGGGAGACGGATCCGCCCGGCGGGATCGACGACCACTGCCGCACCGTCGCGCGGTGCGTGACGTTGGTGCCGCCGATCCAGACGGACCCAGCCATCCGCACCTCGAGCGGAGCGCCCCGGTTGATCGGCCACGGCCACTCGACCGTGCGCCCGGCGACGGTGATCCGAGCGCCACCCGGGAAGTCGCCGACGACGAGGTACGTCGGCCAGGCCTCGACGTTGCCGCCGTTGAAGACCGGGTCGTTCGACGTGATGCCCGTCCCGTAGTTCAGGACCCCAGCCGGGGAGAACAGCGGGTAGCGCAGGCCGATGCCCGTCCCGATCGGATGCAGGAACGTCACCCGTTCGTCGCCGTACAGCACAGGGTCAGGTGCCGTCAGCGGCACGGACAGACCGAACGTCGACGGCGACACCCGGGACGGCAGGATCTCGCCCGTCCGCTCCACGACCGCCTCGAGCGCCGGCACACCCGACTCCTCGACACGGAGCGTCGCCGACTCTCCATCAGCGAGCAGCGCCGACAGGCGCCGCTTCTCCACGTTCGCCGCCTCCCACGACTCCGCGTGGACCCGCAGAGGCAGCTCCAGCGTCCTCGGCGAGCGTGTGCGTGTCGTCGGAAACGAGCCGTGGCCGGCCCGCTCCTGGTTCTCACCGCGCATCGTGTAGCCGCCGACCCAGCCCTTGATGTCCCCGTTGAGCCAGTACTCGCGGTTCGGATCAAGCTCCCGCGACGACGCCGTGAGGACGACGTCGCCGCGGGAGTCGGTCAGCATGAGCGACTGCACGATCAGTCTCCGATCTCAGATAGCTGGGCGTGCAGACGGCGCAGGATCTCGTCAGCCAGGCGGTCGACGTCGGCTTCGGACAGCTGCGTGGCGGTGATCGGGATCGTGATGTCCCGGCCACCCTTCCCACCTGCCTCGAGCATCTGGATGATCGAGGCGCCCTGCTTGCCCGGGAAGATCGGCTCAGGCGTGCCCGAGGCGTTGTTCACGAGCGTGTAGCCGGGCTGGAGCCAGCCACCCTTGTCGTAGAGCATCGGCTTGACCGAGGATCCGGCACCGCCGGCGCCGGGGACGATCCCACCGGACGCGAAGTGGCCGAATCCCGGATTGCCCCAGAGCCCCGAGTACATGACCTTCCACCGGGAGTGCGACGCGTGCAGCACCGAGTTCCCGCCAGCGTAGAGGCCGATATGGCCGGGCCAGTGGACGATGTCGCCAGGGATCGCCTGCGACTTCGAGATCTTCTTCGACGCCCCGTACTGCGCGTTCGCAGTGCGGGGGAGCCGCGTGTTCAGAGCCTGCTGGTATGCCCAGAGCACGAGACCCGAGCAGTCGAAGGTGTTCGGCCCGGCAGCGCCCCACACGTAACGGGCGCCGAGCTTCGTCGCGGCCTTCGCCACGGCGCCCGAGCGGGGCCCGGGCGGGATGTTCCCGACCGACCCGCCGCCACCGTCACCGGCACCGGGAGACAGCAGCGAGCCGACGACGTCGCCAAGAGCCGTCGCGATGTTCCGCGGCACGGCCTTGACCATGTCGGAGAACACGCCGGCATCGGGGATCCCGGACAGGGCACCGTCGACGAGCTTCTTGAGCGCTCCCGACGGGTCGGTCACGATGTCGGCAGCGAAGCCGGCGGCGTCCTTGACCCACTCGATGGTGTCGTTGCCCCAGTCCTTGACCTTGTCGATGATGCCGCCCTTGGCGTACCCACCGGACACGACCTGCGAGAACGGCACGCCCTGCTTGGCGAGCTCGTTGGTCCGGAGGAACGCGGCGCGGGACGCCGGGTCCCGAAGCCCCTCGGAGACGAGGACACCCTCGCCGCGGCGCGCAGCGATCAGCTGATCGTCACCGTCCTGCATCCGGGACGACCCGGGCAGGATCCCGCTGAACAGACCACCACCGGCGAACCCGGGTGGCAGGCTCACCGCCGGCAGGCGGACGCTGGCGGGCAGCTTCATCGTGTCCGCGACCTTGTTGAAGTTCGCCCGCAGACCCGAGTTGTAGACCGTGTCGATCACGAACTTCACCGGCGCGCGAGCGGCGTCACGAACCTTCTCCCACGCGCTCTTGATGCCGTCCTTCATCAGGGTGAACGCCGCCGAGATCTGCCCGGTGACCCGGTCGATCGTCGGCTTCACGGTCCCGAGGAACCACACCAGGACCGGCTGGATGATGTTGACCCGGACCAGCATCCACGCGTGCGCGAGGGCATCCTTCATCGTGGAGAAAGCGCCCTTGATCCGCTCGATCACCGAGGAGATCGTCGGCCACGCCGTCCCGAGGAACCACAGCACGACCGGCTGGATCACGTTCATCCGGATGTAGCCCCAGGCGTACGCCAGAGCGTCCTTGAGCACCGAGAACGCGGTCTTCACCCACGTGATGACGTTCGAGATGATCGGCCACGCCGTCCCCTGGAACCAGGCGACGACGTTGGCGATCGCGATCTGGATCCCGGCCCACACGGGGGTGATCACGTTCTGCCACAGCCAGGAGAAGATCGGGGCGACGACGTTCTGGAACAGCCACATCCAGGCCTGCACCTGCGTCATCACGACGGCGATCACTGCTGCGATCGCGATCTGGATGGCCGTCCAAACCGGGACGATGACGTTCGTGTAGAGCCAGGTCGTGATCGTGGCGATCGCGTTCCAGACCCCGGAGATGACACCCCACAGGACCTGCGCGGCCGCCGGCACTGCGACCGTCAGCACCCACTTCAGGGCGTCGAGGATCGGGAAGACGACGCTGTTGAACACGAACGTCACGACCGCGCCGATCGCGGTGATCACGGGCGACACGACGTTGCCGTAGAGCCACGTGAACGCGGGACCGACGACGTTGGACAGCAGCCACCCGATGGCCGTCAGCGCGGGCCCGAGGACGTTCCCGTACAGCCACAGAGCAGCCGCCCCGATCCCGGCGAGCGCCGGTCCGACGTAGTCGGTCCACAGGCGCATGAAGATCGGCGCGAGCACGGTCGCCACGAAGTTCCAGAGGTCGGACAGGGCGGGGAGGATGACCCCGGTGACGACCTGGGCGATGAAGCTGCCGATGCCCTTGAAGAGGTTCCAGACGCCGGAGAGGTAGCCACCGGCCTGCTCGCCGACCCAGCGGAGGGTCTCGACGAACTGGCCCAGCCCCTCGCCCGAGCCGCCGAGGCCGGACAGGGCGCCCTTGACGCGGTCGACGGCACCGACGATGCCGTCCCACACGCCCGTCCCGATGTCCTTGACCTTGAGCAGGAGTCCGAGGATCGGATTGTCGCCGGCATCGCCGGTCTGCCACGCCGTGGTGACGGCGTTCCAGCCGTCGACGAGGTTGGTCTTCACGGCCCCGCCGACGTCCACGATCGTGTCGTGGATCGAGATGAGGGCCCCGATGATGGGGTTGTCCTCCTCGAGGCCGAAGATGCCGCCGTGGAAGTCGCCGGTCGCGACGACCTTCACGGCCTCCCAGACACCGCCGAGCACCTCGATCAGGCCGTCGAGGACGGCCTTCCCCGTCTCGGTCTTCGTGAAGAACCACGTCAGCGCGGAGACGGCCGCGCCGATCGCCAGAGGGATCCAGCCGATCGCGGCGGCCGCGGAGCCGATGACGCCGACCAGTGCGCCGATGGCGCCGACCACGGCGGTTCCGCCGAGATAGGTCAGGGCGGCGCCGACGCCGGAGAGGATCGGTACGAGGTTGTCGCCGATCCAGGAGCCCACGGACTGCAGCACGGGCCACAGGTGGTCCTGGAACCACTCGGCGACGGAGATCGCGGCGTCCCGCAGGTTCAGCAGCACGTCGACGGCCGGGGAGTCTTCCTCCCAGCCGAAGACGTTGCGCAGCGCGTCGGTGAAGTTCCCGCCGACGAGGAGGTCGTACAGGCCCTTCGCGCCGGTCGTGAACGCCTTGAAGAACGGGTCGGCGGCCTTCGTCGCGGCGTCGATCCAGCCGGTCACGCTCCGCAGCGCGGGCGCGATCAGAGGGAAGACACCCTCGAGCATCGCGGCGCCGAACCGCGAGACCGCGGCCTTCATGTTCGCGAAGGACCCGCGGACCGTCTCGCCCGACTTCAGTGCGGCGCCGCCGAGGTTCTTCTCCATGGCGTCGCGGAAGACCTCGAAGGAGACCTGCCCCTTGGAGCCGAGCTCCTGGGCCTCGCCCGCGGTGATGCCCATCTGCTCGCCGACCATCTGCCAGATGGGGATGCCGGACTCGAGCAGCTGCATCGCGTCGTCGCCCTGGAGCTTCCCCTTCGAGGCGACAGACGACCAGATCAGGCCCATGTCCCCGATGTCGCGCTTGGCGATCGTCGCGGAGTCCGCGACCAGCGACAGGGTCCGGGTGAGGTCCTTGCCGGGCTTGATGCCGGCGGCGGTCATGGTGGCCGCGACCGAGGCCGCGTCACCCATCGCGAACGCGGTCCCCTTGACCGAGTCGAGGGCGGAGGCCATGACGCGGTCGACGTCCTGCGCGGACATCTTGAGGCCGAGCAGAGACGCCCGGGCGTCCTCGATGTCGGCCAGGCGCTTGAAGCCGCCTGTGGCCGCGGCGCCGAGCCCACCGGCGATGCCGGCGCCGAGCCCCACCGCACCCCACTTGAGGCCCTTCCCGAGGCCCCCGAGGAGCGCCTCGCCGCGGGACTGGATCCGCGCGCCCTCCTTCGAGATCTCCTCGCGGACGCTCGCGAGCGTCGACTTCACACGCTCCTTGACACCCGCGGTGTCGCCCACGCCGTCCCAGAGACGACGCCACAGCGGCACCGCCTTGGTGGCCTCCTGGCCGGCGTCCTCGACGGCGGCGCCCAGCTCGGCCTGCGCGCGCGCATGCTCCTCCGCCGCGGACGCCGCCTGCGCCTGCGCGGTCTTCGACTCGGTGATCGCCGCCTTGAGGGCGGTCTCCTCGTTCGACGTCTTCTGCGCCGAAGCGGCCTGCCGGGCACGGGCGGCCTCGACCTTCGCGGCCGCCGCGGCGACATCGGCGTCCGCGGACGTGGACTTGCGGCGTGCGTCGGCGAGGTCGTCCTCGGCCTTGGACAGGTCCTCGGCCGACGTCGACACGTCCTGCCGCTTCGCGGCGAGGTTCTGCTCGGCCCTCTGGACCTCGCTCGAGCGCGTCGCAGCGACCGTGCGGCGCTTCTCCAGGTCGCCCTCAGCCTTGACGACCTGAGCGGTCGCGGTGGACTCCTGGGCGCGGGCGGTCATGATCCGCTGCTTGGCGCGCCCGACCTCGTCTGCCGCCTTCCGGGCCGACGCGGCCTGCTGGTCGGCGCTCGACTTCGCGGCCTTCTCGACCTTCTCGAGCTGCTCGACCAGCGGGTTGAGGTTCGTCTTCCGCGCCTCGGCCGACATGGAGTCGGAGAGGGCCTTGCCACCCTCGATGCCAGCCTCGCGAGCGGCGTCCTTCACGCCCTTGACGAGGGGGGCGGCGAAATCCTTCATCCGCGGCAGCACGTCCACCCATGCCGCATCGGATCGGGCCATCGCCGCCACCCCCTATTCAGTTGTGTCGGGCGGCGGCGCCGGGTCGCCCCAGAGGCGCTCCATGTTCGAGCGGATCTCCCGGGTCTCGGCCTCGTCGACCACGTCCCCGTCGGAGAACTTCGCTCCGGCGGCGGCTGGTGAGGGGAAGAACTCCGGCTCGATCGCCGGGGCCCCCTTCTCGCGGAACAGGTTCGCGAGGTTCGTGTTCAGCACGCGGAGCTGAGACGACACGTCGTGCATCAGCACGTGCTCGTCACGCCAGGCATGCCCCCGCTCAGCGCGGTACGCGGGCGCGTCCAGGGGCAGGTGCTCGACCATCACCCGGAGCTGCCGAAGCGAGGTGCGCCCCTGGAAGTACTCGCGCAGAGGATCCCGCGGCGCGTACGCCTGCAGGAGCGACGCCTCGACCGCCTCCGGGTGCTCCCCCAGGAGGCTCAGGACCGAGAGATGCGCACCTTGTCCGCTTTTCCCCGGTACTCGGCGCCGACGTTCTGGAACAGCAGCATCAGGTCCTCGACGTCGTTGCCGCCCTTGATGAACTTCTCGTACTGCTCGCCGAGGAGGATCCGGGCGATCTCGTCCTCGTCATCGGCGTCGTCGAGCTCGGCGCGGAGCTCCTTGGGCATGAACGCGGGGTGGGGGAACGAGTACTCGATGTCGTCGTTGCCGACGAACGGGTACTGGCCGCCCTTGGTTCCGACGGCCTCCTCGTAGGCGGGGCGGACCTGGTTGAGGCGCACGAGACGGCGCTTGCTGGACTTCGACATGGTGGTTTCTCTCCTTGTGCTGGTGGTGCTGGTTGGTGAGCCGACGCGCGCCGCACCAGCGGGCGACGCGCGCCGGCGATCAGGGGGAGGGCGGCCGCTCAGCCCTCCGTGAGGAGGCCCCGGTAGAACGGGCCGTCGGAGGCGCGGCGCAGCGTCTTCCCGGTCGCCGGGTCCTTGTAGAGCCCGAACGTGAACTCGAAGCCCTCGGCGTCGGTGCGGTTCAGGGTCCGCTCACCGAGGTTCGTGACCTTCACGCGGTACGCCTGCTCGACGCGGTACTTGATCTGGTCGCCCGTGCCGTCCTGCGACAGGAACAGCAGCCGGTAGAACGGCGGATCCGCGACCTCACCGAACTCGTAGTCCCACGCGTCGGTCTTCTTCGCCGGCCACTCGGAGACGGGCAGGCCGTGCAGCAGGGCGTTGACCCACGAGTTGGCCTCACCGAACGTGACGCCGATCGTGCGGGTGATGGACTCGATGTCGGAGCGGACCGGGTCGAGATCCTGGACCATGTTCGTGTCGTTGCTCGAGACGTCGTTGCCCTGCTTCACGCCATCGGTCGTGATGTAGCCCATCTGCCGGAAGTAGGCGGGCAGGGGCGTCGGCTCACCGGCCGCGGTGAACAGCTCGGCGAGCGGCGCCGCGGAGTAGTCCGCGATCGCGAGCATCTGGTTGCCGTGCTTGGTGACGAGCCGGTTGTCGGTCTGCAGGTTGTCGGTGACGTACGGAGACATGTCGGGGGATTCCTTCCACGGGGAGTAGCCCGCCACCGAGCGGTGACGGCCTGGATGCGCGAGGACGCGCGGGGATTACTTGGTGGGCGCCGGCTGCGGGCGGACCGTGATGTCGAACGTGGCCACAGCCCGCTCGATCGCGACATCACCGAGCGGGAACTCGGCGAACTCGGCAGTGCACTGCACGTCGTCGACGTACGCGGTGGTGTCCGACTCCGAGGGCAGCGTGAACATGAAGACCTCGAGGTCCTGGACCAGCGACCCGAGATCCGCGACCGTGCCCGCCATCGCCTCGATGTCGAAGCTGTACGTCTTCGAGAAGCCGTCCGACGGCGGCCCGGGCAGCCGGTCCACGAAGATGCACGGCACGTGGGGCCCCCAACCATCGGCCGGGCGCCGCGAGAACACGTCGAGCCCGGTCCGGTCGGTCAGGTACTTCACCAGCAGGCGCGAGGTGTTGGGCCAGACCCCGATGACCTTCATCGGGTGGCCCGCGCGGCACGCGCCAGGATCCGGGACTTCCCGTACCGGCCCCCACCCCGCTCGATCTCGTTCGCTTTGTCGTGCCGGGCGACGACCCGCGAGTACGGGCGGCGGAAGCCGCGCGCCTTCGTGCCAGGGCGGACTCCGTCGACCACGTCGATCGACGCAGCGAACTCCGGCAGCCCCTGCCGGGCCGCCAGCGCCTTCGCGCGCGACGCGATCCGCGACGCGCGCAGGTGGATGCTGCGCCGCACCGCCGGGGTCTGCACGGCCTCCTGGATGATGCGCCGAGTGTCCAGCTCCATGCCGCTCACCCCTTCGGCTTGTTGATGAAGAACTCGGTGTGGTCGAGCACGCCGCCGACGTACGTCTGCGGCTCGCCCTCGACCTGGAAGACGGTGCCGTTCCAGGCGATCTCGTCGTGCTCGCGCACCAGGGCCGTGACGGGCCCGGACACGTGGTAGCGCGTCGTGATGACCTTCTCCTCGCCCGAAGACTCCTGCGAGCCCGCCGGCGTCACCCCGTACCCCTCGAGCTCGTGCTCGACGCTGGTGGTGGCCGCTACGCCGTCGGCGTCCGGCGCGCCGACCGTCACCCGTTTGAGGACGAGCGTCTGGGCGTGCATCGAGTCGTCGAACCATCCCCAGCTCATCGGTACGCCTCCGGCCAGACGGGGAACAGCCGATCGAACGGCTGCGCGTCGGGGAACGACCCGATCGGTGCGGCCTGCGCGCGGGCGTCCGGGTCCAGGATGTCGATCATCCACGACGCGTAGTCCCACGGGTTCCGCGGGTTGCCCGCCGCGTCGAGCGTGACCGACCGCGACTCCGACCCCGACGTGACCTGCCACGACCGGGCCCCCGGGAACGGGGGCCCACCGAGGATCGGCAGCACCATGTAGGTGACGACGTCGACGAGGTCCTGCTTGGCGAGCTTGCCGCGCTCGAGGCGGTCCGGCACGCTCGGCCATCGGCGGATGATGTCGCGCTGCACCGAGGCGATCAGCGCCTCCGCACGCGTCCGCTCCGCGACGGTCAGGGGACGCCACGGTGCGGCGATCTGCTCGGGCGTCGCCCAGGACTCATCGCTCACCGTGGCATCCCCTCTCGTCACTTCGCGGTCTTGGCGGCCGCCGTGCGGCCGCTGGCGGCCTTCGCGGCACCCGCGTCGGTCGCACCCTCGGTGTCGGTCGACGCGGCCGCGTCAGCCTTCTCTTGGGCGTCCGCCTCGGCCTTGGCCTTCTCGGCGGCCTCCTGCTCGACCTTGGCCTTCTCGGCGGCGACGTCGGCGACCTCGACGATCAGGCCCGTGTTGGACAGGCGCGTGATGTCGGCGGCCGGCACGCCGTCGGGGAGGACCGCGCCCTTGTACAGGTAGCGGTCCTGGCCGAACAGCTTGACGACGACGCACGCCGCCTTGACCTTCCAGTGCTTCGACTTCGCGGGCATGATCAGATCTCCGTTCCGGTGATGCGGATGGCGGCCTTGGGCTCCATGACGACGGGCACGGTCACGCGGCGAGCGCGCACCGTGTACTTGTCCCGCTTTTCGTCTCGGATCGACTTGACCTCCAGGCCGTCGAGGGAGGAGTAGCCGGGGGACGCGATCTTCTCGTCGGCCATGCCGCCGAGCTGGTCACGGTCCACGAGGATCGGGTCGGTGAACGGCGCGTGGGTCGACGTCGTCCAGGTGAGCCCCATGTAGTCGGGGATGACACCCGTCAGCGCGTAGTTCTGCGACTCGCGCGGCACGAGGTCGCTCTTGATGAGCGACGCGGCGACCTTCGCGAACTGCAGCGGCTTGAGCGCGACCACGGAGTAGTCGTAGCTCTCGGCCTCGTACTTCTCCTCGGCGGTGGCCTTGGCGAGCAGCACGGACTCGATGATCGCGTTGGCCGAGGACCAGGGTGACGACACGTAGGTCTCGGTGACCTTCGAGGCGATGACACCCAGGGCAAGGCTGTCGACCTTGCGGATCATGCCGTTGGCGAGCTTCCGCAGGGCCTTGTCGACGGGGTTGATCAGCAGGCGCGTGATCGCCTCGTCGGTGACGTCGGAGTCCTCGCCCCACTTCTGGACTCGCGCGGTGGCGAGCTCCCCGACGGTCATGACCGTCTTGGGGTACTCGGCACCGGGAGCGATGGCCTCCGGATCGTCGGCGGGGAAGATCTCCTCGCCGGTCTCGTAGAGGATCGCTCCGCCGACGGCCTGGTAGCGGCCGGCGAGCAGGTAGTCGGCGATGAAGCGATGGTCGAGGATCGTCTCGAGCCGCTTGCGCAGGAGCGCCGGGGACTTCATCAGGTGGTGGATCTCGGTGGTGGTGAGGTCGGTCCCGACCTTCACCGGGGCGCCGGGGTACGTGTACATGCGGCCCTCCTCAGCGATCGAACTTGGTCTGGACGGGTGCGCCGGCGGCCGCCGCGGCGAGCGCGATGCCGACGGGGTTGGTGTCCCCGGTGGCGGCCTTGCCGTCGGCGGCGGCGGACACGCTGTCTCCGGCGGCGATCGCGGACGCGGCGGTGGGCCGCTGGACGCCCCCGGAGTAGACGGTGACGGGCTCGCCCGCGGCGGCGTCGAACCCGGCGACGCCGACGACCTTCGCGGAGTCCGCGGCGGCGTGCGCGACCGCGCGGTCCCCGACGATCTCGACGAGGCGGCCACCGATGACGTCCGACTGCGCGGTGTACGTGACCGCGGAGCCGGGGGTGAACAGGGGGACGTACTCGGCCATGGTCAGGCCTCCTTCTCGGTCTGGGGCCAGGCCCGGTTGTAGAGGTCCTCGTCCGTGGCCTCGTTGACCCCGCCCGTGAAGCCCTTCGCGGCGAGGGGGATGGTGCCGGGGGCGAGGGTGTTGAGCACCGCGGCGGCGCCCTCCTCGTCGGCGGTGAGCTGCGCGAGCCAGTGCTCCCGGCGGGCGGGCGCGACACGGCCGTCGTTGATCGCGGAGTCCACGATCTGGGCGCGACGGTCGGCGACCTGCTGGTTCCGCGCCTCGACGCCCTGCGCGGCCTGCGAGCGGAGCTCGTCGAGCTGGTCGGCGTCCATGAGCACGGTGCCCGCGGGCGGTGCGAACTCGGCGTTGGTGGGCTGGGCCTCGGCACGCTCGGCGAGCGCCTCGTCGACGGCCGCGAGGATGTCCTCGTCGGTCACCTCGGCGTCGCTGATGCCGAGCCGGTCGATCAGCCCCTTCTTGATGTCCGGCATGATGTCCGGTCCTTCCTTCTGGGTGTGGGTGGGGTCCGCCGGCTCGGCCGGAGGTCTGTGGGCGCCGACGGCGAGCACTGCCGCGGCGCGGTGGTGCTCGTGGAGGGCGGGTGCGGGGGCGTCGGCGCGGCCGGCATGGTTGAAGATCGAGAGGTCGATGCGGTTCTTCACCTCGGCCTCGTCCCGGTCGCGGTCGACACGGTCGGCGAGGCCGGCGGTGACCGCTTCGTCGGCGGAGTACCAGGTCTCGGCGAGCATCGCGGTCCGCCACTCGTCGACCGTGCCGCCGGTCTTCTCCGCGTAGATCGAGGCGATGTTGCCGCTGATCCGCCCGAGGTCGTCGGCCATCTTCTGCATGTCCTCGGCGCGGCCCCAGCAGAGACCAGAGGCGTCGTGGATCATGAGCTCAGAGTTGCGGCCCATCACGACCTCGTCGGCGCCCATCGCGATGAAGGACGCGGCGGACGCGGCGATCCCGTCGACGTGCGCCACGACCTTCGCGTCGGACCGGCGGATCACGTTGAGGATCGCGAGGGCGTCGAAGACGTCACCGCCGGGGGAGTTGATGAACAGGTCGACGTGGTCGACGTCGAGCTCGTTCCAGGCGCGCGCGAAGTCCTTGGCGGACACGCCCCACCAGGGGTCGATCGCGTCGTAGAGGTAGACCTGTGCGACGCGCTGGTCCTCGTCAGCGTCCATGCGGAACCACTCGCGCGAGCGGGCCCGGGGCGGCATACGGGTGTCGGTCATGAGCCCTCCTCGGGATCTGGTGCTGTGGTGGCCCCGCCGGCGGCCGTGGGCGGTGTGCGCGCGGTGCCCTGGTCGGCGGCCGGCAGGGAGTACATGGTCCGGAGGTGCTGCTCTAGCGGATCGTCCGGCGTGAGCGCCCCGCACTCGACGAGCGCGCGGATCCCCTCGGCCGTCGCGGGGTGTCGGGACCCGATCTCGTCGAACACGAGCCGCGGTGCCGGCTCGGCCTGGCCCCAGTTCAGGTCGACCAGGTCCTCGATCACGTGCTGCGTGGTCGTCGAGGCGATGTCCTCGGCGACGGTCTGCAGCGACAGCGTGAAGAAGTCCGCGAAGGTCTCACCGAGCGCGTACGAGCCCTTGGAGTTGTCACCGCCGAGGTTCAGGAAGTTCGCGAGGACCGCGCGGGCGATCTGCTCGTCGTAGTAACGGATGGGCACGTCAGCGTCGGGCAACTCGCCCTGGACGCCCTGCATCGTGAGCTTCGCGCCATGGGGGATCGAGGCGCCCGCGTTGTTGCCCGAGCGCATGCTCCGGGCAATCTCGAGGCCCCGCTTGATGTCCTCCTGAGCGCGCTTCTCTCGCTCCTCGGCCTGGCCGTACTCGGGCTGCTCGGCGCCCTCGTACACGGGGACGCCCATGCCGTTGCGATCGACCGTCTGTGCCTGGACCCGCAGGAGACGGTCCTTGAGCACCCAGAACTTGTATGCGGGGCGGAGCAGAGACTGGCCGAGCCAGTTCCCACCCTCCCGCTCGTTCACGTACACGACGAGGCGGTCCACGTCGATCTTCACGGCCCGGCTGGCGCCGATCGGCCCCGCCTGTTCGATGGACTGCAAGCCGCCGTCGGACGCGACGTTGACCGCCGAGATCGTCCGCGGGGGCCGCCAACCGAGCTTCCTGAGCCGCGCGTGGCCGTGCTCGTCGATCCGGTACACCTGCTCGAACGGGGAGTGGCCGAAGATCAAGGACAGCAGAGCGAGGTGCAGGTGGCTGTTCCACGAGAAGCGGTCGCGAGTGCGGATGACTGGCCGCTCGGGCTGACCTGCGATCGACAGGCCGAGGTCGTCGGCGACGAGCTGCACGACCTCATCCCGGGCGCCGTTGGGGTCGATACGCCATCCCGTGCGGCGGATCGGGAGGGTCACCGCGCGGAGCACCGAGATCACCTGAGCGTCCTGCCGGCGCATCTGGTCGTAGATCTCGATGTTCTTCGGCCAGATCAGCTCCGGTGTCGACTCGATGTCTTCCGTGCCGCCCCACCAGGAGCTCGGCCCGGACGCGTAGCCCTTCTCCGACTCGGGGACCGCCATGCACGCACCCCCCTAGCTCGTGATCGTCAGAATCCGATGTCGCCCAGGTCGGCGGTCAGGGACTCGGTGGGCATGGACTCGGACGACTGGCCCGGCTCGTCTTCGAGGACGGCCGGGATCGGCGGTGGGAGCTTCACGACTGGGCGCTGCCGCATCAGCCACAGCGCGGCGATCCAGGCGATCAGCGGTGCGACGTCCGACGGCGAGCGCTTGCGGTCGATCGCCCAGCCGTCACCGATGTCCTTGCGCTCGGCGGTGCCGGCGGCGGTGTCGAGAGGTGGCTGCTTGTGGTGGCGGACCTTGTGGTCGCGGACGGCCTCGAAGGCCTGGCCGAAGGCGCCGAGGAAGTCACCGCCCGACCAGGGAGTGATTGGGATGTCGAACTCGGGGTCCTCGTCGAGGTCCTTGAGGAGCGACGAAATGGGCGCGCCCTTCGACTGGCCCGCGAGCGCCTGGAACTCGGAGCGGTACTTGTGCTCGAGCAGCCACTGCTTGACCCACTCGTCACCGTGGCGGACCATCTGGACCTCGACCTGTGGGACACCGTCGGCACGGTGCCCGGCAAACGTGATCCATGTGCGCGACCGGTCAGCCGACTTGTCGATGCCGACCCATCGTGGGCCGACGATGCGGTCCGCCTCGGCGACGCGCTCGGTGCCATCGGCGAGGATCTCGGGCTCGTTGGTCGTCTCCTCCCACGAGCCGGGCGGGAAGACCCCGTCGATCGACCCATCGGGCCACTGGCACAGCACCTCGGTCCGGAATACCCACTCGGGGTCGGTCCGGCAGTCCGAGGCGAGCTTCTTCTCGCGGATCAGGTAGCCCAGCAGCGGATTCGCCTGAGCCCAGCCGTCCCGGTCGCGCCGGTCGATGCCGGGGGCCGCCGAGTACTCGGCTATGAACAGCGTGTCCTCGTCCTGCTCCCAGTCCTCGGGCACGTCGTCTTCGTAGAGCTCGTCGTCCTCCTCGAGGGAGGCTTCGATGTCAAGCTCGGTGGGGCCGGCAGCAGGCAGGTCCTTGTTGATGCCGTCCGGGTCCCCCACCGCGGCGTGCGCCATCTTCCGCAGATACGAGAGGACGACCGACAGCGCGTCACCGGCGTTCGACAGGCCGAGCACCAGCGAGAAATCCTGCGCCTGCGTGGTCTTCGTGATCGCGCCCCACGCGCCCCAGTTCTTCTGCTCGCGCAGCTCGTCCAGCATGATCAGGTTGCCGGAGAGACCACGGCCGGCCGCACGGTTCGCGGCCTTCACCTTGTACCGGGTGCCGTTGGTCAGGTGGAGGGTCTTCTTGCCGTTGACCCGGACGACCTTCTCGATGAAGTCCGCGAGGTCGTCCTCGTCATCTGTCTCCTCCTCGAGGAGGGACACGACGTCGTCCCAGATCTCCTCGGCGGTCTCGAGGTCCTGGGCGGTCCCGAGGACGAGCGGCCAGCCCGCCTCGAGCATGAACCACAGCGCCAGGACCTTCGAGATCGTCGACTTGCCGTTCTGACGACCGACGAGCAGCAACGCGGTCTGGAAGCGGAGCGTGCCGTCCGGATTCATCTCGAGCAGGCGGATCACGAACGACCGCTGCCACGGGTACAGCCGGACCCGCAGCACCTCGGTGGCGAACTCGATGACCCGGAAGCCGTACGACGTCTCCGGCGTCAGCAGCCGCAGCGGCGGCGTGACGATCCTCGGCTCGGTGCACCCGAACCGCTTCCCGTCATTCGGTGGGCCGCCGACCGCGCGCCGGTACTCCTCGCCGACGTTGACCTCGTGGAGCGCCACCGGCCGGTCGGCGAGCGCTACGGCGCTCACGCTCCGACCTTGACCACGCGCATCTGCGAGGCCCGGCCACTGCGCTTGCCACGGTCACCCTTCGTCGACTTCTCTGCCACCGGGGCGTCCGCCGGGGTGATCTGCAGCGCCGAGCAGGCCTTGAGGTAGGACGGGATCGTGCCGTACGCCGCGGCCTGCAGAGCGTGCAGACCGGACCTCTGCGCCTCGTCGATCAGCCAGGCGAGCGTCTTCACGGCCTCGATCGCGCCCGCGTACTCGTCGTGGCCCTTGAGGTGCTCGGCGGCGGCGACAGCCTTCGCCGTCGCGTCGTACATGGTGCCGCGGCGCCGCTTCGGCATGGACGACG
Organism: Brachybacterium huguangmaarense; assembly: GCF_025725725.1. NCBI lineage: Bacteria > Bacillati > Actinomycetota > Actinomycetes > Micrococcales > Dermabacteraceae > Brachybacterium > Brachybacterium huguangmaarense. The sequence continues at coordinate 2,000,211 of NZ_CP107020.1, forward strand.
GCGGCGCGAACTCCCCGCCCCAGGTGTTGAGCTGCTTCGTCATGTCACTGAGGGTGGTCACCGAGGGGTTGCGGACCGTCCGCCCTGTGGCGTCCTCGATGCGGACGCCGTTCGCGGCAACGTCCTCGGCGGCACGCCGGAACGCGCTGATCTGCTGGCAGTAGACCTCGAGGCGGTGCGGGTCGATCTTCTTGTCCGACGGCAGCCGATCGACTACCTCAACCCAGATCGTCGCCTGCTCCTCGGTGAACGACTCGGGAGGCGTCAGCATCGAGCACCTCCCGGCGGATCTGGTTCACGAACGGCGTGAAGTGGGAGTGGGCGCCGCGGTAGTGCAGGCGCCGAGCGACGCCGGCGGCCGACATATACGGGTAGGCGGCGAGCACGGTGCGCACATCAGCGCCGAGCGCGTCGAGGCGGGACGCGCGCACGTAGTGGTCGGGGCGCTCGGGGTCGAGCGCGCGTCGCACCGTGTTCCGAGAGATCCCGAGATCCCGAGCGATCGCCCGGATCGGCACGCCACGGGCGGCGAGCGCGCGGATCGGGGCGCGGTCGTGCACCGCTACACCCCCTCGGTGGGTCCACTTTCAGTGCATAAATGCAGATCAGAGGGCATACCCCCTCGGTTCGCCCGGGGGAGGGAGGTCGGAGACGGCCGGGCCAGACCGGGGAAGGGGGCGATGGATTTTCTGGCACCCCCACCCTGGCGTGCCGCATACCTATGCAGGTTCTGGCCGGGCAGATGATCAGCGAGCAGCGGCCTCGACGGTCAGTCGGTCATGAGGCCGAGCGAGGTGTCGAACGCCGATGTCCACGAGACGAACGGTCGTACGTCGTCCCGGTCATCGAAGGTGGACCACCAGCGCTTGATGCCAGCGAGCGTCCGCACCATGTCGTCCCTGCCTCGAGCGCGGACACGAGCGGCGCTCACGTCAGGCGGTTCGGTCACGAGGAAGGTGTGCGTCGCGCGGATGCGGTCAGCCCATCGCGCTCGAGCGCTCGACGTCGCACCAGAGCGGATGACCACGGCTCGCGCATCGAGCTGGTCGCCGAGCACGTCGAGGGCCGCGAGGAACTGCGCCTCGGTGACCCACTCGGGATCGTCCCTGTCGTAGACGTCCATGCCCGACGCCCGGGCGATGGTGGTCTTGCCCGCACCGGGCGGGCCGCACAGCAGCACGACTGTCCGCACCATGCACCTCCAACACCAGACCTGGCGACGAGCACGGTGGGCTCGGCGGCGGCAGCGGATGGAGGGTCGCCGCGCCGCCGAGCCCTCCGGCCAGAGGAGCACAGTCCGAGGAAGTTCGCCCCGCCCCGACGTGCTCAACCCTGGACCCGAGGCCATCGGCGGCCCCGGGGGTCTCACTCGGTCATCAGCCCGAGGGCTTCACCCCCGCCGACCCCGGCCGACTGGTTGCACTCCAGGTGCGCCGGCTGCCATAGCGAGCTCTCCCACGTGAGGTGAGGGAACAGCTTCCGCGACTTCGTGTGCTGCACCGAGCACGACGCAGGATCCGGGTAGGACAGCGAGTAGTCGATCCGCTGATGGCAGATGCAGCACGGCGTTCCCGCCGCGCGCCCCTTGGCCTTCACGTACCGCAGGGCATCGGCACGACGCCGACCCTCCCACGGCGGGATCGACAGACCCTCGGACATCGCGCTCACCTCACAACGGCACGCGATGGACGGGGCCGCCGGCGGCTCGGGTCCGAGCAGGGGGTCCACAGGGGGTGATGTGGCTGGCCCGGCCGCCGGCAGACATGCGAGAACCCCGGGAGCCGGGAGGCTCGACCGGGGTTCTCGAACTGGATCAGGGCATGCTGAGCACGCGGTTGCAGGTTACTACACCTCGGACCCGTCCGCCACGCGCGTCGATCCCACGCGGCGTGTCCTCACGTGCCCCCGCTCCCGATCGAACCGAGCGAGGTCGTCTGCCCCATACCGGCCGGCCGCATCCGGCACCGCGAAGAAGGCCGGCTCGACATCGACACGCTGCCCTGCCTCCTCGCTCGCCATCCTCGAGTCCGCTCGAGCGCGAGCCCTCGCCCTCGACCGGTGCGCCTTGATGCGATCCGCGATGCCGGGCCAGAAAATCTCCGCCTCGCTCGGCGTCATCCGGTACGCGGCAGGGTCCTCCCGGAGCCTCGACTCCATGTGCCCGCGGATCTCCTCCGGCTCGATAGTCCTCGGCTCCGGCCGGTCGACGTCCCCGACCAGCGACCGCAACAGACCGAGCACCTCGCCGACGCGGTGCTCGACCCAGGACGCCAGCTCCTCGTGCGCCACGACCCATCGAGCCGACTCCCGCAGGAACGCCAACTCCGACTCCAACGACGCGCCCGGCACCGACGGACGACCCATCCACACACGCACGCCGTCGGCCACCTCCCTCACCACCGTCACCGGGTGCGGCAGGTCATCCAGCTCGCTCGCATGCTCCGACACAGGCCCGAGCACCACGAGCGCACGACCACCAGGTAACGCCGCCGATCGAGATCTGCCTCGCGGAGTCATGCTCATCGCGGAACAGCCAGGGGTCAGCATCGCCTCCGACACCTCTCCCAACAGACGCGGCACCTCGTCGAGCTCCACCCGAAGGCGCACCACCCGGTTCTCGAACTCCCAGCTCTCATGCCCTGAATCCATGCCCGTCACCGCTTGCCCCTCCTGCGTCCACGCTTCCTCCTACGACTCGATCCACCAGGGCCAGGGGGCGCCGCGCCCTGCGGGCGGCCCCCGTCCTGGCCCTGCCCGTCCCGTGCAGGCCCTGCCCGTCCCGACCCGTCCCGACCAGGAATATCCAGCTCCTGGAGCCTGGTGATCTGCCGGGATCTGCATGTCGCGTTTTCCCTGGTCAGAGGGGGTGAGTCGGGCGGCGGGCTTGCAGGTCGAAACTCGGGGTGACGCTGATCCGCGGTCACCGATGGCGCGCTGGTCCGCTCGGGCCGCGGCCCCTGGCTGGCGTGCCAGGTCGCTGATCCCGGGTCCTCATGCGCACCCTCGGGTCGCTGTAACTCTGCGTCCCTGGGAGCCGAGGCGGGCATGCGCTCCTCGCGCGATGCGGCGTCCACGTCCCCGAGGGGACCGGGCTCGGGTCGCTGGCTTGCGCTGGTGTGCGCAGCCGCGGTCCCCGACACCTGAGACGTGCCCGTCTTCCTCAACTGCTCGAGCTCGACCTTCCTGAGTTCTGTCCCCGCACGGCGATCCCTCACGCTGGCCGCGATCGCGGCCGGCGGCCGCATCCCCAGGTCCTCGAGCACACGCTTGTGCTCGGGCTCGCGAAGCCATGACACAGTCGACTTGTGCCAGTACGGCTTCTCCGGGGGCGGCAGCAGGGGGAACAGCTCGTCGCGACGCCCCTCGGCGTCACGGCGGCCACCGTTGCAGCCACGGCACAGCACGACCATGTCCTCGGGTGAGCGGCAGGGCTCACCAGGGATCCGGTGGTCGTAGGTTCCCGCGAGCTTCGACCGGTGGTCCCGGTTGCCGAAGCGCACGATCCTCGAGCAGCTCCTACACGCATCACCGTCACGTAACCGGACCGGCAGGACGAGATGCACGTTCGAGTTGTCGGCCTTGCGCTGCTTCTCCCACTGGAGCTCAGCGGCCGTGCGGATGTGGATGAACTCGGGGTCGTCGAGCAGGCGCAGCACTGACCGCCCCTGCTCGTCCTCCCCACGATGGAGGTACCCCGCACGCTCGGCCATATCGATCAGCTCGGTGGTGCGGGCACCTCCCATCAGCGACGCGACTCCGAGGCTGACCACGTACTCGGCCTGCTGCTGGGCCGCCTGCAGGTACAGGCGGCCGACGAACCCGAACACCTCGTTGACCGACCGCTCATCAGCAGCCGGATCGGATACCACGGCCATGACGACGTCGCTCGTCGCCGCCGTGTCGGTGAACCTTGCCCAGGCCATCTACGCCCTCATCCTCATCGTCGTGTCGCCCATCAGTCGCTGCACCGGCACTCACCGGTCGTCGGATTGATCAGCCCGTCACAGGACGGGCACCGCTCGGCTTCCATCGCCACCACCTCCCTCCTCGTGCTCGTCGCCGCGCGCCGACGTCCGGCGCGCTCGAAGACGGTTCACCACGGCCGGCGCATGACGGAGCGCTGCCGGTTGGTCGATCAGACCGTTGAGGTGCACGAAGTAGGCGAATGGCGAGAGGCCGGTCCGCTCGCGGATCACGCGCTCCTTGAAGCCACGGTGGCGGAACGTTCGGCCCTCTATCGCGAGCACCTCGCGGTTTAGGTCGCTCAGCTCGTCCGCGAGCGCGGCGCGGTCGGCGGTGGTCATGCGACGGGCTCCCAGGGGGTGACGAGGCGGCGCATGCCGCCGAGCCCTTCGGCATGTCGCCCGTGCTCCTCGTCGGTTTCGATGGGCACGAGGGCGGTCCAGCCGATCATGTCCGCGTTCGAGCCGGTGCTCATGGCGTTGATCAGCCACGGGATGCCGTCGGCGACGTCGGGCGCGACCTTTACCGCGGCGCCGTTTTCGAACGCCTCCGGCTCGTCCGGTCCGTCGAGGGCGATGGTCCCGACAGGCAGCGCTTCGGCCTGCGCCGCGCTCTCGATCAGGGTCGGGATGTACATGGTGGTCACAGTCGGCTCCAGTCGATCTCGCGAGTGTGGATGAGGATGGGTACGCCGAGGAGGCGGCCGTGGAGGATGTTGTCGTCGGTGATGGGGAGGCCGAGCTGCGTTGCGCGATGGGCGTACACGGTCACCGCGATCGACTTCTGGAGCCGCCACGGCTTGCCGTAGACCCGGTCGGCCCAGTCGGTCACGCGGAACATCGCGGCAGGGCCGGTGTCCCCGACACGCGAGTCCTTCGAGAGCAGGGGCACGGTTTCGCCGGCGTACGGGTGAGGCTCGGCGTGGACGATGCCGCGGTTCATCGGTGGCGCCTGGTGAGGACGGGCCGCGGGTGGCGGTACGTCGGGGGTGACGGGGGAGTGGTCTCCCAGGTGATGACCCGGCGGCGCGGGCTGATCACGCTGCGGACGGCCGTGCGTGCCGTGTTGCGGATGCGGCCCCAGGCGTCGCGGACGGCCTGCACGACGCGGGCCCATTCGAGGGCCGCGAGGGTGGCCCGCTTCGTCATCCCGGCGCGGCGCGCACGGCGGATGGCGCGGCCACGACGGCGGCGCTCGGTCTGGCGAGTCGTCACGCGCACCCACCCCGCTTCGTGCGAGACGGGGCCTGGCTCGGGGGCTCGGGACGGCTGACTCGGAGCAGGGATAATCTGCCCCGATGGAAAGCACCTTGTCTCTTTGGATCGCTGTGGGTTCGTTCGCCCTGGCGTTCGCGGCCTTGTTGGCGGTTCTCTGGCAGATCGCTCGGGAGAACGCGACACGCCCCACGGACGGCATGATCGTCGCTCGATACGAGATCGCGTCGACCGAGACGCACACTGACATGGGGGTCGCGATCAGCCTCTTGGGTCCCGCGATTGCTTACGAAGCACAGCTGGTCGTCTGGGGCGGTGCAACGCTCGGTGACGTGCCCGCCGCGGTTCGTCGGTTCACGGCGGACTCCGAACCTCTCACGGCTATCGTTCGCGTCCCGCATGGGGTCACGGTGCGTGTCGGACTGGCCTACTTGGACAACGGGCTGCTTTCGCGCCGTGGGGTGGTGCGTTGTTCTCGGCGTGACGTCATGGGTGGGCCTGACAGCTATCAGGTGTGGCATTGGTCTTGGTGGCAGGGCCTCCCGAGGAAGGGGGCAGTTGCCACTCGCGGACGCTGGAAAGGGATAGACGGAAGTTACGTCCCGAGCAGGATGGCCTTGCCTACGACTGAGAGGCCGGCAACGACTGTCGTGGCGCTGCCTCCCGAGTACGAGGCAGGTGAGTGACGCGAGCGGATTCGCGGGCGCGCCGGCGTACTTCTCCCGCACGTGGGGTTCGATGACAGCCAGCACTGCGTTGGCGTAGTCCATGAACATCGCGCCCGTGACGGGATACCGGTCAGGATTGAAGTTCTCGTCCAGCGCCCGCACGATCTGCTCGCGCAGGTTGCTCGTGTCGACGCTCATCGGGACCTCACCTCCCGGGCAGCATGCAGGGCGTCCATGACGGCCCGCTCCACCTCGATCAGTGGCGCGTCCACTGTCGCGACAGGATCACCCTCGGGATCGACAGACGATCGGACGAGCCCCGCGTCGTAGAGACGGTCCTCGACGGCGTCCTCGATAGCCACGTCGGTCGGCTCCTGCGATGCCGCCCACGCGGCACCGGCCACGAACTCGCCCCGTTGCATCGCGGATCCCCCCGTCGTGAGAAAGTCCGACGGGTAGCGCCGCTCAGCCTCGGCCCGGGCACGGTCGATGAAGTCGCTCATCGGGCACCCCACAGGGTCGTCACGGGGACTGCGCCCTCATCGGTAGGGGCGGCCCGGACGTACATCCATTGCCCGTGCTCGTCCTCGGTCATGAAGACCCAGCGGTAGCCGACCTGCTCGGCGCGGTGGGCGTAGAGGTTGGGGTCACCGGCGTTGTCCCGGTCGTAGGCGGTGACGAGCGCGGCGAACGCGGCACGGTCCTGGTGACCGGGACCAGTGATGTCGCAGTCATCCGTCTCGATGAACGGGAGCCACAGCGTGTCGGTCCACCACATCGTGAGGGCGTGCGCCGCCTCGTCTCGGCTCATGATCCGGCCTGTCGGGTTGGTCTTGGTGGTCATGGTCAGTTCTCCTCGTTCGCGTCGTCGGCGTCGACCTCGATGGGGCCACGCAGCGCCAGGGACTCCGGCACCGTGACCACCGCGGTCGGTGTCACAGGGTTGAAGGACGAGGCGGGGATGGCGAGCTGGATCTTCACGGCGATCTGGTCGCGCTCGAGCTTGGCCGGGCGGCCGGCGCGGGAACCCACGACCCGGACGGAGGAGACCGGGCGCAGGCCCGTCTCCGGGTCGCGGGCGCCGTAGTCGCGCTTGGCTTCGACGATCAGGTAGGTGGCGGTGGTGCTCATCGTGTGCTCCTTGGTGTGTGGTGGCGGGTGTACGGGGAGTGAAAAGGCGCGTCGTAACGGCGGTGACCGCAACCGTCGAAGGTCATGCGGACACCACTGGGGGAAGCCTCGACCTGCGCGGGACGGTGGATGCCGCAGGTGCGGCACAGCTCCCGGGCCACGAACGACTCGACCGGCGCGGAGGGAGCGGGCATAGCGGTCACCGGTCATCACCACCCGGGACAGCGGTCATCCGGTACGCCGTGTGCGCGACTCCGTCCCGCTCGTACACCGAGCCGCCGACCACGATCCGGTCCGGCACGCCAGGAAGGCCGCCACCACAACCACACGGGCACGACAGCGGGATCTCCGCGCCGTCCAGCGGGCCACCGACCATTACCAGCGACGTCTCGCCGGGGTCCACGGGTGCCGCGGCCGCGCGGAGCCGGCTGACCTCGATCTCGCAGAGGAGGGCGAGGCCGGCGTACAGGGCGGCCAGGCCGTAACCGGTGGCGGCCGCGGTGTTGCCCCGGACGACGCTCACGACCATCAGGGTGACCATGGTGGGGATCGCGGCCACCACGGCCACGATCACCAGGCGATCCGGAGTCGCGCCCGCGGCGAGGCGACGGCGGACGGCGCGGACCCGGGCGATCACAGGACCGGCCCATCAGTGATGTTCGCCCCGGACGCGACGATCGTGCGGCCCAACCGCTCGAAGCTGTCGAGGGCGCCGGAGAGCACGACGACAGCGACGTCGGTGTTCAGCTCGACGCCCTCAGCAGTGCAGGCGAGGTCGGCGTCGTCGAGATTGATGTAGACAGTGCGGCGGTCCATCGGTGGGGTGTCCTCTCGGGATCAGGGGCAGGGAACTCCAGTGAGCTGGCACGGACAGTGCCGACGAGCTCGACGGGGCGACCACGAGGACCGGGGACCACGCGCCACGACCAGTCGCCGCGGAAACGCAGACCCTCGACCTCAGGCAGCCGAGCGACCTGCTCGACCACCCGGCGGCGCTGCCGCGCCTCCGACATGCCCCGCTCCCACGGGGCGGTCACCACGAACAGATCCGGCTGCGGCGGAGGCGAGGGAGGTGGTGGTGGCGGGTTCAGCAGCTCACGCTCGGCACGAGCACGGGCACGCTCCACACGGCGAGCAGCGTTCAACGCCGCCCGGTAGTGGCCCTGGCACAAACCCTTCGCGTAGAAAGCCCGATCGCAGCCCTCGACCTCGCACGGCGGGTGCGCGGCCTTGGACCCGATCGCCCTGACCTCGATGTCACCGTGACGGACCGCCGACACGTAGTGCCGGTGGCACAGCCCGCGTGACCTCGCGTCCTGCTCACAACCCTCCACCGAGCACTCCGGAGCAGGCGTCCCCGTCAGCCGCCTCGACCGCGGCATCACCTCGCCCCGCCGGCGCGCTCCCTCGTAGTGCGTGCGGCAGAAGCCGCGTGCACTACGCGGCCGGGCGCAGCCCTCCACCGAGCACGTCGCCGCCGGCGCCGCGCTCACAGCGCACACCCCCGCAGGGCACGCAGCTGAGCCGCCAGGGGCTTGAGGCCCGCGCGGTGTGCCGCACGCTCCGCGGCCACGACGGAGGTGAAGCCCGTGCGCTCGACCGCCACTTCCGCGGGCGTCCGCCACGACAGCAGCCACGCCAGATCCTCGAGCTGCCCGGCACGCCGCGCGCGACGCTCCTCACGCATCCGCTCATAGCCGGCCCGGCACTGCTCCGACATCGCGGCGGTCACTGGACGACCCCCGTCATCAGCTGGTCCCACCACGACCGCACCCACAGGGCATCCCCAAGCGCCGTGTGCCGAACCGACTCGGACGGCGGCGCCGCGTTGACCATCTCCGACAGCTCGTAGGAGGACATCGGCATCTGCGCGCGCTCGAGGATCGACGACGCGAACGTCGCGTACGTCCAGGTGACCAGGTCGTGCGTGTGGTAATCCCACTGCGGCTCCCGGCCATGACGCCGCAGCAACGCCGCGAGCACCTGCGCGTCGTAGGCCGGGTTCGAGCCCACGAGCGCGACCTTCCGGCCGTCGACGGGCCGCGTCAGCGAGGTGATAACCGCGGCCGCCTGCTCCTCCGTCACCCACGTCGCCGTCGACGACGGCCCATACCGCTCATGGAACCCGCCCTTGTCGAGCGACTCGGGATCCGCGGCGGCGAGCGCGTCGGCGCCGAACCCGGCGACCATGAGATGGGTCGTCTCGTCGCGGGAGTCGTCGACCGCGTCGAAGGGGCGGCAGATCAGTGCGATCTCCCACGCGCGGGCGATCGCCACGTCCAGGTGCGTGGTCTCCGTGTCCACGAAGACCAGGGGCTGTTCGACGGTGAGCATCAGAGCACCGCCTGGTCCACGAGCTCGTCGAGACGGCCGCGCCAGGAGCGCAGGGCCTGCTCGTCGATGAAGATCCGGGGCTTCTCGGGGTCCCGGTCGTGGCGTTGCGCGACGGTCATGGCCACGAAGTCGTCGGCGAGCGCGGCGACGAGGAAGCGGCCTGCGGGTCGGAGGTGCAGTTCGAGGGTGAGGAGCTTCGCGGCTCGGGCCATGCGGGCGATCTCGTCGTGGGAGAAGTAGACGCCGTCGGCGAGGTCGAACGGGTCGGTGGCGCGTAACGCGCTCATGGCGGTCGCGGCGGCGCCCATGGCGCGCTCGGCGTCGGACTGCTCGCGGGCCTCGAGGTCCTCGGTGGCTGTGATGGCCATGAGGTACTCGTCGCGTTCGAACAGATCGGAGACGTCGTGGATCCTCACCTGCCGGTCGGTGACCGTGACCTCGAGGACGTACTCCATCGACGACGCGTCCTTCGGGAGGTGCCGGTTGAAGATCGCGAGGATCGCCTTGACCTGGGCGGCTGGGATCGAGAACACGGCGGGCTCGTCGATGTCTTCGGCCTCCACGTGGCCCACGGCGATCGACGCGCCGTTGATCGCGATCAGGGACAGGCCGTCGTAGCGGGCGAAGCATCGGACCGCGGCGAGCGACTCGAACGCTCGAGGCGATGCCTGGAACAGGGCGATGGCGCCGAGGACGCGGCAGAACTCGGTGCCGTAGACGCGGAACGTGGTGGTCATCACTCGTCACCGCCCTCGGCATGCTCGTCGGTGTCGGTGGTTCCGTCCCAGGCCCAGGGGTGCCCGGTGGCGAGTTCGCACGCCCGTTCCTCGACTGGCGACGGCACGTAGTCGGTGAGTGTGAGGAGGGCGCGCAGGGGCGATTTGGGCAGCCAGTACGTGGAGCCGTTGCGGCCTTCGGTCTGGAACCGCTGATGCGACTTGATGTCGTACCGGTGGTAGCTCAGGTACACGAGGACGGGGAGGGGCCACGTCGCGAGGACCTTCTTCACCCCGGCCCTGCTCTGCGCACCGGTGATCCCCTTCAGGAACGCGATGCCGTGCTCGTCCTCGCTGTAGACGCCCCACCCCATCTCGAGGACGGCGGCGACCGCGATCGCCTGCGCAGTGGCTGCGACGTCGAGACGGGGGAGCGCGCGGGCAAGGTGGTCGAGGCGGTTGATCGCTGCCGCCGCGAAGTCCTCGGCCGAAAGCTCGTCCCATGGGTCCGCGGGGCGCGCGGCAGCCGGTTCGCCCTGACCGTCCTCGCGGTCCGCGGCCTCCGGGTGGCGTTCGTCGGACTGGTCGCAGCAGGGCATCGGTCCATCGGTCGTCGCGGCCCAGCAGTGGCCCGGGCAGTCGGCGTGCGCGGCCGCGAGAGCGGCCTGGGTCTCGTCGCTGTACTCCGCATCGTCGGTGACGTTGTCGGGCACGAAACGGTCTTCGCCCCAGAGGTCCAGAAGCGACTCCGCGGTGTCGCTGTCGGCGAGGCGCAGGCCGCGCTTCTTGATCTCCCGCTTGGCGGCCTCGATGTCCTTGCGGATCTCGCGGCGCGCCTTCGCCCTGGACGTGGCCCAGTCGAAGCTGTACGTGCCCGCGTGCTGCTCGAGCTCGGCGACCGTGTCGGGATCGTCGGAGAACTCGGCGATCACGAGGGCCTGGTCGATGCTGATCTGGCCCCGGTGGACCTTCTCGCCCGTGGCCTCGGCGAGCTTGCCGAGGCTCACGCGGTCACGCACGTCGGCCCGCTTGACCGCGGTGGCCTTGGCGATCTGTGCCTGCGACCAGCCGAGGTCCAGCATGTCCTGGAACAGCCGCGACTCCTCGATCGCGGACAGCTGGTCGCGGTGGATGTTCTCCGTGGCCATGAACGCCAGCTGATCGCGCGCGTCGACCAGGTCGGGGCGGACGTCGACGGGCACCGTGGCCAGGCCCAGCTCGTGGCAGGCCGTCAGGCGCCGGTGCCCCGCGAGGACCACCAAGGTGTCCCTGCCCATCTGCGGAGCCGCGACGAGGGGGACCTCGACGCCGTGCTCCCGGATCGACTCGACGAGGTCCGCGACCTGCGCCGCGTCGATCCGCGGATTCTTCTCGTGAGGGACGAGGTCACCGATCGGGACCTCGGCCACCTCGTGCTTGACGTGCTCCATCTCCATCTCCATCTCTCAGGGGTCCAGCAGGTACAGGGGGACGCGGGTACTACGCGTCCGTGTGGGGGAGGGCGCGGCCGCGGATCTCCGCGGAGATCCGGGCGCCGAGGTCTCGAAGGGCACCGCCGAGCGCCAGCAGCTCGTCCTCGGTCAGCACGGGCAGCACCGCCCGGGCCTCCGCGACGAGCGCGGCCGCGGTGTCGCGCGCCCAGGTGCCGCACGAGGCGTTGTGGTGGACGCCGCGCCACGACCCCTCCTGGTCGCCTCGGGCGCCATGCTCGAGGTAGGCGGCGAGGAGCCCGCCGTGGGCGTCGCGCCACACCTCGTACGTGCCGTACTGGCCCTCGAGCGGGTAGCGCCGCGGGGCGAGAGCGATCCAGCACTTGCCGTACAGGGACCACGCCTGCCAGACCTCGGCGCCGCAGTCGGGGCACTCCGGGGCCGGCCTCGCGGGCCGCACCGCCGCGCCGCGCCGCGCCATCATCACGAGCCCCCCGCTCGGCGCCGAGCAGCCGCCACCTGCGCAGACTCCCCGACCCAGCAGTCCTCGATCAGCAGAACCAGGAGCCGGAGCGCGGGCCAGCAGGCGAGGACGATCGCCACGTGCGCGAGGAACGCGAGCGCGGCGAGCAGCGCGGTCATGCCGCACGCCCCTCGGCGCCGGCGACGCCGTCACGCCCGGCCGGCAGTCCGCGACGGAACGCGATCCGCGCCCGGATGACCTCCCGCGACGGGCCCGTCGGCGTGTACGCCCGCTCCACGGCGTCATCGAGGGACGTCCCGTCGAGGCCGAGCATCGTCGCGTAGCCGATCGACAGGGCCGCCGCCGCGTTCAGGATCGGCTCCGAGGTCCGGGCGTCGATCCCGCCCTGGACCTTCTTGGTGATCGCGCTCATGACAGGGCTCCTTCGGTGAGTTGGACAGCCAGCTCGGGTTGGTGGGGGCCGTGGTCGCGCATCAGCTGCGCGAGACCCTTCGGGGTGACACGGACCTGCGGGGGATCGAGGACCAGCTCGCCCGTCCGCGGGTGGTAGTGCGACGACGGCAGGACCGACAGGCGGCCCGCCTCGATGTGATGGGCGTACGGGCGCCACGCCCCATCCGGGCCGCGGAACGTCCAGCCGATGTCGCGCAGGAGGCTGAACAGCCGGGTCCGGCCGATCCGGAACCCCGCGCGAGTGAGCGCGTTCGCGGCGTCCTGCACCGACAGGTCAGTGGTCGCATCGAGCAGACGCTCGGCGACCTCGACCTTCGGACGTGCCGCCTCGAGCTCCGCCGCCTGCTGCTTGATCGTCACGTCCGCCTCGATCAGCGCCCGCGCCATCAGCTCCGGACCAGTCAGCTCGCGCGCGGCGCCGTACTGGCCGGTGCGGCGGATCGCCGGGATCACCTCGTGGGCAATCCACCGGCGGAACGGCTTCGCCTCCGGCTTCCGGGAACGCATCACCAGCTGGTACAAGCCGGGTTCGGACACGATCGTCGTCAGCTGCTCGCCGCCGGGGGTACGGATACTCTCCGCACCCTTCTCGTCATCATCGAGACCACGTACCGCGTCATGCGTGCGGCCCAGGTCGAGGACCCGCGCGACGTCGCTCGCGACGAACCACACCTCGCCGTCGACATCGACCGTGCGGACCGGCATCCCCTCGTACGTGAAGGGCATGACGCTCGTGCTCACGACGCCACCGACTTCCCGGCCGCCGCCGTCGTCTCGTCGATGAGGGCGGGTAGGCACAGGCAGTCCTCGGTCTCGTCATGGTGATGACCGGTGCACCGTTCGTCAGTGCATCCGCACGCGTCTCCTCGCCACACGCCGTCAGGCCAGGCCGACCTGACGTAGTCGGCGATGGTGAGCCCGCTCCACCGGATCGCGTCTCGAGCGGACACGCTGAGGCGGTGGTAGTTGACGCGTGCAGGTCGCCCGGCGCGGCGCGTGAGCACGCCATTCGCGCCGGGGTGGCGCGGGACGTCGTAGTCGTAGGCGTGCGCGCCGGTGTCGGCGCCGGCGCCGGTGCTGCTCGTCTTGGTCGTCATGGTCTCCATCTCCATCTCGGTGGTGCGGTCAGGCCGCTTTCGTTGCGCCACGGCGAGCGCTGGCGGCTTGGGCAGTGCCGGGTCCGACTCGTTCCATGTGTGTGGTGCCTGCCTGGGTAGTAGTCACCTCGGGCACGAAAAGAGACTCCGGGAGCACCTGCAGCGCGAAGGCGATCTTGCGTGCGGTTGCGGGGCGGCAGCTGTTTCGTGCTCCGGAGCGAAGGTGTCCCACGGTCGCCTGGGAGATCCCGGCCTTCTTGGCGAGTGAACGGTTCGTCTCGCCGCGGAACTCCATGTACTGGTCCAGGACCTGGTAACTGATCAGACGCATCCAGAGCCTCCCTGTGGTTGTTGCCGCCTTCCGGATGGGGCGGTGTGTAGAGCGTAGCTGAGTGGTAGTCATGGCGTCAATGTATCCGCCCCTGACTACATCCGCAAGGGGCGCAACCTTCCCGCCACCTCGGCTTTCGCGAACTACACCGATGTGGTTTGCAGTCACCCTGCCTACACTGGGCACTGTCCTACCGATCCGTCATGCCCGAAGGTGGCCTTCATGACCGCGCTCTCCGAACTGCTCGCCCGGGCGAATGTGCAGGGGTGGAGCTCCCGCGAGATCGCGCGTCGTGCAGAGAAGAACGGGCACAAGCTCAGCTACGCCTCGGCATCCGTCTACATGGGCGGCCGCCACGGCGCTCCTACCGAGGCTGTGCTCACCGCCTTCTCGGACGTGCTCAATGTCCCGATCGATCAGCTCCGTAAAGCCGCGGGCGTACCAACCGGCACAGGCACCCCCTGGGCGCCACCAGTTGAGGCGAACCGGCTAGATCTCCGTCAGCGCCGGGCGCTCGAAGAGCTGATCCGCTCGATGGTCATGTCCGAGGACAACGGACAGGACGACGACCATGATCGACACCACTCGACTCCACAGGACCGCGACGACGCCGGCAGCGTGCCGGTGGCGGGTGATGCTCAGCCAGATGGCGTTACCCCTGAGAGCCGCGACCACGCGGCCGCCGGCGAGCGCGAGCTGTACCCGTGGGAGACGGGGGAGTTCACCCTCGCGGCCAAGCGGGGCCGGAACCGTGGCCGGGAGATGCGCGAGCGGCAGGACCGTGACGCCGAGGACGGTGGCGCATGACGCGCAGGGTCGCTTTCGAGGGGCCGGCATGGCAGCTCGTTCTGGTCGGCGTCGTCGCGGTCGGCTGCGCGGCACTGGTCGGGCTTGGCGCCGCGTGGGGCGGATACGAGTACGGGCGGCAGGCATCGAGCCAAGATGTGGAGGCCTCGCCCACGAGTCGCTCGTATTCGGCGGAAGATCTTCGGCACGCACTCGATGACTGCACCCTGAACGACGTGGTGATCGACAACAGTTCGGCGACGATCTTGGCCGCGAAGTCTGGGGGTGTGCGTGGGTGCGTAGTGACGTGGTTCGATCCGCCAGGACCAGTGCGGGCGCGAATGCAAGCCGACTCACTGGAAGTTGGCGAGTCGAAGACAGAGAAGTGGGACAACGTGACGGTGGAGTGGCTTCAACATGGGGAGGGTCCCGACCTCACGATCACGATCGAGCCGACGTGACGCGCCGGCTGACGCTCGAGGGACCTGCGTCGCAGCTCGATTTGGCGTTGCCACCGACAGCCGGGACGACGCGGCTGACGGCGAGCGCGAGACGTACCCGTGGGAGAAGGGCGACTTCGACCTCGCTGCGAAGCGCGGCAGGAACCGCGGGCGCGAAGTCCGTGATCAGCAAGACCGTGACGCAGAAGCAACTCAAATCCCCCCAGAGGACTCATGATGGCCGAACAGCCAATTAACAGTGGCCCGAAGCTTGGTATTTTCGAGCGACTTAGCAAGGGGCAGAAGCTGATCGATCAGCAACACGCCGAGCTGCTCAATCGTCAGGCCGAGGCACACCGACTCAACATGTTGATCGATGAGTTGCGCGGTGAAGTTCAGGAGCTGCGGTCACGTAATGAAGCGGGTAGCGCCGCTTGGCGTGAGCTTCGATCGTTCGTGGACAGCCACGGCGGCGACGAGATTTTGGCGAATGAGACCGCCTTGAAGAAAAGCGAGGATGATCTGGCAATAGCCCGGAATGCGGCCATTGTCACAATTCAAAGTCTAGCTGAGAAGCGTTCCGAGATTAGTTCTGAACTCGCGCACCTCCAGCGGGATCTCAGAGTTGAGGAGATAGGGGGCCTCCGGGATGAACACCCGGCCGGTGATTCTGTCGTTCTCCAGGGCGAGCTCCGTTCTCTGAAGGCGAGTATTAGCGAGGCGGTGAAAGGCGGGCAAGCCGTTAAGTCTGTCGACGCGATCAGTATCGAAGGTCGCACGGTCACGCAGCGAAGGAAGATTGCCAAGGATATTCGCTCCCTTATGCTCCGCTCATTCAATGCGGAGGCCGACGCCGTCATCTCCGCTGCAACCGCACGCAATGAGGACGCCAGTACCGAGAAGCTCTACCGAGTCGCGGACCAGCTGCAGCGTCTCGCTGGCGCCGTCGACGGCAAGGTCGCCGAGGACTACATCGGGCTCAAGGTGCGCGAGCTCCGGCTAGCTGTGGCACATGAGAAGGCCAAGGCCCTCGAGCGCGAGCTCGAGAAGGAACGACGCGCCGAGCTTCGCGAGCAGGCCAAGGCGGAGCGTGAGCTCGAGGCCGAGCGGGGCCGCCTCGCGAAGGAGATGAGTCACTACGAAAATGTGCGAGGGGCACTCGAGGCGAAGGGGGATGTCGAAGCCGTCGCTCGGATGGATGAGAAGATAGCGGAGATTCAGCACGGCATTGAGGATGTCGAGCAGCGGGCCGCGAACATCCGCGCCGGCTATGTCTACGTCATTTCCAACCTAGGCGCCTTCGGTCCGGACGTGGTCAAGATCGGCCTCACCCGACGCTTGGACCCTATGGACCGTGTTCGCGAACTAGGCGACGCCTCAGTGCCGTTCGGTTTCGATGTGCACGCGTTGTTCTTCTCCGACGACGCGGTCGCCGTCGAAGCCGAGCTCCACCGTCGCTTCGCCGCGGCACGTGTGAACCGCGTGAACCTTCGTCGGGAGTTCTTCAGAGCCACCCCGGCCCAGGTTCGCGAGCAGTTGCGCGATATCACTGGTGCGCTCATCGAGTTCCGCGAGAACCCAGATGCGGCTCAGTTCTTCGAAAGCCAGCGCCTCGCATCTGTGGGGACTACGAGCGCGGCCCGTCTCGACTACGAGCCAGTCGGCGACGGGCTCGGAGATGACGAATGACACTCGTCGCGCGAACGACCCGGCCCGCCTCAAGCTCCGATAGTGGCATCGGCACCATCATCGATCAGTACCAGCAGAACCTATCTGGTGGGGCCGCCCGTGCCCGACAAGTTCTTTGCGATGTAAGTCCCTCCGAACGGTGCCTTCGGGACAACCGAAGCCGTCCCTGTAACGAAGCCTTGACATGCGGAGGCAACCGATGAAGAGCATTATTCGCGAGCTGAGCTTCCATCGCATCGCCACGGTCGACACCTCCGCCAAGAAGTCTGGCCGTAGGCGCCTGCGGGAGCTCGCGCACGACTACGGAGTTGAGTGGTTCGAGCTGCTCTCGCGCGTGGAGCCACCCAATGGTTTCCTTCAGGCAAGTGAAGGCGAAGTTCGGTGGGAACTCGCGTATCTCGTTCGCCTCGATCTCCCTGTGCCTGCTCTGACAATCTTCCGAAGGGTCAATCCGGGATTCGCGGTCCACATGGAAGAGGACGAAGCGCAAGGCAACATCACCGTCAAGGACGTCGATGACTGGGAGGGCTTCGACCTCGCCAACGCTACGGCCTATTTCTTCCTGCCACAGCCTGCAGGGATCGTTGTGATGATGCAGGGCGACCCATCTGGGGCTTCCCCTCCTGCTAGCGCACTGCTGAAGGTACTGTCTCGCGTTGCACCGCAAGATGCGCCGCGAGAGTGGGAGGTCAAGGCGCTCAGTGCCCCTAGCCAGCTCGATGCACTCCGGGCAGCCGACGGCGCCCGAGGCGCGCGATGGAGCCCATCTCGCGGAGACGACCTCTTCAGCAGTCAAGACCTTCCAGAGCTCGGGGCACTTGGTGACGCCGGTGCGGCAACGCTGGGCCGCGCGCTCCAGGGGCGGCTCGGGTTCCCCGTCGAGCTGAAGGTGGATCTGAAGATTCCCCAGGAGTACAGGACTCCTGCCAATGAGAGGCAACTGCGCAACCTGTTCGTCGAAGAGGCCGACGGTCACATGTTCAGTGGAGAGGCGCCGAGGATCACTGTCGTGAGGGCCACCTCTTCCGATCTCGCGGACGACGTACTTACACTTGGTGAGCACAAGCTGACCACCCGAGTCGTCTTTGAGCAGGCTGAGTCCGAAGGGCTGCGCTTCTCACGGCTCGTAGCGGAGGCCGCGGCTACCCTCTCCCAGGGGGCTGAAGGCTTCATCCGGAGGTCGATGGGAGATGCGCTGTGAAGAAGCGCCTGGTCGAAGACTTCTACGCGGCTTCGCCATGGCTTGACTGGGGCACCGCGCTGGTACTTGCGGTCAGTCTCACTGCCACGCTCCCTGACGCCGCGGTAGGCGCAGCTGCGAAGAACGGCTTCGAAGCGAGTGCGGCGGTTGCCGGTCTGGCGGGATTGTTGCTCACGGCCGCCACGTTCGCGTGCACCATGGCCTACTCCGCCCGATCCACCACCATGATCTTCCTCCGCGCTCTTCGCCCGCGTGAGCAGGCGCGCAACTGGATGTCAGTCATCGCAGCGCTTCTCTTCGCCGCTGTAGTGGCGATCGTGGCCATCCCTCTGTGGGGAAGCTCGAATCGAGTTGCGCTCGGACTCACTGCTGGTGGCCTGTTGCTAGGCGTCGCGGTGGCGGGCCGCGTCTTGTGGTGGCTGGCGTACATGATGTCGAGCGAAGCAGCCGATGCAGAGGTCCGCGCTTCTGGCCGGACGAAGCTCCCAACTGGTCAAGGAACCGGTCAACGACCTCAGTAGTCCAATCTCGATCGTCGGTGCGGCCCCTTACTCTCGAGGCATGTCCGAACCCGAGATCATCGATGAGTCATTACCTAAGGGCGTACTGGGGTACACGGACGGCGTCTCGACCATCTGGCTCGACGACCAGATGCTCGAAGTGGATCGCGCGATTGTTCTCGAGCATGAGCTCATCCACTACCACCGCGGCCACACCGGGCACTGCCTGACCGTCGTCGAGTACGGCATCGACCGCGAGATCGCATGCCGTCGCGTCGACGCCGAAGCGCTCGGCGAGGCCGCAGCATGGTCGCCGCACCCGTGGGTCATCGCCGACGAGCTCGACGTCATGCCCGAGACCGTCGAGACGCGGCTGCACATGCTCACGCCGGCCGAGCGGCAGGCCCTCGACGAGCGTCTCGTCGACGCCCACTGGGCATGACCGGCGGCGAATGCGGCACCGGCGGTGCGGGGGAGCAGCTTCACCTCGACCTCGGCGTGACCGGGCGCGCGCCGACGCCGGCCGAAGCATGGTGGGTCGCCGCGATCGAGCACGAGACCGAGGGCAACCAGGACACAGGCTGGTGGGACGCGTAGACGCTGCCCGCGATGGAGATGGAGCAGGGAGATGGGAAGCAGGAAGCCGGCGCGGCAGCGCGACCGCGCGGTGATCTACATGCGTCAGTCGACCTACCGCGAGGAGTCGATCAGCCTCGAGCTGCAGGAGACCGCGTGCCGCGCCTACGCCAAGCAGCAGGGCTATCAGGTCGTCGCCGTCGAGGCGGACCCCGGAATCTCGGGGCGCACGTTCGACCGGCCCGCAGTGAAACGCGTCATGGGGATGATCGACCGGGGCGAGGCGTCCACGATCCTGCTATGGAAGTGGTCGCGACTCTCCCGCTCGAGGAAAGACTGGGCCGTCGCAGCCGACACCGTGGAGACCCTCGGCGGGCGCATCGAGTCCGCGACCGAGGCCATCGACACCAGCACCTCCACCGGCCGGCTCGCGCGCGGCGTCATGGTCGAGTTCGCGGCCTTCGAGTCCGAGCGCATCGGAGACGTATGGCGCGAAGCCCACGCCCGACGCGTCGCCGCCGGCCGCCCCGCCAACGGCAAGGCCCGCTTCGGCTACCAGTACGACCGCGAGCAGAAGCTCCACGTCCCCGACACCATCACCGGCCCCGTCCTCGCCCAGGCCTACCGCCGGTACCTCGCTGGCGAGTCCTTCTACCGCCTCACGATCTGGCTCCGCGACAGCGGCACCGAGCCCGTCGCCGGCTACGGCGGGCACACGGGGGAGTGGTCCACCCGCACCGTCCAGCGCGTCCTCGACTCCGGCTTCGCCGCCGGCATGATCCGATCCGGCGGCGAGCTTCTACCCGGCGCCCACGAGCCCCTCATCAGCGAGCACGAGTGGGCTAGATACCAGCGGCGCCGCGGCGAGCGCTCCACGCGTCGTCGCGGCGAGGTCTCCCAGTACCTGCTGTCGGGGATGACCCGGTGCGGTGTCTGCGGTGGCGCCATGCAGATCGGCAACCACCGAGCCACGGGGCCCCGGCTCCGCTGCCGGCAGGCGATCGAGTACCACACCCACCGTGGCGGGTACATCCAGCTCCACTACGTCGAGGGCGCTGTGCGGACCTGGCTCGCGGACGCCGCGGCCGAGATCGCCGAGCACACGGACCTGCGTCCCCAGCGGCCCGCCGGGCAGAGCGCGACTCGGAAGCTCGAGCAGGAGCGCGAGCGCATCACCGGCGCGCTCACGCGTCTGGCGATGCAGCTGGCCGAGGAGACCATCACGCCCGAGGTCCACGCCCGCGCCGCGGCCGCGTACGACCAGCGGCTCACGGCCATCTCCGTGGAGCTCGAGCGCACCCGCGTCGAGCTCGCCGAGCCCCAGCCCACCGAGCGCGACATCGCCGACCTCGACCGCGACTGGGACATCCTGCCCGTCGAGCAGCGACGCGAGGCCCTCCGGTCCCTGATCGCGAGTATCGTCGTCACCCCAGGCCAGGCCAGAGAAATCCGCATCCAGCCGCGCAACGGAGACGCACGGGTCTTTCGGCCCTAGTCACGCTCATGACCGCGGCGATCGTCGTCGCCCTGTGGGCCGTCGCCTCCGATCAGATCGTCCAGATCTTCGAGAGCGCGATGGAGCCGTTCCTGCAGGGCATCTGATGGCCGCGCGGCGCCTGCGCTCCGAGCGGGGCTCCGCTGTCGTTGAGTTCCCTCTCATCGCCGTCCTGATCCTGCTGATCGCGCTCGCGATCATCCAGGCCGCCCTCATCATGTATGCGCGCAACGCGCTGACCGACGCGGCCGTCCAGGGCGCCCACCACGCCTCGCTCGTGGGCAACTCGCCTGCCGACGGCGCGGCCCGGACGCGACAGCTCGTCGACGAACGCTTCGGCTCGGCGTACGACGTCACGGCGACCGCGCGGGAGGACGAGACAGGGCGGATCACCGTCGAGGTGACCGCCGCGATCCCGCTGGTCGGGCTGCTCGGTCCCTCGGGCACGCTCGTGGTCGACGGCCACGCGGTCGACGAGGAGGCCACCTGACATGGCAGAGCCTTCTGTGCCTTCTGTGCCTTCTGTGCCGCCTGTGTCGCCCGTGCCCTCCGTGCCGTCCGTCGAGCCGGAGATGCCCCGCTCGACGCCGCCGGGACCGCGCTGGGCCGACGAGCGCGGCAACGCGGTCGTCGAGTTCGTCGTGCTCGCGGTCGTCCTGCTCATCCCGTGCCTGTACCTCGTGCTGACCCTCGGCGCCGTGCAGAGCGCGGTGTTCGCGGCCGACGTGCTCGCCCGCGACACCGCCCGCATCCATGCGACCGAGCCGGACCCCGACGTCGCCGCCCAGCGCTCCCGCCAGCTCGCCGTCGACGTCCTGGCCGACTACGGCATCGACGCGGACCCCGACGCCGTCGTCACCCTCCGCTGCAGCGCGAACCCCTGCGCCACGCCCGGCCAGGACGTCCAGGCCGAGGCCAGCATCCCCGTGCAGATCCCGGGCCTCGGCCCGATGCTCGGCGGCGCGGGGCCCGTGCGGGTCGGCGCTTCCCACCTCGCCCAGGTCGACCAGTACCGCGACGTGAGCGCCGGGAGTGCGACCGTCACCGGTGACCGCCCATGAGGCCGGCCACGGCCGGCCGACTCCCGGCACGCCGGCCTCGAGGCGTCGGCCATGCCCGCCCCGCGGAGACCGGAACCGCCTCGGACCCGGCGACCGCGGCATCCGACGTCCCCGAGCACCCCGGCACGAGGACCGAGCTCCCAGGCACGAGGACCGAGCACGCCGGTCCATCTCGGCGGCTGCGCGACGACGCCGGCACCATGACGATCCTGACCACGGGGATCCTCGTGGTGATCCTCATGGTGATCGGAGTGGGCGTCGCGATCACCGGCGTGCAGCTCGAGCGCAACGAGCTGCAGTCCATGGCCGACGGCGCGGCGCTCGCCGCCTCCCAGGGCTTCTCCGAGGCCGACCTCTACACCGGCGCCTCGGACCAGGCGCCCGTCGTGCGGCGAGCCGACGCCGAGCGCATCGCCCGCGACTATCTGCGCGCCTATCCGACGAGCTCGACCCGCACGCACGACGTCGCGCTCGCCGACCTCGTCGTGGGCGAGGACGGGACCGTGCGCGTCGTGCTCGCCGCCCGCACCGACCCGCCGCTCCTCGGCTGGGTGACCCGCCACGGGGACCTGTCCATCACCCTGCACGCGGCCGGCGACGCCCGCGCGCGATGACGGGGAGGTCACCCCGAGCCCACCGCGGGCCCGAGCACCGCTCCCGTAGACTCACCTCTCGTGGCTGCCATCGACTTCTCCGAAGAGATCCCTCACCTCCGTGCGACGCTCACGTCGATCGAGAAGGTGACGGACCTCGACGCGCTCACCCGCACGATCGCCGATCTGGAGCAGCAGGCCAGCGCCCCGGACCTGTGGGACGACGTCGAGAACGCCCAGAAGGTGTCCTCGGCCCTCTCCCACGCCCAGGCCGAGCGCCGCCGTGTGGACGACCTCTCCTCCCGCATCGACGACCTCGAGGTCATGGTCCAGCTCGCCGCCGAGGAGGACGACGCCGACACCCGCGCCGAGGCCGAGAAGGAGTTCGCCTCGATCCGCAAGGCCCTCGACGAGCTCGAGGTGCGCACCCTGCTCTCGGGCGAGTACGACGAGCGCAGCGCCGTCGTCACGATCCGCTCCGGAGCGGGCGGCGTCGACGCCGCCGACTTCGCCGAGATGCTCCTGCGCATGTACCTGCGCTGGGCCGAGCGCCACGGCTACACGACCAAGGTCATGGACACCTCCTACGCCGAGGAGGCCGGGCTCAAGTCCGTCACCTTCGAGGTCGACGCCCCGTACGCCTACGGCACCCTCTCGGTCGAGGGCGGCACCCATCGCCTCGTGCGCATCAGCCCCTTCGACAACCAGGGCCGCCGCCAGACCTCGTTCGCCGCGGTCGAGGTGATCCCGCTCATCGAGTCCACCGACTCCATCGAGATCCCCGAGTCCGACCTCAAGATCGACGTGTTCCGCTCCTCGGGCCCCGGCGGCCAGAGCGTCAACACGACCGACTCCGCGGTGCGCATGACCCACCTGCCCACCGGCGTGGTCGTCTCGATGCAGGATGAGAAGTCCCAGATCCAGAACCGCGCCGCGGCGCTGCGCGTCCTGCAGTCCCGCCTGCTGCTGCTCAAGAAGCAGGAGGAGGACGCCAAGCGCAAGGAGCTCGCGGGCGACATCAAGGCCTCGTGGGGCGATCAGATGCGTTCCTACGTGCTCAACCCGTACCAGATGGTCAAGGACCTGCGCACCGAGCACACCGAGGGCAACCCCCAGGCCGTGTTCGACGGCGAGATCGACGATCTGATCGAGGCGGGCATCCGCTGGCGCGTGGGTCAGCAGCGCCAGAACGCCGAGGACTGAGGCCTCACCGCGACGGGCCGGGCGGGCCAAGGCCGATCTGCTGACACGCGGCCCTGGGCGGTCGGCCGAGCTCCCCTGACGGCCCGTGCGGCCACACGGCGCCGCGTCCTCGCGGCCCGCGCCCGGCTCAGCCCTCCTCGACTACGCTGGCCTCACTCCCTGGCGGGGAGGCCGACGACGGGAGGCCCTCATGCGCGCAGTCCCCGAACCCCGCTCCGCACCGTCGGGCCCCGAGGCCGCGGACGCGAGCCGACCGGTCCCGCGGTGTCGCGCCGCCGCGCGTGCCCTGGGACGGAACGTCAACCTGGGGCTCTTCGCGGTCTCCGTCGCCCTGTGCGCCCTGTCGGTGTTCGCGAGCTCCACCGACTATCTGGTCGTGCCGTTGATCGGTCTCGCGACGATCGTCATCGCGATCGTCCACCGCTCCTGGTGGACGATCCTGCTCGGCCTCGTCGAGATCATCTCCCCGGCCCTGCTCATCTACCTCGTCTACGCGCTGCTCGCCGCCGGGTTCTGACGGCCGGCCCTGCTCACCCCGGCGCCGGATCACCGGCCCGTGGCCGTCTTCGGGCCGAGGGGCGTGCCCCTTGACCAAGGCTTGACCGGACGCGCCCGAGCGCCTCCCGCCCTCGCCTCGGCGCGCGTGCCACGCTGGCCCCGCATCTCTTCCCGCACCACCGGCAGGACCTCCGTGATCCGATTCGACGACGTCACCAAGACGTACCTGCGAGGCACCCGCCCCGCGCTCACGAACCTCGACATCGAGTTCGAGCGCGGGGATTTCGTGTTCCTCGTGGGCGCCTCCGGCAGTGGCAAGTCCACGCTCATGCGCCTCGTGCTCAAGGAGACCGCGCCCACCTCGGGCAGCGTGTACGTGGCCGGCAAGGACCTCTCGCGCGTCCCCTCGTGGAAGGTGCCCTCGCTGCGCCGCGAGATCGGCATGGTCTTCCAGGACTTCCGCCTCCTGCCCACCAAGACCGCCTACCAGAACATCGAGTTCGCGCTCGCCGTGATCGGCACGCCCCGCAAGCAGGTGCGCCGCCTCGTGCCCGAGATGCTCGAGATGGTCGGCCTCGCCGACAAGGGCCGTCGCCTGCCCCACGAGCTCTCCGGCGGCGAGCAGCAGCGCGTCGCGATCGCGCGCGCCTACGTCAACCGCCCCACGATCCTGCTGGCCGACGAGCCCACGGGCAACCTCGACCCCGCGACCTCCGAGGGCATCCTCGAGCTGCTCGCCGAGATCAACGGGCAGGGCGCCACGGTCGTCATGGCCACCCACGACCAGGGCGCCGTGGACCGCATGTCCCGCCGGGTCGTCGAGCTCGTCGACGGGCACGTGGTC
Source organism: Brachybacterium huguangmaarense (assembly GCF_025725725.1). Lineage (NCBI taxonomy): Bacteria > Bacillati > Actinomycetota > Actinomycetes > Micrococcales > Dermabacteraceae > Brachybacterium > Brachybacterium huguangmaarense. The sequence goes on from NZ_CP107020.1 coordinate 2,024,918, forward strand.
CGCGACGAGGAGCACGGCACCTACGAGTCGACCGCCCCCGACTCCGAGATCTCCGGCGCCGCCGAGACGGCCGATGGCGAGACGGACACCTCCGTGCACCCGGAGGAGCGGGAGACCGCGACCGTCGCGCGCGCCCACGGCTCGCGGGCCGCCGCCGCGGTCGACGACGTCGAGGACGAGGAGCTGGTCGACGAGGCCGAGGACGCCCCGAACGATCTGGACGACGCCTTCGACGAGGAGCTCGACGACACCTTCGGCGACGAGGCGCCCGGCGCCGAGGCGCCGGAGGGTCCCGAGGCCGCCGCGCACGAGGAGGAGGCACGATGAGGATCCGGTACATCCGCGGCGAGATCCTCGCCGGCCTGTGGCGCAACGTCACCATGGTGATCTCGGTCGTCATCGTGACCGCCGTCTCCCTCACCTTCGTGGGCGCGGGACTGCTCATGCAGAAGGAGATCGTCGAGCTCAAGCGCACCCTGGTCGAGCAGTCCCAGGTGACCGTGTTCCTGTGCTCGCCGCACTCGACGACGGCCTCGTGCGCCGGGGGAGCGGCGACCGACGCCCAGATCCAATCGGTGCGCGACGCCCTCGACGGCGACACCCTGGCGCCGTACATCGCCTCGTACACCGAGCGCGACCAGGACGAAGCGCTCGCGATCTACCAGCAGCAGTTCGAGGGCGAGGGGTTCTCCTCCGACATGACCGCCGAGGACATGCCCGTCTCCTTCCACATCACGGTCAAGGACGCCGACCGCTCCGACGCCGTCGTCCAGTTCTTCCAGGGGCGCGACGGCGTGGACGAGGTCACCGACCTGCTCAGCGTCTACGCCCCGTTCATCCGCGTGCTCAACCAGTCCACCGTGTTCGCGGTCTCCCTGGCCGTGCTGATGCTGATCGCGGCCGTGCTCCTCGTGTTCACCACGATCCGCATGTCCGTGACGGGGCGCCGCCGCGAGATCGCCATCATGCGCCTCGTGGGCGCCTCGAACCTCTTCATCCGCGCACCCTTCCTGCTCGAGGGCGCGGTCGCCGCGATCCTCGGCGCCCTCGTGGCCTCGGGGCTGCTATGGGTCGCCGTGCGATACGTCGTCCAGGGATGGCTCGCACCGACCCTGGGCGCGCAGGTCGTGCGGGTCTCCGGCGCCGACCTGCTGTGGGCCGGCCCGATCCTCGTCGCCCTGGGCGCGATCCTCGCGATCGCCGCGAGCGTCGTCTCCCTGAACCGCTACCTGAGGGTCTGAGCCATGGCACCCGTCGCCTTCCCGTCCCCCCGCATCCCCCTGGCCCGCCGCGCCCTCGCCGTCCTCGGCACGCTCGTGCTCGTCGCCTCCTCCGGCGTCGTGCTGGGCCCCGCGCCTGCGGCCCACGCCGAGGACAAGGACGACAAGATCAAGCGCAAGCAGGAGATCGATCAGCAGATCGAGGACCTGCGCGGTCAGCTCGCCGACGTCGACCAGGACCTCTCGGACACCTACCTCGCGCTCGCCCGGACGGAGCTCGAGATCCCCGACGCGCAGCAGTCCCTCGACGACGCCCAGACCGAGCTCGACGACGCCCGACTGGCCGACCAGCAGACCGGTGACCGCCTGACCGCCGCCCAGCAGGAGGAGCAGCGGCTCCAGGGCGAGAGCGACGACGGCCAGCAGGAGGTCGACCGCTCCGACGAGGAGATGCGGGAGGTCTCCCTCGACGCCTACAAGGGCGGCGGCGTGCCCAATCCCGCCACGGTCTTCCTCGGCTCGGCCGATCCGCAGGACGCGGTCGACCGCTCCATGAACTACCGCCTCACCCTCGAGTCCCAGGGCACCCGGCTCGACACCCTCCGCACCGATCAGTCGGTCACCGACAACGCGACCGACCGCCTGGGCGCCGTGCGCACCGAGATCGCCGATCTCAAGGTGCAGGCGGAGCAGGCCGTCGAGCGCAAGGAGGAGGCGGAGGAGGCCGCGCGCACCGCCAAGCAGACGCTCGACGACCTCTATTCCCAGCAGACCCAGCAGAAGACGGACCTCGAGGACAAGAAGACCCAGTACGAGGGCCAGGAGACCGACCTGCAGGGCCAGTCCACGACGCTCGACTCCGAGATCCAGGAGCTCACCCGCACCGAGCGCGAGGCCGCCCAGGCAGGCACGCCCACCCGGACCGTGCCGGACAACGGCGGGACCGGTGGGGCGAGCGCCTCGGGCTTCATCCGCCCGGTGCCCGGCACGATGAACTCCACCTTCGGCTGGCGGTACCACCCGATCTACCACACCCGGAAGTTCCACGCGGGCGACGACTTCCCCGTCGCGTGCGGCACCCCCGTGCACGCCGCCCAGGACGGGCAGGTGATCAAGGAGACCACCGGCACGGCCGCCGGCAACAAGGTGATCGTCAGCCACGGCGTCATGAACGGCAAGGTCATGACCACCTCGTACCACCACCTGCAGAAATTCGCGGTGCCCGAGGGCACGAGCGTCAAGCGCGGCGACGTGGTCGGCTACGTCGGCACCACCGGCTCCTCGACCGGGTGCCATCTGCACTTCGAGGTCCACGAGGACGGCACCCCGGTCGACCCCGCCGGCTACGTCTGATCGCACCCGATCGTGCGGTCCGCGTCGTGCGCCCTGAGCGGAGCGGCCCGAAAACCGGTTCCCCGTTCCCGAGGTGCACCGTAGAGTGGAGCGTCCCCGGAACGTCGGGCGCTCCCGCGATGCTCGCGGAGCGCGCCGAGCCGGGGGTCGGCCGGTCGGAGCGAGAGGAGAGACGATGTCCGCGGCGAACAAGGGTGCCAAGAAGTCGTCCAGTGCGAGCGACGGCCCCGACAAGAAGCTCATCGCGTCCAACAAGAAGGCGCGCCACGACTACCACATCGACGACACCTACGAGGCCGGCATCGTCCTGACCGGCACCGAGGTGAAGTCCCTGCGCGACCGCGGGGCCTCCCTCGTCGACGGGTTCTGCTACATCGACGGCGGCGAGGTGTGGATGGAGGCCGTGCACATCGCCCCGTACGTCAAGGGCACCTGGACCAACCATGCGGCCCGTCGCAAGCGCAAGCTGCTGCTGCACAAGACGGAGATCGCCAAGCTCGCGGGCAAGTCCCGCGAGAAGGGCTACACGCTCGTGCCGCTCGAGATGTACTTCCTCGGCTCGCACGCCAAGGTCGTGGTCGGCCTGGCCCGCGGCAAGAAGGAGTACGACAAGCGCCAGACGCTGCGCGAGCAGCAGGACATGCGCGAGGCCCAGCGGGCCATGCGCCGCCGCGAGCTCGTCTGACCCCGGCTCGTCCGACTCGTCCGGCCCTGGCTCGTTCGACGGACGGCCGGGCCCGCAGGCCGGGCGGAGGTCGCTCTCAGGCCGGCTGGGCCACGGCCTGCAGCCGGGAGACGACCTGGCGGGCCGCGGCGAGCTGATCGGCGGACGCGTCGAGCCCCTCCCGGATCGCGAGCGCCCGTCGCGCGTCCTCGAGGGCGGCGTCGGCGAGGCGCTGGGCCCTCACGGGGCGCTCGGCCGCCGCGGCCACCATCGCGTGCTCCGACCTGCTCGTGGCCCGGTGCAGCAGCACGGTCGCGAGCGCCAGGAACGAGCTCGTGGCCATCGGGTCCTCGCCCAGGCCGGTCTCCTCGGCCGCCCGTGCGAACTCCTCGTCGGCCTGCTCGAAGCGCCCCTGCCACTGCAGCACCTGGGCGTAGCGCGCCCGGCGCACGGCCCGGGTGACCGGGTGCAGGCCGGGCTCGGCGAGGCTCTCGTGGCCCGCGCGCTCGGCGTCGTCGAGCCGGTCGACCATGCGCAGGTAGGCGACCGCACGCGGATCCCCGCGGTGCTCATCGCACCAGCGCGAGAGAGCGGCCGGATCGGCCACGCGCTCGCGGAGCGTCACCGGATCGATCTCGATCCGGATCCCCTCGACCTCGAACGCGCTCATGCCCCCCATTGTGGGCGCAGGCGGCACGCTGCGGCGCGTCATGGCGTCGCTGATCACGCCGACCCCTCCGCCAGGGGCGAACGGATAACCCCTTGGGCGTGCCCGCCCCGGGCGCTAGACTGGACGCACGTGGCCGGGGCGTCCACCTCCTCTCGCGAGGAGCGACGGCGATCCGGATTGACAACAGAACATCGAGTGCAGAGGCAGCGTCCGCGCTGCCGCAGTAGTGCCACTGTTTTTCCACGCTCGGGGACGATCGGTTTCGACGGTAGTTGTCCAGCAAGGGGAAGCGGGCCGAGGATCCCAGGTCATCTCGTCAACGCTCCTGGGAAACCAATAAGTGCCGAACCCAAGCGCACTGACTTCGCTCTCGCCGCCTGATAGCCGCGACAGCAGTCTGGAACCCCGGGATTGCTCCTGACCCGGATCGTTCCATCATCTAAGGAGCCACTGCTTCCATCCTTCGTCATCGAGGATGGGTGAACACCTCAGAGTGACTGAGTCCGTCGGCGACGCGTCAGCACGAGCGCCGGGACTGAGAAGACGTCATTGCTGACTGCGCCCGGAGAAGCCCTGGCTTCGCACTATCGGACGCGGGTTCGATTCCCGCCGTCTCCACGATGCACTCGATACGGAAAGGCCCCCTCACCTGCGCTGATGCGCGGGGGAGGGGGCCTTTTCCCGTTCCCGGCGCCCACCGGGTGCGCGCACGGCTCCCGATCCTCATGCGCGGCTCCGGGGCCGCGGCCCCGCTCATCCCGCCCGCAGGTGCTCGACCAGCTCGGGATGCGCGAGTTGGTCCAGCAGCCACGGGCTCAGCAGGAACGGCAGGTCCCGCGCGGTGCGGGCGAGCTCCTCGACCCCGCACCAGGCCGCGTCCGCGACCTCGTCGGGATCGGGCCGCGGCAGACGGTCGGGGTCCCCCGCGTAGTCGACCACGTAGACGGGGCAGACCTCGTTCTCGACGATCCCGCTCGTGTCCACGGCTCGGTACCGGAAGCGCGGCAGCACGAGCCGCGGTGCGGAGACGAGGGCCGGGTCGAGCTGGAGCTCCGCATGCGAGCGCCGTGCGATCGCGGCCGGGAACGACTCCCCGGGCCCGGGGTGCCCGCAGAACGCGTTGGTCCACACGCCGGGCCAGGTGGCCTTGGCCAGAGAGCGGCGGGTCAGCAGCACCCGGCCGTCGCGCGAACGCAGGTGCACGGAGAAGGCCAGGTGCAGCGGGGTGTGCGCGGAGTGCACGGTCGCTTTGGGTGCGGTGCCGATCACCTCGTCCTTCGCGCCCAGCAGGAGCACGACCTCCGATGCGCCGTGCGCACGAGAGGCCCGGGAGTCGGTGCTGGTCATGTCGTCGATCGGGGGTCTCCTCGTCATCGCTGTCGTCTCATCGCTGTCGTCGTCCTCGCCGTGCTCCGTGCGTGCCGCCGCGCCCGCGCAGGACGCCCCGTAGCGGCACGCTCCAGTAGTCCTGGCCCGCGACGCCCCAGCGGGAGAGCAGGGTGTTGGCGGCCTGCACCCCGGTCAGGGCGGCCCGTTCCATGAGGGCGACCGGCTCATCGGTGCGCAGCCAGTCACCGGCGAGCACGACGCGCTCGTCGGGGGACCGCACGGTGGGGCGCTCGGCCCAGGGCGAGGTGCCGATGAGCGGGCAGTCGTCGTGCACGATCCACTCCTCGTGCACGGCCGAGGCGCGGGCGAGCTCGGGGTGCAGGCGCAGCAGCTGGTGCCACAGCTCGCGCCGCAGCGCGGTCGGGTCCTGCGCCTCGGCCTCGTGCAGGGCGTAGGCGTGCAGCTCGAGCACGCTGCCGCCGTGGGCGGCGCTCCAGCGCGCCGCGGTCGCCTCGAACCGTTCGAGCACCGACACGTTGTCGAGGGGGCCGTATCCGCTCGTCCCCAGGAAGGCGGGAGCGGCCGCGGCGACGGGCAGGTCCAGCCACAGCCGCCAGACCGCGAACGGCGGGGCGTTGCGCTGCGACCGGATCCGGCGGCGCCACGCGTCGGAGTCGCGCGTCGGGCCGGGCATGGTGTCCAGCAGGGCGCGGGCGCCGCGCGGATCGGCCGCGATCACGACCGCGTCGACCTCGAAATCGTCCGTCTCGCCGGTCACGTGGACGGCGTCGGCCGCAGGGCGCACCGCGACGACGCGCGTTCCCGTGCGCGCCCGGGCGCCGTGACCGCACAGCGCCGCGATCAGCGGGTCCCACAGCGCCGGGGAGTACGCGTCGACGGGCACGTCGAAGACGAGGCCCTCGGCCGAGCCCATGAAGTACGTGTGGAACATGCCCACCAGCTCGCCCGCGGAGAACTCGGCGGGGTCGGCGAAGAAGGAGCGCGCGAAGACCTCGAGGGCGAGGTGGCGCGCATCGTGCGGGAAGCGCAGCTCGTCGAGCAGCGTCTGGGCGCTCACGCCGTCGTACCGGGAGAAGGTGGCGGGGAAGTCGGCGCGCAGGAGCGCGAGCGCGGCGGGCACGTCGACCCGGGCGAGCTGGCGCACGGGGAAGCTGCGGCTGCGCAGCGCGAACGCTGCGACGCTCAGCGGCGGGGTGCGGGGGATGCCGCGGAATGAGTCGCGGGGCCCTCCGGCGAGCTGGAGCGGATAGTCGCCGATGCCGGTGAGTGCGGACCCCGAGGGATCGCCGCGCCGCAGCAGCGCGCGCAGCGTGTAGTACTGGCGGAAGAAGGCGTGGAAGCCGCGGCTCATGGAGCGGCCGTCGCCGAGGTCCCATGAGCGGGCCCGGCCGCCCCACGTGTGCTCGCGTTCGACGAGGTCGACGTCGACGCCGCGCTCGGCGAGCACGGTCGCCGCGGCGATCCCGGCGATGCCGCCGCCGATCACGACGACCCGTCGCCCCTCGGCCCGCTCCGCGCCCGCCGGGGCGCGGTGCAGGACGGCGCGCCGGTCGCGGCCGGGGCGCGGCACGCTCGTCATGGTCCTGCGGCTCATGTCTGCTCCGGTCGTCGCGCGATCACGGTGTGCAGGATCCCGCGCTGCCACGAGGATCCGTGGTGCACCTCGAGCACCTCGAGACCGGCCGCGTCCATCCGCGCGCACCAGACCTCGACGCCCTCCATGTCCCGCACGCTGCGCCACAGGTAGCGGAACAGCCGGGTGTCGCGCAGCACGAGCGCGGCGAGCGGCACGATCACGAGCCAGCACACGGCGTCCCAGACGCGCGCGCTCCGCCAGGAGCCGGCGACGGTGTAGTCCTGGACGGCGAGCACACCGCCGGGGACCAGCTGATCCCGGATCGAGCGGAGCACGCGGTCGCGCTCGGCGGCGGGCACGTTGCGCAGCAGGTAGGCGGCCAGGCACACGTCGAACGGCGCCGACGGCGCGGTGACGGTCTCGTCGCCGGCCAGGCCGACGGCGAACTCGACGCGCCCGGCGGGCCACTGCTTGGCCCGCGCCTGCTCGATCATGCCGTGAGCTGCGTCGACGCCGAGGATCCGGGCCTCCGGGGCCGCCCCGAGCAGGGCACGGGTCGACGCGCCCGTGCCGCAGCCGAGGTCCAGCGCACGACGCGGCCGGCGGTGGCGCACCAGGCGCTCGGCCGCGAGGCGGAGGTGACGGTGGTACCCGGGGTCGGCGCCCACGAGCAGGTCGTAGCGTCGCGCGCCCGCGGTGAACAGGTCGCTGAGCGTCGTCATCGCCCCTCCTCCGTGCGGCGGCCGCGCGGGGTGCGCGTCACCCGCAGCCACAGCGCGATCGTCAGCGTGACCATCGCGAAGCCGAAGCCGAAGTCCTCCACGGGGATGTCCCACGGGAAGCGCACGCCGAGCGTCATCGCGGGGTCGTACAGCACGATCGGGGCGTCGAGCTTGGTCAGCCAGCCGTCCACGAGCACCTGGAAGCCGAGCACGATGACCATGCTCACCCAGTACGCGAGCATCCGGAACAGGCCCGTGCGCAGCACGAACAGCTCGAGCGCGACGACGGCGACCAGGGCGACCGCCGTGAGGACCGTGTACTCAGGCATCGCCGCGTCCCCCGTCCCGCGCCCTGTCGTCGGCGCGCGCCGTGCGCAGGGCGGACCATCGCGCGAGCAGGGTCCGCACCGCCTCGAAGGTGAGCAGACCGCACAACGGGATCACGACGAAGAAGGCGAGCTCCTCGAGCGGCAGGGAGCCGGGCAGCTCGATCCCGCTGATCCGAGCCGGCTCGTACCACCAGTGCCCGCGATGGATGCCCAGCAGGTCCCACGCGCCGAACACGAGCACGACGGGTCCGATCGCCAGGAGCGCGGCGAGCGGGCGGCGATAGACGCGGGCTCCGAGCACGAACTCGAGCGGCAGCGTGATCAGCACGCAAGCCCCGAGCAACAGCAGGTACTCACCGTGCATCCGCGGCGCCCCCGTCCGACCCGGGCTCGGGGCTCGCGATCTGCTCGGGCTCGCGCGCCCCGTGCTCGTCGCCGAGCGACATCTCGTGCGCGGTGTCCTCGAGGAAGCGGATCACCGTCTCGCGCTCGGCGGCGCTCAGACGCCGCGCGGCCCGGAAGCGTCCGGCGTGCCGACGCCCCACCGTCTCCATGGCGACCTCGCGCGTGGCCGGGGTGCAGCGGATCGCGAGCGCGCGCCGATCGGTGGGGTGGCGGTGGCGGGTGATGTGCCCCGCGCGCTCGAGACGGTCCAGCAGCTTGGTCGTCGAGGCGGTCGAGATGCCGAGGTGGGACGCCATCGCGCCCGCGGTGACGATCTCCCCCCGGTGCTCGGCGGCGATCAGGTAGTGCAGGGCGCGCATGTCGGTGCGCTTGAGCTTCATGTACCGCTCGGAGGCGCGCGCCACCTCGTCCTCCACGCGGCGCAGCGCGGCGAAGGCGGCCATCAGGTCCTCGATCCTGCGCGTGTCCGCCTCGGAGAGACCCGACCGGTCGGTCAGCACCGAGTCCGGATCCGTCGAGGCCAGGTCATAGAGGCGCCACGACGGGGATGCGCTCCGTGCCGCCTGTGCGTCCATGCCGCAACCCTACTGAACAACTGCGCCATTCCGTATAGAATATAGCCAAGCTAAGTAATTTGGTCCCGGATCGCGCTCGCGCCGGCCGGGACGCCGACGGACGAGGAGGCACGGGCATGCAGGCCGTCCCCGATCTCGCCGAGACCACGGCGCCGGCCCTCGACGAGAGCCTCTCGGCCGAGATCGCCCAGCTCATGCAGCCCGGTGCCGCGCGCATGCGGACCCACGGCCCCGAGGCCGCCGAGCTGTGGGACGAGGCCGTCGCCGCGCTCGCCGGCGGCAAGCGGATCCGCCCGCGCCTGCTCGTGGAGACCTACGACGCGCTCGCCCCCGAGGGTGCGGCGCCCGCCCCCCGAGCACTCGCGCTCCGCGTCGCGGCGACCCTCGAGATCCTGCACGTCGCCCTCCTGCTCCACGACGACGTGATCGACGGGGACCTCACCCGGCGCGGCCGGGACAACCTGATCGGCTCCCTCCACCGTCGCACCGCGGCCCGCGACGACGAGCACAGCCTGCACCGTGCCCGCAGCGCGGCGATCCTGGTGGGCGACCTCCTGCTCGCCCTGACCCATCAGAGCCTCGCGCGCCTCCCGCTCGCGACCGCGCGTCGCACGAGCCTGCTCGACCTGCTCGACGACGCCCTGTGCGAGACCGTGGCCGGGGAGTTCCTCGACGTGTCCCTCGCCGACGGGGCGCTCGACCCCGACGTCTCGACCGTCCTGGAGATGACGCGCTCGAAGACCGCCGCCTACTCCGTCGAGCTGCCGCTGCGCTGGGCCGCGGTCCTCGCGGACGCCGATCCCGCGACCGGGTGGGCGCTCGCGCGCGTGGGCCGCCATGTCGGCCTGGCCTACCAGCTCCAGGACGACGCCCTCTCGGTCTTCGGCGACGCGGCGTGCCACGGCAAGGACCCCTTCTCCGACCTGCGCGAGGGCAAGGAGACCGCGATCATCGCCTATGCCCGCACGACCGGGGCATGGGAGGGGATCCGTCGGCACCTGGGCGCCCCCGACCTCACCGAGGAGCAGGCGCTGACCCTGCAGCGACTGCTCGTCGACTGCGGGGCCCGGCGCCATGTCGAGGCGCTCACGGCGATCGAGATGCGGGCCGCCCGAGCACTCCTGGCCGACGGCGCGCTCCCCGTCCGCGCCCGTCCCGTGCTCGACCGCCTCCTGGACCGCCTCGAGGACCGAGCGGCCTGAGCATGCGGCGCGTACCGTGAGAAGACGTCCGCGCACCGTGGGCCCCGACGGCCGCGCACCCCGTCGTCCCCAGGAGGCCGTATGAGCGGCGTCGACCGTCGTCGGTCGCATCGGCCCGGCGAGGCGACCGGGCCCCGTCTCGAGCACGACGGACGGCGCTGGCGGATCCGCTCGCTCGCCGCGGCCCGCCAGGTGCTGCGGGCCCGCGGCGCCACCACCCAGGCGGGCTTCACCGCCGAGGCGATCCCCACCGCCTTCCTGCGCCACCATCCGATCCTGCTGTCCGACGGCCCCGGGCACGACGACCAGCGTCGCGCCGTGGGCCGCTTCCTCGCGCCCGCCGTGGTCGAGGAGCGGTGGGCGCCGGTCATGGCCGCGAGCGCGGACGAGCTCGTCGGCGCGACCCTCGAGGCAGGGACCTGCCGCCTGGACCAGCTCGCCCTGCACTTCAGCGTCGACGTCGCCCGCCGCATCGTCGGGCTCACCGAGGCGCCGCTCGAGGCGATGTCGGCCCGCCTCGTCACCTTCATGCGCCAGCCGCCCTTCGACCTCGCCGCGCCGCACTGGGGCCGCACCCGGCGGCAATGGGCCTCGGCCGGGCTCAACGCCCTCGTCCCCCTCGTCCGCTTCCACGTGCGCGACGTGCGGCCCGCCCTGCGGGCCCGACGCCGCGCCCGGCGCGACGACATCATCAGCCATCTTCTCGACAGCGGCTACGGCGAGGCCGACATCCTCGTCGAGTGCGTGACCTATGCCACCGCCGGCATGATCACGACCCGCGAGTTCATCGCCATGGCGTGCTGGCACCTGCTGGCCGACGACGCCCTGCGCGAGCGCTACCGCACCGCCGGGAGGACCGAGCGCCTCGCGATCCTCGCCGAGATCATCCGGCTCGAGCCCGTCGTCGGCCATCTCCACCGTCGCGTGCGCGAGGACCTCGAGGTCGACGACAGGGAGGCGAGGGCCGCGATGCGCCCCGGGGAGCTGGCCGACCTGTGCATCCGCGACGCTAACGCCGACCCCGAGGCCGTCGGCCCGGACCCCCTCGACCTGTGCCCCGGGCGGCCGATGCCGCCCGGCGTCGGCGCGACCGGGCTCAGCTTCGGCGCGGGCGCCCACCGCTGCCCGGGCGAGCACCTCGCCCTCGCCGAGACCGACGTGCTGCTCACGCGGCTGCTCGCGTGCGACGTGCGCCTCGACGGCGAGCCGCGCCTGGGCTGGGTGGACCTCGTGGAGGGGTACACGGTGCGCGACATGCGTCTCGTGCTCGGCCCCCGTCCGACCCGCGACGGCGCCGTCGAGCGGCCCTGAACCGCGCCCGCGCCGGCGACACGCATCGATCGATGCGTCGGGGCGCCCGATGAGACGCAGTCGACGCGGTCGAGCCGTCGCGATCGGCGCGCGGTCGTCGCTAGCGTGGACGCGTGCCTCTCCCCGTCTTCCCGGACCCTCCCCGCCTGTTCGCGCCGACCCTCCCCGGTGCGGACCGCATCGTCGGCGCCGACGACATCGAGACCCTGCTCGCGAGGCTCGACCCCGAGCCCGGCGTGCACCTCTCGAGCATCGCCTGGACCCCGGCGCCGCTGCGCATCGGCGAGGGGTGGGACAACACGATCTGGGACGTCGGCTCGCTGTACGACGGCACCCCGCTGGCCCTGCGCGTCGCCCGCCGCGCGAGCGCGGTCGCGCTGCTGTCCCGCGAGATCGTCGTGCTGCGCCTGCTCGCGCCGCGGGCCGCGCAGCTGCCCATGGCGATCCCCGCGATCCTCGCGACCGGCCACGCCGCCGCCCTGCACCCCTGGTTCCCCGGCCGCGATGCCTCCCTCGGCACCGCCGCCGAGCTCACCTGGGCGGGCGAGCTGCTCGCGCGCACCCTCGCCGGACTGCACACCCCCGCCCCCGGCGGCCTCGACCGCAACCCCGTGCGCGGGGTGCCGCTGCGCGAGCGGGACGAGGCCTTCCACCTCGACCTCGTGCGCGTGGGCCTGCCCGCGGAGCTCGCCGCCCGCGCCCGCGAGGCGTGGCGGGCGGGCGTGGCCGCCCCGGACTGGACGGGAGGCGACCTCCTGCTGCACGGCGATCCGCATCCGGCCAACGTCGTGCTGCCCGACGGCGCCGGGCCGGCCGCCCTGATCGACTTCGGCGACACCACGCCCGGCGACCCCGCGGGCGACCTCGGCGGCCTGCTCGAGTTCGGCCAGGCCGAGCCGCTGCTCGCGGCCTACCGTGCCGCCGCCACCTGGACGGGCGTCGACGACGACGCCGTCTGGGGCGCCGCCGTCGCGCGGGCCCGCGGCTGGGCCGCGCGCTACGCCGTCGCGAAGCTCACCGCGTACCCCGCCGACAGCCCCCTGGGGCGCGTCGCCCTCGGCACCCTCGCCCGGCTCTGAGACGCGCCGCGCCGGCGCGGGGTCACGCGCCCGCGCCGACCTCCTCGCGGGCCGCCACGAAGGCGCGCACCGCCGTCTCGACGTCCTCGGCCGAGTGCGCGGCCGACAGCTGGACCCGGATCCGGGCCCGGCCCTGCGGCACCACCGGGTAGGAGAACGCCGTCACGTACACGCCGTGCTCGAGCATCGCGTCGGCCATGCGCCCGGCGAGCGCCGCGTCGCCGAGCATGACCGGGACGATCGCGTGCTCGCCCTCGAGCAGCTCGAAGCCCTCCTCGCCCATGCGGCGCCGGAACAGCGCGGCGTTGTCGAACAGCCGGGCGCGCAGCTCGCCGCTCGTGGCCACGAGCTCGAGCGCCGTGAGGGTCGCCGCGACGATCGAGGGGGCCAGCGAGTTGGAGAACAGGTAGGGCCGTGCCTTCTGCCGCAGCATGTCCACGATCTCCTGGCGTCCCGAGACGTAGCCGCCGCTCGCCCCGCCGAGGGCCTTGCCGAACGTGCCCGTGTAGATGTCCACGCGGTCGGACACCCCGAAGTGCTCGGGGGTGCCCGCACCGGTCCGGCCCATGAAGCCGACCGCGTGGGAGTCGTCGACGAGCACGAGCGCGCCGTACTCGTCGGCGAGGTCGCAGATCCCCGGCAGGGGCGCGAGATACCCGTCCATCGAGAACACGCCGTCGGTCACGATGATCGTGCGGCGCGGACCGGCGCCGTCGCGCATCGCCCCGGCGGCCTCGAGCTGGGTGCGCAGGTCCTCGAGGTCGGCGTTGCGGTAGCGCAGCCGCGCCGCCTTGCACAGGCGGATCCCGTCGATCAGCGAGGCGTGGTTGAGCTCGTCCGAGATGATCGCGTCCTCGGGGCCGAAGAGCGACTCGAACACGCCGCCGTTGGCGTCGAAGCACGAGGAGAACAGGATGGTCGCCTCGGTGCCCAGGAAGGCGCTCACGGCCTGCTCGAGCCGGAGGTGCAGGTCCTGGGTGCCACAGATGAAGCGCACCGAGGCCATGCCGAAGCCGCGGTCGTCGAGGGCCCGCTTCGCGGCGGCCACGATCTCGGGGTGGTCGGCCAGCCCCAGATAGTTGTTCGCGCAGAAGTTCAGCACCTCGACGCCCGCGCGCCCGGCGGCGGCCGCCTCGATGTGGGCCGACTGCGGGCTCGAGATCGTGCGCTCGTGCTTGTACGTGCCGGCGTCGCGGATCGCGTCGAGCTCGGATGCCAGCTGGTCCTTCAGATCGGAGTACATGGGGTCCTTCCGGGTCGGGGGCGCCGCAGGGGCGAGGTGGGGAGGGCGGTCGCGCGCGGGCGGCCGGGTCAGTCGAGCCGTTCGAGGTCGAGCAGCACCTTGCCGCCGCTGCCCGAGCGGGCGATCTCGTAGCCCTCCTCCCAGCGCCGCAGCGGCAGCACGTCGGTCACGGTCGCGAGCACCCGGTCGCGCAGGACGGGGCTCGTGGTGGTCATGGCGCTCATCGCGAACCAGGTCTCGAACATCTCGCGGCCGTAGACGCCCTGGAGCGTGAGCATGTGGGTGATGACGGTGGTCCAGTCGATCTCGAACTCGCGCGAGGGCAGCCCCAGCAGCGCGATCTTGCCGCCGTGGTTCATGTTGGTGATCATCTCCTGCAGCGCCGAGGCCTGACCGGAGATCTCGAGCCCGACGTCGAAGCCCTCGCGCATGTCGAGCTCGCGCTGGGTCTGGCGGATCGAGGTCGCCGAGACGTCGACGGCGACGTCGACCCCGGCCGCGCGCGCCATCTGGAGCCGGTGCGCGGCGACGTCGGTCACCGCGACGTGGCGTGCGCCGGCGAAGCGCGCGACGGCCGCGCACATGAGCCCGATCGGGCCGGCACCTGTGATGAGCACGTCCTCGCCCACGACCGGGAAGGTCAGCGTCGTGTGCACGGCGTTGCCGAGCGGGTCGAACAGGGCACCCAGCTCCGGGGAGATGACGTCGGTGCGGCCGTCGTGCTCGTGGACCCACACGTTCGAGCGCGGGATCACGAGGTACTCGGCGAACGCGCCGTCGCGCTGCACGCCCACGCTGCGCACGTGGATGCACATCTGGCGCCGCCCGGCCCGGCAGTTGCGGCAGATCCCGCACACGACGTGGCCCTCGCCCGAGACCCGGTCGCCGCACCGCACGTCGGGCACCTCGTCGCCGACCTCGACCACCTCGCCGTAGAACTCGTGGCCCGGGGTGAAGGGCACCGTGTCGCACATCGAACGGCCCGAGGCGTCCCAGGCCAGGATGTGCAGGTCCGTGCCGCAGATGCCCGCGCGCATCACCCGGATCTTCACGTCATGGGGCCCGCACGTCGGCTCGGGCAGGTCGACCAGCTCGAGGCCGGGTCCGGCATGGGTCTTGCGCAATGCACGCATCGGCGTCTCCTCGTGGGGCGTCCTCGGCGAAGGGGAGAGGGGCTGACCGGATCGCGGTGCAGGCCCCAGGCCGCCAGCCTAGATCCTGCGCGTGTTCGCGGACGACGAATCGACGAGGCGCCGCCGCGCCGCGCGCCCTAGAGTGGAGCCCCATGAGCCGACGTCAGCGGGGGGCACCCGGCACCGATGCGCCGGGCCCCGACCAGGCGGCCCCGCTCGCGATCACCTTCCCTCCCGATCTGCCCGTGTCCCAGGCGCGCGAGGAGATCGAGGGCGCGATCCGGGACCACCAGGTCGTCGTCATCGCCGGCGAGACCGGTTCCGGCAAGACCACCCAGCTGCCCAAGATGCTGCTCGAGATGGGCTACGGCGCCCGGGGCGCCCTGATCGGCCACACCCAGCCGCGCCGCATCGCCGCCCGCAGCGTCGCCCAGCGCATCGCCGCCGAGCTCGGCCAGCGCCTCGGCGAGGGCGTCGTCGGCTACCAGGTGCGCTTCACGCGCGAGACGGGGCGCGGCACCCGCCTCAAGCTCATGACCGACGGCATCCTGCTCGCCGAGATCCAGCACGATCGGCTCCTGCGACGCTACGACGCGATCATCATCGACGAGGCCCACGAGCGCTCCCTGACCATCGACGTGCTGCTCGGCTATCTCAGGCAGATCCTGCCCGAACGGCCCGACCTCAAGGTCATCATCACCTCGGCCACGATCGACCCCGAGCGCTTCGCCGAGCACTTCGCGACGCGCGACGCCGACGGCACCGTGCACCCCGCGCCGGTGCTCGAGGTCTCCGGCCGCACCTATCCCGTCGAGATCCGCTACCGGCCCCTCGTGCTCGAGCCCGAGGTCGACGAGGACGACGAGCTCGAGGACATCCACTCGGTCGAGCGGGACCTCACGGGCGCCATCACCGACGCCGTCGACGAGCTCGCCGCCGAGGGCCCCGGCGACATCCTCGTGTTCCTCCCCGGCGAGCGGGAGATCCGCGAGATCTCCGACGCCCTCACGGCACACCTGAACACGGGGCGCGGCGGCAGCCTGCCCACCGAGGTGCTGCCGCTGTTCGGACGGCTCTCGGCCGCCGACCAGCAGAAGATCTTCTCCCCGCGGACCCAGGGCACGGTGCGCCGCATCATCCTGGCCACCAACGTCGCCGAGACCTCCCTGACGGTGCCGGGCATCTCCTTCGTGATCGACTCGGGCCTCGCCCGCATCTCGCGCTACTCCCAGCGCACCCGCGTGCAGCGCCTCCCGATCGAGCCCATCAGCCAGGCGAGCGCGAACCAGCGCTCCGGCCGCTCCGGGCGCACCCACCCCGGCGTCGCGATCCGCCTGTACTCCGAGGAGGACTTCGCCTCCCGCCCCGAGTTCACCGAGCCCGAGATCCTGCGCACCTCGCTCGCCGCGGTGGTCCTGCAGATGACCGCGCTCGGGCTCGGCGACGTCGAGTCCTTCCCCTTCGTCGAGCCGCCCGCGACCCGCGCCATCACCGACGGCGTGCGCCTGCTCGAGGAGCTGCGCGCGATCACCGCGGACCCCGCCGCCCCCGGCGGCCGCCGCCTCACCGAGATCGGGCGCACCCTCGCCCGCTTCCCGCTCGACCCCCGCATGGCCCGCATGCTCATCGAGGCCGACCGGCTCGGCGCGCTGCGCGAGGTGCTCGTGATCGTCGCGGGCATGTCGATCCAGGACCCGCGCGAGCGCCCGCTGGGCCAGGAGCAGCAGGCCAAGGAGAAGCACCGCCGCTTCGAGGACCCGACGAGCGACTTCCTGGCCTACCTGAACCTGTGGAACCACCTGCGCGAGCGCCGCGACGCGCTGTCCTCCTCCGCCTTCCGCCGCGAGGTGCGCTCGGAGTTCCTGCACTACCTGCGGATCCGCGAATGGCAGGACCTCCACTCCCAGCTCAAGGACATGGCCAAGGACGCCGGGCTGCACGCCTCGGACACCCCCGCCTCCCCGGTCGCGATCCACCAGTCGCTGCTCGCCGGGCTGCTCAGCCACGTCGGCCTCTACGAGGACCGCACGCGCGAGTACTCCGGGGCCCGCGGCGCCCGCTTCGCGCTGTGGCCGGGATCGGCGCTCGCCCGCAAGCGCCCCGACTACGTGATGGTCGCCGAGCTCGTCGAGACCTCCCGGCTGTGGGGCCGCACCGCGGCCCGCATCGACCCCGCCTGGGTCGAGGAGGTCGGCGCGCACGTCCTGCGACACTCCTACTCCGAGCCGTTCTGGTCCTCCAAGCGCGCGAGCGCCATGGCCCACGAGAAGGTGACGCTGTACGGCGTGCCGATCGTCGCCGACCGCGTCACCGGGTACGGTCGCATCGACCCCGCGACGAGCCGCGAGATCTTCCTCCAGAAGGCCCTCATCGAAGGGGACTGGCGCACCCGCCACCACTTCTTCCGCGACAACGCCGCGCTCATCGAGGAGCTCTCCGAGCTCGAGGCCAAGTCCCGTCGCCGCGACCTGCTCGTGGGCGACGAGGCCCTGTTCCGCTTCTACGACGAGCGGATCCCCGCGACCGTCGTCTCCGGGCGCCACTTCGACTCGTGGTGGAAGAAGCAGCGGCACGTGACCCCCGACCTGCTCACCCTCACCGAGGCGGACCTGCTGTCCGAGGAGGCCGCCGACGAGGACCTGCAGGCCGCCATGGCCCGCGACTTCCCCGACACCTGGGTCCAGGGCGACCTCACGCTGCCGCTGACCTACGCCTTCGCCCCCGGCGACGCCCGCGCGCAGGCCGCCGGCCCGGCGCGCGGCGCCGCCCTCGACGGCGTCACCGCGACCATCCCGCTGGCCGTGCTCAACCGCGTGCGGCCCCGCGGCTTCGACTGGCTCGTGCCCGGCCTGCGCACCGAGCTCATCACCGAGCTGATCCGCTCGCTGCCCAAACCGGTGCGCCGCCACCTGGTGCCCGCCCCCGAGCGGGCCAAGGCCGTCGCGCTGGCCCTGCACGACGACGACCCCGACGCGGGCGAGCCGTTCCTCGAGGCCGTCGCCGACGAGCTCGTGGCCCTGCCCGGGGTGCCCGACGACCTCCCGCTGTACGGCGAGGAGTTCGACGTCTCCAAGCTGCCCGCCCACCTGCGCATGCACTTCTCGGTCGTCGACCCGCACGGCAAGGAGGTCGGTCGCGGCGACGACCTCGCCGCGCTCGCCGCCCGCCTGGCCCAGCGGGTGCGGACCACGGTCCAGACCCAGGGCGACGACCTCGCCCGCACCGACGTCCGCGAGTTCCCGCGCGACGGCGTGCCCGCCGTCCACGAGTCCCGCGCCCACGGGCTCACGGTCACCGGGTACCCCGCGCTCGTGGCCCGCCGACGTGCCGACGGCACCGACGAGCGCGTGGACCTGCGGGTCCTCCCGAGCGCGGACGAGGCGCGCCTGGCCCATCACGGCGGGGTGATCGCCCTGATCGACCGGACGCTCGGCACCGCCGAGCCCTCGGCGCTCGCCGCCGTGCTGAACTCCCTGCCCAACCCCACCAAGCTCGCCGTCGCCTCCTCGCCCTACGCGAGCACCCCGGCGCTCCTGGCCGACGCCTCCCGCGCCGCGACCGAGCACCTCGTCGGCACCGCCGAGCCGCGCACCCGGGAGGCCTTCGACGCCCTGGTCGCGAGCGTCCGCGAGGGCCACCGCGAGCTCGCCGCACGGGCCGTGCGCGAGGCCGCCGGGGCGCTCGCGGTGCACGCCCGGCTGTCGAAGTCCGTGTCCCGCGTGACGTCGCTCGCCGTGCTCGGCCAGCTCACCCAGATCCGCGACCACGCCGCGTCGCTCGTCGGCGACGGCTTCATCTCCCGGGTCGGCGTCGAGCACCTCGGCGACCTCGAGCGCTATCTCAAGGCCGACGAGGTGCGGCTCGACAAGCTCCAGGACAACCCCGCCCGGGACGCGAGGCTCGCGTGGCAGGTCGCGGACGTCGAGCAGCTGTGGGAGCGCGCCCGCTCCCGGCTGGCCCCCGCCCGCCTCGTCGACCCCGACGTGCGGGCGATCCCCTGGATGATCGAGGAGTACCGGGTGAGCCTGTTCGCGCAGACCCTCGGCACCCGCCAGAGCGTGTCGGACACGAGGATCCGCAAGGCCGTCGCCGAGCTGTGACCCCGTGCACCCGGGGGGTTCACAGGAAGAGCGCAGGCCGGTAACGTCGCCGACCCACACGGTGCCTCGCGCACGAACCGATCCGTGACCCTGCGGTCCCTTCCCCCTTCGCAGCCCGTGGGAGGTCACCTCTGGAGTGATTCCCCGATGTCCCTCACCCGCCGCCACCTCCTGCTCGCGGGAGCCCTCGGCTCCCTCTCCCTCGGCGTGGCCGCGCCCGCCATGGCCGACGAGGCCTTCTCCCGGGCGTTCCTGACCGCCCCCGAGGACCGCTCCGGCTGGGACCCCGGCGCCCCCACCGACACCCAGCGGGAGAACGCCCGCCTCATCATCGCCGTCGGCAAGGGCTACGGCGTCCCCGCCTACGGGGCGATGATCGCCCTGTCCACCGCGATCGTCGAGTCCTGGCTCTACAACCGCGACACCGTCACCGACGGCACGTCCGGCGGCATGTTCCAGCAGCAGACCAGCCAGGGCTGGGGGAGCGCGGCGCAGGTCCGCGACAAGCTGGCCGCGACCCGGGCCTTCTACGGGGTCGCCGACCACACGCCCAACCCCGGCCTGCTCGACGTCTCCGGCTGGGAGGACCTCGCGATCGGCGACGCCGCCCAGCGGGTGCAGCGCTCGGCCTACCCCGAGCGCTACGAGGACCATGCGGCCGAGGCGATCGACCTGTACGACGCGCTCGCCGCGGACGTCGCCCCCTTCACGGGCTGACCGGCGCCTGGCCTGCGCTCAGCGCAGCAGGCGCAGGATCGCCTTCTCGCGCGAGCCGCGCAGATCGATCGTCTCGCCCTCCTCGAAGCGCGAGAACACCTCGGGATCGATGTAGCTCGAGCGCGCGACCGCGACCGTGTTGCCGAGCGCCTCGGCGACCTCGGCCACGGCAGCCCGCTCCGCCGCCGCCCGCTCGCGGGCCGAGCCCACGTCCCGCGCCCGCGCGAGGGACGTGGCCGCCAGGATCGTGCCGTGCAGGGTGCGGAAGTCCTTGGCGGTGAACTCGCCGCCCGTCGCGCCGCGCACGGCGTCGTTGAGATCGCGATCGTGCAGGGGATGCACGCCTTTGCCGTCGCGGAACGCGAGCAGTCGCGACGCCCCCGAGCGGTGCGAGCGCAGCTCGGCGAGGCAGCGCGCGAGGTCCCGGTCCTCGAGGGTCACGTCGAAGCGCTGCCCCGACTTCGCGGGGAAGCGCAGACGGATGGCGCCGGAGTCCCCGTCGACCGTCGCATGACGCACGAGCAGCGTCATCAGCCCCCGCGTGCCGCGCTCGTCGGCGTAGGTGTCCCCGCCGGCTCGGATCGCGACGAGGTCGAGCATGCGCAGCGCCGCCGCGAGCACCCGCTCGCGGCCCAGCCCGGGCTCGCCCAGGTCGCGCGTCACCTGGCGGCGCAGGGAGGGCAGCGTCTCGGCCAGGTCGAGGGCGCGCTCGTGCTTGAGGCGCTCGCGGCGCTCGCCCCACTCGTCGTGATAGCGGTACTGCGTGCGCCCCGCGTCGTCGATCCCCGTCGCCTGGATGTGCGCGAGGGGATCGGCGGCGATCCACACGTCGGTCCAGGCGGGCGGCAGGACGAGCGCGAGCGCCCGCTCCCGGTCCTCGGCCGACACCGCGCGGCCGTTGTCGTGCACGAAGGACCAGCCGCGGCCGCGGCGTCGCCGCCGGATGCCGGGATCGGTGCCGGGGTGGGCGGTGCGCAGGCGTGCCATGGCCGGACGCTACACGGCCCCGGCCCGAGCCCGGCGTGCACTGTCCAGGCGGTAGGGAGCGGCGGCGCGCGGGTGGCCCGCGGTCATGTCGCGACGCGATCCCCCTCGTTACGATGTGCAGCATGTCACCTGCGCCATCGGTCAGCTATTCCATCACCGTCCGCCTCGAGTTCGACGCCCACTCCGCCGCGGTCAGCGAGATCACGAGCTGCATCGAGGAGCACGGCGGCTCGGTCACCGCGCTCGACGTCTCGGCCTCGGGCCCCCAGCGCATGCGCGCCGACGTGACCGTCATGACCGCGGGCAACGAGCACGCGATGGAGGTCGTCGAAGCCCTCCGCGACCTCTCGGGCGTCGAGCTCGGCAAGGTCTCCGACCGCACCTTCCTGGCCCACCTGGGCGGCAAGCTCACGGTCGAGTCGAAGGTGCCGATCCGCCACCGCGACGACCTCTCGATGGTCTACACGCCCGGCGTGGCGCGTGTGGTCAAGGCGATCGCGGAGAACCCCGACGACGCCCGCCGCCTGACCATCAAGCGCAACACCGTCGCGGTCGTCTCCGACGGCTCCGCGATCCTGGGCCTGGGCGACCTCGGCCCGCTCGCCGCGATGCCCGTCATGGAGGGCAAGGCCGCGCTGTTCAAGCGCTTCGCCAACATCGACGCGTTCCCCATCTGCCTCGACGCCCACTCGGTCGACGACATCGTCTCGCACGTCAAGGCCATCGCTCCCGTGTTCGCGGGCATCAACCTCGAGGACATCTCCGCCCCCCGCTGCTTCGAGATCGAGGACCGGCTGCGCAAGGAGCTCGACATCCCCGTCTTCCACGACGACCAGCACGGCACCGCCATCGTGGTGGTGGCCGCGCTGCGCAACGCGCTGCGGGTCGTCGGCAAGGAGCTCGAGACCTCGCGCATCGTGCTCTCGGGGGCGGGGGCCGCCGGCACGGCGATCCTGCGCCTGCTCCGCGCCGCGGGGGCGCGCGACATCGTGGTCACCGACATCCACGGGATCGTGCACGAGGACCGCGAGCAGCTCGACGGCCGCCTGCCGTGGATCGCGGAGGTCACCAACCCGCGCGGCCTCACCGGCACGCTGCAGGACGCGATCCGCGGCGCCGACGTGTTCATCGGCGTGTCCGCGGGCAACATCCTGACCGCCGACGACGTCGCCACCATGGCCGACCGCTCCATCGTGTTCGCGATGGCCAACCCGACGCCCGAGATCGACCCGGCCGAGGCCGCGAAGCACGCCGAGGTCGTCGCGACCGGCCGCAGCGACTTCGCCAACCAGATCAACAACGTGCTCGCGTTCCCGGGGGTGTTCCGCGGGCTCCTGGACGCCCACGCGCGAGACGTCAACGACCGGATGCTGCTCGCGGCGGCCGAGGCGCTCGCGGACGTCGTCTCCCCGGACGAGCTGAACCCGACCTACATCGTGCCGAGCGTGTTCAACGAGCGCGTCACCAAGTCCGTCGCGTCCGCGGTCGAGCGTGTGGCGCGCGAGGACGCGGGCACCGTCGACGCGATCACGGGCGCGATGCGGGTCGTGTACGCCGACGAGATCGTGATGCCGACCGACTGACACGACGCTCGACCCACCACACGAGCACGCCGAGGACCACGCCGATCGAGTCGGCGAGCACGTCGGTGCCGTCCATGCTGCGATGCGGGAGCAGGGCGCCCTGGACGACCTCGATGAGCACGGCGTGCACGACACCGGCGATCGCGACCCATCCCATCGGGAAGCGCCGCTCGGGCGCGAGCACCCGGCCGACCGCCCACACCGTGAGGGCGAACACGCCGAGATGGAACACCTTGTCGATGCCCGGGAAGCTCACCCCGCCCACGCCCGATGGCGCCTCGGGCAGGTAGAAGCCGATGTTGAGCACGAGGGCGACCACGAGGACGACGACGCGGTCCGGCCGCAGGTCGAGACCGCGCAGGGCGCTCATGCCCCCGCCCCCGCGATCGCGAGGCGGGCGATCTCCCGGCGCGCCCCGACCACGGTGAAGCGGTCCCGGCGCGGATGCACGCGGTTGGTCGCGAGCACCGCCACGGTCCCGCCGACCGGATCGGCGGCGATCGAGGTGCCCGTGAAGCCGGTGTGGCCGACCACGCGGGGCAGCACCTGCCCGTCCGGCAGCTCCTGGCCGACGCGGAGCCCGAGACCCTGGCGCCAGGGCGCCCCGGTGGGCACGGCGTCGCCGAGCTGATCGGTGCTCAGGAGGCGACGGGTCGCCGCGGTCAGCCGCAGCCGCTCGGCGGTCCCGGCGAGCACGCGCCCCAGCGCGAGCAGATCGTCCACGGTCGCGAACAGCCCGGCGTTCGCGGCCCCCGAGCCCGGCTCGCGCGAGAGGCTCCACGCGGTCTCGTCGTGCACCTCGCCGCGCACGAGCCCGCGCGGCGGGTCGTCCTCGTACTCGGTCGCCGCGCACCGCCCGACGTCGGGCGGCGCCACGTGCCACGTCGCGTCGCGCGCGCCGGCCGGATCGAGCACGCGGCGGCGGGCCAGGGCCGGCAGCTCCTCGCCCCCGAGCGTCTCGAGGACCATGCCCAGCAGCAGGAAGCCGATGCACGAGTACTCATGGGCACGGCCGGGTTCGGACCGCGGCACGGCGTGACGGATCGCCGTGCGGCGTGCCTCGCGCCCGCCGGGGACGCGCCACAGCGGAAGCGTCGCGGGCAGCCCCGCGGTGTGGGTCAGCAGGTGCCGCGCGGTCAGGCGGACGTCGGGCACGGGCGCGCCGAGCACCTCGACGACGGGCGCGTCCGGGTCGAGCAGGCCGTCGTCGACCAGGGTGGCCGCGACGAGCGTGGTGACCACCTTGGTCACCGAGGCGAGGTCGAACAGGGTGTCGCGCGTGACCGGGGCCGCCACGGGATCCTCCGGCGGCAGGAGCTCGCCGTCGGCGGTGAACAGGGCGGTGGTGCCGCGTGCGACCACGTGCGGCGGGCCGTCGGGACGGGCGATGGCCGCGACGACCGCCGAGGCCCCCTCCGCCCGGCCGTCGCGGGCGCCCGCGACGAGGCCGTCGGCGAGGGCCTCGAGGCCGGGGACCGGATCGTCGACGGTAGAGGGAGCGGCGGAGGTCATGGGCTCATCGTCCCAGACCCGGGCCGCCCAGGGCCCAGCGGCTAGGATCGACGCGACCGTACGCCGACCAGAGGGAGGCACGATGGCACACCTCGCCAGGGGCGTCATGTCCTCGACATCAGACCCGTCGCACACCGATCCGTACCGCGAGCAGCCCGGCGCCGCCCCGGGATCGACCGCCGTGCTCGACCGGGAGACCAAGGAGCGCGAGCAGACCGCCGACCCCGGCGACCACGACCGCTTCGCCCACTACGTGCGGCGTGACCGCATCACCCAGGCCACGCTCGACGGCACCCCCGTGATCGCCCTGTGCGGCAAGGTGTGGGTGCCCGGGCGCGACCCGAGCAAGTACCCCGTGTGCCCGGAGTGCAAGGAGATCTACGAGGGCCTGCGCGATCCTCAGGACGGCGGGCCCGGATCCGGCGGCGGCTCGGGCGACGGCAAGAGCGGCCGCGGCGGCTTCCGCGGCTTCTTCGGAGGACGTCGCTGACGGAGTTCTCACATCCGCGCGACCGCGCCCCGGTGCCTCGGCACCGGGGCGCGGCGCTATCGTGGTCGGCGCTGTGAATCCACTCCCTCTGCATCCCGGAAGCGACCCCCAGCGCCCCTCCGAGGCGGCTGCGCAGTCGCTGCCTCCCGCCTACCCCGAGCGCGCCGCGTGGGGCACGGCCCCCAAGCTGCGCGCCTGGCAGGCCGAGGCTCTCGAGCTCTACCGCGATCGCTCCCCGAAGGACTTCCTCGCGGTCGCGACCCCCGGCGCCGGCAAGACCACCTTCGCGCTCCAGGTCGCCGCACGCCTGCTCGCCGAGGGCGTCGTGCGGCGCATCACCGTGGTCGCCCCCACCGAGCACCTCAAGGCGCAGTGGGCGGACTCCGCGGCGCGCGTCGGCATCGCCCTCGACCCGAACTTCACCAACGCCCAGGGCACCCACGGCTCCCACTACCAGGGCGTCGCGATCACCTACGCCCAGGTCGGGGCCAACCCGGCACTGCACCAGGCGCGCACCGAGGCCGAACGGACCCTCGTGATCCTCGACGAGATCCACCACGCCGGCGACGCGCTCACCTGGGGCGACGGCGTGCGCGAGGCCTTCGACCTGGCGACCCGCCGGCTCGCCCTGACGGGCACGCCGTTCCGCTCGGACTCCTCGCAGATCCCCTTCGTCACCTACGAGGAGGACGGCGAGGGCTTCCTGCGCTCGAAGGCCGACTACACCTACGGCTATCGCGAGGCGCTGCGCGACCACGTGGTGCGCCCCGTCCTGTTCATGACGTACTCCGGGCGCATGCACTGGCGCACCAAGACCGGCGACGAGGTCTCCGCGCAGCTCGGCGCCGCCGAGACCAAGGACGTCACCCAGCAGGCGTGGCGCACCGCGCTCGACCCCCGGGGCGAGTGGATCCAGGCCGTGCTCACGGCCGCCGACCGCCGCCTGACCGAGGTGCGGCGCCACGTGCCCGACGCGGGCGGCCTCGTGATCGCGACCGACCAGACCACCGCGCGCGCCTACGCCGCGACGCTCGAGAGCATCACCGGCCGCCCGACCACCGTCGTGCTGTCCGACGACGCCGGCGCCGGGCGCCGGATCGAGGCGTTCTCCGTCTCCCAGGACCGCTGGATGGTCGCCGTGCGCATGGTCTCCGAGGGCGTCGACGTCCCGCGCCTCGCCGTGGGCGTGTACGCGACGTCGACGGCCACCCCCATGTTCTTCGCCCAGGCCGTGGGGCGCTTCGTGCGCTCGCGGACCCGGGGCGAGACGGCGACGGTGTTCCTGCCCTCGGTGCCGATCCTGATGGCCCACGCGGCCGCGATGGAGGCCGAGCGCGACCACGTCCTGGACCGCCGCCCGGAGGCGGGCGACGAGCTGACGGGCCTCGACGAGTCCCTGATCGCCCAGGCCAATCGGGAGGAGAAGGCCTCCGACCAGATGGAGCTGTCCTTCGAGGCCCTCGAGTCCGAGGCCTCGTTCGACCGCGTCATGTTCGACGGCGGCGAGTACGGGGCCGGCGGGGTCGTGGGCAGCGAGGACGAGCAGGAGTTCCTCGGCATCCCGGGGCTGCTCGACGCGGACCAGATGACCACCCTGCTGAAGTCCCGCCAGGCCGACCAGCAGGCGCGGCGGGCCCGCGGCGGCGCCGCCGACGCCGACCGCGAGGTGCCCGTCATGGACCACCGGCGCCTCATGGACCTGCGCAAGGAGCTGTCCTCCCTCGTGTCGGCGTGGGCCAAGAAGTCGGGCGTGCCGCACGGGCAGGTCCACTCGACGCTGCGGTCGCGCTGCGGCGGCCCCGCGGTCCCGCAGGCGAGCGCCGACCAGATCCAGGCACGGATCGACACCGTGCGCGGCTGGTTCGTGGGACGCCGCTGACGCCGCCCCGTTCGTCAGGGGCGCTTCGTAGAATCGAGAGGGACGGCCGGGCCACGGTCGCGCCGACGACAGGATCGAGGAGGAGGCCGACGATGCAGCAGAGCACCCCGCGGCGCTCCACCGCCGAGCGCCCGTCCGTCGACGTGCTCGAGAGCACGGGCGCCGAGGGCCCCTGGGCGACCGTCGTCTGGAACGACCCCGTGAACCTCATGAGCTACGTGGTCCACGTGTTCCGCACTCATTTCGGCTACACGCGCGCCCGCGCCGAGCACCTCATGCTCCAGGTCCACCAGGAGGGCCGTGCGATCGTCTCCGAGGGCTCCCGCGAGGCCGTCGAGGCCGACGTGATGGCGATGCACGGTTACGGCCTGCGGGCCACGATGGAACGGACGTCGGAGAGCTGATGGCCTACGAGTTCGTGCGTCGCGCCGACGGCCTGGTCATGTGCCGCCTCGACCCGCAGGAGAAGGCGGTCGTCGCCCAGGTCGCGCAAGAGGTCTCCGATCTGATCCGGGCGGATCTCGGCATCGGCGCGCAGCCGCCGCGGGTGCAGCAGGCCGCCGCCTCCGACGATCCGCTCGAGCGCCTCGAGGCGGAGTTCGCGGCGAGCGGCCCGCGCGCGCCCTCGGACACGGCCGTGCAGCGCCTGTTCCCCGCGGCCTCGGAGGAGGCCGAGCTCGCCGCCGAGTTCCGTCGTCTCGGCCAGCAGGACCTCGCCGAGTCCAAGCTCCGCGCGCTCGGCATCGTGCAGCGGTCGATCGACGGCGCCGGCCCGATCCGCGCCGAGATCGTGCTGGACCCGGAGTCCTCGGCCGCGTGGCTCACGGCCCTCAACGACATGCGCCTGGTCCTCGCCGATCGTCTGTCGCTGCGCCGCGACGACGACATCGAGACCCTCCGCATGCTCCGGCAGATCGAGAACGACGCCGACCTCTCCGACGTCCCGGGCGCGCCCGGCACGTCCCTCGCCGAGGAGCACGAGGGCGAGGACGAGGAGTCCACCGTGGCCGGCCCGGACCTCGTGCTCGCCGTGTACGACCTGCTGACCTGGCTCCAGGAGTCGCTCGTCGGGGTCCAGGCCCACGACGATCCGGAGCGCTGAGCGCCCGGCGCCCCGGCCGCCGGTCCCGGGGAGCGTCGACGGAGCCGGGCGCGTGAACAGATGTGACGGCTGCGACGCCGTTCCTGTGATTCCGCTTGCAAAGCGCCGTGCATCTCCCGACAACGCCGCCGGCTGTCCGTAGCCTGACCGGGATGAACAACGCTCCCATCGGCATCTTCGACTCTGGCGTCGGAGGCCTCACGGTCGCCCGCGCGATCCTCGATCAGCTGCCCCAGGAGGAGCTGCTCTACATCGGGGACACCGCGCACACGCCGTACGGCCCCCGCCCCATCGCCGAGGTGCGCGCCATCGCCCTCGAGATCATGGACACCCTCGTCGACCGGGGCGTGAAGATGCTGGTCATCGCGTGCAACACGGCGTCGGCCGCGGTGCTCCGCGACGCCCGCGAGCGCTACGACGTGCCCGTCGTCGAGGTCATCCAGCCCGCCGTGCGCCGCGCCGTCGCCGCGACCCGCAACCGCCGCATCGGCGTGATCGGCACCGCCGCGACCGTCGCCTCGCGCGCCTACGAGGACGCGTTCGCCGCGGCCCCCGACCTCGCGATCACGACCGCCGCGTGCCCCCGCTTCGTCGAGTTCGTCGAACGCGGCGAGGTGACCGGCGACGAGGTGGTCGCCGTCGCCGAGCAGTACCTCGCCCCCGTCAAGGAGGCCGGCGTCGACACCCTCGTGCTCGGCTGCACGCACTACCCGATGCTCGCGGGCCCCATCTCCTACGTGATGGGCCCCGAGGTCACCCTCGTCGCGTCCTCCGAGGAGACCGCGCTCGAGGTCTACCGCCTGCTGCGCAGCCACGACATGCTGCGCGCCGAGGCCGCCGCCCCGCGCCACGTGTTCTCCGAGACCGCCGCACGGCCGGGCGAGCCCTCCACCTTCGCGCGGCTGTCGCGCCGCTTCCTCGGGCCCGCGGTCACCATGACCGCGACGCTGCCCGTCATCACCGCCGATGCCGTCGAGGACGCCGGCATCCGCATCCCGGCCGAGGGAGGCCCCCGATGAGAGTCCACGTGATCGGCTGCAACGGCAGCTTCGCCGGCCGCGAGTCGGCTGCCTCCTCCTACCTCGTCGAGCACACCGACGACGACGGCCGCACCTGGCGCGTCCTGTTCGACCTCGGCAGCGGCGCCTTCGGCACCCTGCAGCGCGTGATCGACCCGACCGAGCTCGACGCGGTCGTCATCTCCCACCTGCACCCCGACCACTACCTCGACCTGACCGGTCTCGAGGTGTTCTGGGCCTACAACGAGCGCCAGGACCTGCCCCAGCTGCCGCTGTACGGTCCGGCCGCGCTGCCCGGGCGGATCCGGGCGGTCATGGACCGCGACGACGACGTGCCCGACGGTCTGACCACGGTCCCCTTCGACTACCGGTCGATCACCGATCGCGCCACGATCGAGATCGGCCCGCTCGTGATCGAGGCCCGCGAGGTCCTCCACCCGGTCGAGAGCTACGGCTTCCGCATCATGGCGGGCGACGCACTGCTGGTGTACTCGGGCGACTCCGACGCATGCGAGGCCCTCGACGAGCTCGCCGCCGGTGCGGACCTGTTCCTGTGCGAGGCGGGGTACATCGAGGGTCGCGACGACCGCTTCACGGGCGTGCACCTGACCGGCCGCCGCGCAGGCGAGACCGCCATGCGCGCCGGCGTGCGCCGGGTGGCGCTCACCCACATCCCGTGCTGGACCGACCCCGCGATCCCCGAGCGGGAGGCTCGCGCGGTGTGCGACCTGCCGCTCCAGGTGGTCCAGGCGCTCGACGTGTTCGAGGTCGAGCCGCGCGCCGTCGCCGCCGCCCCGTTCTCCGGGCGCGCCGTCGGCACGACCCCGATCGCCGCCCGCCGCTGAGCCGGGCCGCCCCCGCCGGGCGGCGCACCACGACGTATCGTGGGGAGCCGTGCCCGCCGCAGGCCGCGACGCCTCGCCGTGCACGGCCGAGCCGGCGCGCACGGCGCGAGACCAGGCCGCCCAGACCCCCGTCGGAAGGACCCTCATGACCACCACGCCCTCGACCCCTCAGCCGGAGGCCGCCCGCGGCGACCGCGTCGACGGTCGCACCCCCGACCAGCTGCGCGAGGTGACGATCGAGCGGGGCTGGTCCGCGCACGCCGAGGGCAGCGCCCTCATCTCCTTCGGCCGCACCCGCGTGCTGTGCACCGCGTCGTTCACCCCGGGCGTGCCCCGCTGGAAGAAGGGCTCGGGCAGCGGCTGGGTCACCGCCGAGTACGCGATGCTGCCGCGCGCGACCTCGACGCGTTCCGACCGGGAGAGCGTCAAGGGCAAGATCGGCGGCCGCACCCACGAGATCTCGCGCCTCATCGGCCGCTCGCTGCGCGCGATCATCGATCTCGACGCGCTCGGCGAGAACACGATCCAGATCGACTGCGACGTGCTCCAGGCCGACGGCGGCACCCGGACCGCTGCGATCACGGGCGCCTACGTGGCCCTCGCGGACGCCGTCTCGTGGGGCAAGCGGCACACGGCGATCCCGGCCGCACGGACCGTGCTGACCGACTCCGTCTCGGCCGTCAGCGTCGGCATCATCGACGGTAGGCCGCTGCTGGACCTCGAGTACCGCGAGGACGTGCACGCCGGGACCGACATGAACGTCGTGGTCACGGGCGCCGGCCAGTTCGTCGAGGTGCAGGGCACCGCCGAGGGCGCGCCGTTCGACCGCGCCGAGCTCGACGCCCTGCTCGACCTCGCCGTCGACGGCTGCGGGCGCCTCGCCGCGATCCAGCGCGAGACCCTCGGGACGAGCCGATGAGCGTCGACGCACCCGCCGGCGCGCGCGTCGTGCTCGCGACGCACAACGCCAAGAAGCTGCGCGAGCTGCGGCGCATCCTCGCCGAGGAGATCCCCGGCTTCGACGAGCGCACCGTGGTCTCGGCCGCGCAGATCGAGCTGCCGGACGTCGTCGAGGACGGCACCTCCTTCGCCGCCAACGCTCTGCTCAAGGCGCGCGCCGCCGCGAGCGCGACGGGACTGCTCGCGGTCGCCGACGACTCCGGGCTCGCCGTGGACATCCTCGGCGGCAGCCCCGGCATCTTCTCGGCCCGCTGGTCGGGCCGCCACGGCGACGACGAGGCCAACAACGACCTGCTGCTCGCCCAGCTCTCCGACATCGCCGCCGAGCACCGCGGCGCGCAGTTCGTGTGCGCCGCGGCGCTCGTCGCGCCCGCGGCGGGCGTCGAGGTGGTCGAGGAGGGCATCATGCGCGGTCGCCTCCTCGGCGAGCGCCGCGGCGAGGGCGGATTCGGCTACGACCCGCTGTTCCTGCCCGACGGCGAGGAGCTCACCTCGGCCGAGCTCACCCCCGAGGCCAAGGACGCGATCTCGCACCGGGGCACGGCGTTCCGGGCGCTCGCACCCGCGATCGCGCAGCTGCTGGACTGATCGACCGCGAGGTCGAGGGCCAGCTGGGGGTGCGGAGCCGCCCCGCAGGTCCTGACGCCGGGCGGGCAGGACGCGGGGCATCTGCGCCGGCGTGAGCGCCCCGCCCCGGCATCGACGGCGTGCCTCGGGGTGCTGCGGGTCGGTGCGCTCGTGGTCGGCCTGGTGTCCGCGGGGCATCGAGCTCTGCACAGTGGTCGCCATCCGACGCGATGGCGGCCATGACGCAGAACTCGATGTGCGGTGGCTGTCGTCGTGCATGGCGCAGACGGCAGCGCGGCGGAGAGCGTCACGGCGCCAGTCCGGTCAATGTCAGCTGCTGTTCGCCACCGACATTGCGAATTCTGTCAGCAGGTTTGCGACCGGAATGAGCGGCATGAGAATTGATGTGTCGTCCCCGCATGTTCCATCGAGTAGAAAATCGAGCAGCCATCCCATGCGAACTGCGGATGAGACTTCCGCGGACCTCTCGATGACCTCTTGGTCGATGTCTATGCCAGACATTCGTAACTCGTTGCCGTACTCACCGAGCAACGTCGACCAGAGCTCACGAGGATCGACGTCACCATCGGCGGACCGGTCGACCACGAGATTGCCGACGTCATGCCCAACCGGGCCCCATCCAACAGTCGCCCAGTCGAGGATTGTGATATGAGATCCGCTGGAGCCGATGTTCATCCCGTGAAAATCATGATGCGTCGGCAACTCTGGGAAGCCCCGAATCGCTGCCGCGACGTGCGCGGCATCGACCACTCGGCCCTGAGCCCATATTCGAGCGTCTTTGCTGAGTCCCGCCGCCAACAGGGCAGCCCATCCAGGGTGGGCCAACGTCACCGCGTTGTCGAGCTTCCGGCGGGATACGTGCTGGGCTAGCCAGCCGTGCGAAAGCACCGGGCCGTCATAGTCGAGCTGAGCCGCCTGCCAACGCGCGAGACCCTTTACTGCGGAGCCGTACTCCCCGCTGGTGAGCGGCACTCTTTCGACCCACTCGAGCCAGAGGTCGATCTCATCCTCGCGGGCATCTAGTCCGAAACATTCTGGAGGCGAGCAATCGTCACTCCATCCGCGTCGTGCGAGTCCCGAATCATAGAACGCGGCCTCACGACCCCACCACTGCGGGTCGCGTTGGTCCACACTCAGCATCCAGACGGGATCATCGCCGAGGTATGCGGCGCCGATTCGCTTCACGAACATCACTGCCGGCCCGGACGAGAACTGCCACAGACCGCCATTTGGAAAAGAGCCGGTATTGCCGATCCTGGAGACTTGCCAATCGAGTCTGTGAAAATCGCGACGACAGAAATCACTGGGTGGGCTGGACCGTACAGGTCCAAATCGCTCGCCTTCCTTAGCAATCACCACTGCAGGCTACACGTGGGCACGATCGACGTCGTCGCCCCCAAACTCCGCGCCGGCGCCTGCGGCGTCGCTGATCCGTATGGCGACGACTCCTAGTAGGCCCCGCGCCCGCCTGACTCAGACGACGCCCGCGTGGGCGAGAGCCCGGCGCACGATCACGTCGTGGCCGCCCTCCATCTCGTCGAGGACCTCGGAGCCGAGCAGCTCGTCCACCTCGAACCAGGTGAGCTCGAGCGCGTCCTCCTGCGGGGCGCACTCGCCGTCGACCGGGACGATGTAGGCGAGCGAGATCGCATGCTGGCGGGCATCGGTGAACGGCGACTGGCCGGGCGTCGGGAAGTACTCGGCGACCGTGAAGGGGACCGGCGAGACCGGGACGCGCGGCAGCGCCATCGTGCCCAGGTCCTTCTCGACGTGGCGGGTGATGGCCTCGCGGATCGACTCGTGGATGAGCACCCGCCCCGAGACGATGGCCCGCACGATCCGGCCCGCGCCGGAGGCGCGCAGCAGCAGACCGACCGCGACGATCGAGCCGTCGACGTCGGTGCGCACCGGCACGATGTCGACGTAGGGGATCGGCAGGCGGCGGCGCAGCTGCGCCATCTCGTCGGGCTCGAACCAGGAGCCCTCGGCGTCGACGGCGGTGCGGTTCACGGCTTCTCCTCAGGCTGTTCGTCGGGGGTGTGCGGGTCGACCACGGGGCGGTCGGCTCCGGGGACGAGATGGCGGTGCTCCACGACGAAGCGCGGATTCTGCTCGCGCGAGGCGACGCGCAGGATGTTCTGCTCGCGCCGGCCGGCGACCATCTCGACGCCCCACGTGGTGCCCTCGAGCGTCAGGATCGACAGGGTGCCGTTGGGGATCGAGTCGAGAGCCCGCTGGGCGATGCCCGAGACGAGGAACCGGATGATCGTGCCGTGCGCGACGACCAGCACGTTCTTCCCGGAGAACTGCTCCTCGAGCGACTCCAGGGCGTTGTAGCCGCGGTCGGCCACGTCCTGCGGCTCCTCGGCGCCGGGGAAGTCGCGCTCGGGGTACCGGGCCTCCATCTCCTCGACGTCGCGGCCCTCGGCCTCGCCCCAGTCGATCTCCGAGAGCCGCGGGTCGGTCGGGCCGAGCGGGATGTCGTGGTCCTCGGCGATGATCTGAGCGGTCTGTCGGGCCCGCAGCAGCGGCGAGGAGACGACGACGTCCCAGGCGACGTCGGGCACGTGGTCGAGCGCGTGGTGGGCCTGCTCACGGCCCGTCGCGTTGAGCGGGATGTCCGACGACCCCTGGAAGAGATTCTTCAGGTTGTAGTCGGTCTGCCCATGGCGGACCAGTCCGAACAGCGTCACGCGCCACCTCCTGCGGGCCGCGGCCCGCGTCGTGCTCGTACAGGGGTGCGCGAGAAGGGACTCGAACCCTCACGCCCTCGGGCACTGGAACCTAAATCCAGCGCGTCTGCCAGTTCCGCCACTCGCGCGCGGGGACCAGGGTATCGCGCAGACGGGCAGGTCCCGTCCCGTCACCCGAGCGTGCTCGGGTGGGCCTGTACCATCGGTCCCGTACACGCACCTGAAGGACGGAGACGTTTCGTGGCCAAGAAGAAGGACGACAGTCTCGACGGGCTGAGGGACGAGGCCGTCCGTCGCCAGGACAACCTCGCCTCGGACATCGACGAGCTCGTGGACCGGCTGAACCCCAAGAACGCCGTCGTGCGCTGGAAGAACGAGGCCACCCAGGTGGTCAAGGGTTTTTTCGTCGCCGATGACGGGAGCTACGACCTGCCCCACGTGGCCGCGGTGGCAGGCGGCGTCATCGGCACGGTCGGCGTGATCGTCGGACTCGGGGTGCTCGCCTCTCGCCGTCGCTGAGAGCGCGCCCCGCACGAGGGCCCCGCTCCGGGCATCGCCCGGAGCGGGGCCCTCGCCATGCCGGTCGTGCCCGGGGCCGGTCGCTCAGTCGGCGACGTCCCCGTCGACGTAGAGCCAGCGCCCGTGCTCGCGCACGAACCGGCTCGTCTCGTGCAGCCGGACCGCGCTCCCGTCGGTCGCGCGGGCGAGTGCGGTGAACTCGACGATCCCGTCGTCGTCGAAGGGGCCGCCGCGCTCGGTGCGATGCACGACGAGACGCCGCCAGGCGAGCCCCTCGGCGAGGGAGGCCTCGAGCTCCTCCGCGCCCGGGCGGGTCGTCGGATGCCAGGAGCGCAGCAGGTGCGCGGCGTCCCGCACGGCGAAGGCGACGTACCGCGAGCGCATGAGCTGGAGGGCGGCGGGAGCAGGTCGCGCGTCCGCGAGCACGGGGCCGCAGCAGGCGCCGACGGCGTCGCCGCTCCCGCACGGGCACGGCGCGGACGGGTCGGGCAGCAGGGGAGTCGAGGGGGACACGTGCCCCAGTATCGGCGCTGGACGTTCCGGCCGCGGACCGGCACGGGGCGGCAGGGCCCGGCACCGTAGGCTCGGAGCATGAAGAGCTTCGCTGACTACGCCGAGGACGGCCGCACCCCGCACGAGCGCATGGTCGCCGGCGACTGGTACATCGCCCATGACCCCGAGATCCACGAGGCCTCCCGTCGCGCGCTGCAGGAGACCACCCGGTTCAACGACATGTACGGCACGGACCCCGACGGCGCCCAGGACGTCCTGCGCGGCCTGCTCGGCACCTTCGGCGACGGCGTGCACGTGCGGGCGCCGCTGCGCGTGGACTACGGCACGCGCCTGCACATCGGCGAGGGCACGTTCGTCAACTTCGGCCTCGTCGCGCTCGACGTCTGCGACATCCGCATCGGCCGTCACTGCCAGCTGGCCACCAACATCCAGCTGCTCACGCCCATCCACCCGCTCGAGCCGCAGCCGCGCCAGGACAAGTACGAGGCCGCCGTGCCGATCACGATCGGCGACAACGTGTGGATCGGCGGCGGCGTGATCGTGTGCCCGGGCGTGACGATCGGCGACGACTCCGTGATCGGCGCAGGCTCCGTCGTCACCCGCGACATCCCGCCGCGCTCGCTCGCGGTCGGCAACCCGGCCCGCGTCATCCGCGAGCTGTGACCTGCCGGGCGCGCACCCGTCGCCCGTCACGGCGGGACGACCCGCCCGTCGCCGACGTACCCTCGTAGGCACGATCCCGGTGCGTGAGCGCCGGCCGCCCGACCACCACCGATCATCACCGAGGAGCACCATGACCGCGACCACCCCCGACCAGCCCCTCGCCGGGAAGACCGCCGTCGTCACCGGCTCGAGCCGCGGTGTCGGCGCCGACACCGCCAAGCTCCTGGCCGCCCAGGGCGCGAACGTCGTGGTCAACTACCGGCAGAAGGCGCCGCGCGCCAACAAGGTGGTGGCCGAGATCGAGGCAGTCGGCGGCCACGCCGTCGCCGTCGGCGCCGACCTCACCGACCCCGAGGACGTGCGCGCGATGATGCGCACCGCCGTCGACACCTTCGGCTCGCTCGACGTGCTCGTCCTCAACGCCTCCGGCGGCATGGAGACCACCCTGGGCGAGGACTACGCCCTGCGCCTGAACCGCGACGCGCAGCTCGACGCCCTCACGGCCGGCACCGAGCTGATGGGCGAGGGCGGCCGCGTCGTGTTCGTGACGAGCCACCAGGCGCACTTCATCCACGAGGTCGAGACCATGCCCGAGTACGAGCAGGTCGCCCTGTCCAAGCGTGCGGGCGAGGACGCCCTGACCGCGCAGATCCCCGCCCTGAGCGCCAAGGGCATCACGTTCGTCGTGGTCTCGGGCGACATGATCGAGGGCACCGTCACCGCGACGCTGCTCAACCGCGCCCGCCCGGGTGCGCTCGAGGAGCGTCGCGAGTCCGCCGGCCGCTTGTACTCGGTGGCCGAGTTCGCCGCCGAGGTCGCCGCGATGGCGACGGCCGACGTCGAGACCGGCCACGTCGAGCTCGTGGGCGGCGCCGAGGACTTCCTGGCGCAGTCCGGCCGCTGAGCGGGCCGTCCCGGCGCTCGCTCAGCGCCGGGACGTCTCGACCGCGTCGAGCCGGGCGTCGAGGTGCTCGCGCAGCGCCGTGACCGCCGCCGCCAGATCGTCGCGGGACACGCTGCGGTCGCCGTCGTTGAGCTCGATGAGCACCGCCCCGCCGGGGCCGATCGTCGCGCGCTGGACCTCGGCGACCGCGTCGGCGCCCTGCTCGTGCAGGGTCACGTCGAGCTC
This sequence comes from Brachybacterium huguangmaarense, assembly GCF_025725725.1. Classification (NCBI taxonomy): domain Bacteria; kingdom Bacillati; phylum Actinomycetota; class Actinomycetes; order Micrococcales; family Dermabacteraceae; genus Brachybacterium; species Brachybacterium huguangmaarense. The sequence goes on from NZ_CP107020.1 coordinate 2,061,049, forward strand.
GTGGGACGTGATCGAGAGCCGTCGCAGCGCCTCGGTGTCCGGCGCGCCGTCCGTGATGAGCGCGGTGGGCGTGCCGTTGACGAGACGGTCGAACCAGCCCACCCTGCCCGACACCTCGTCCAGCGCCCAGTTCGCCGCGACCAGCACGACGGCGCCGATCACGCCGCCGAGCAGCGAGTTGTCGTTGCCGATGATCGCGTTCTGCACGACGTTGGACAGCAGCAGCACGACCACGAGGTCCTGGCTGTTCATCTGCGCCATGAGGCGCTTGCCGAACACGCGGATCAGGATCAGCAGCGCGAGATAGACGCCCACGGTGCGCAGGGCCTTCTCCCACACGCTCATGTCGAGCGCGAACATGTCGGTGAGCATCTGATGCACGGCGGACCTCCGGGGCGCGGCAGCGGGATGCCCTGAGTATCCCGCGCCGGCCCCGGTCGCCGGGCACCGTCAGAGGGTCGCGACGGACCCCGAGTCGACCCGGTAGTTCGCGCCGTTGACGAACGAGGCGCGGTCCGAGCACAGGAACGCGATCACCGAGGCGACCTCCTCGGGCTCGCCGCGGCGCCCCAGCTCCATGAACGGCCGCTTGTCGCTCAGGAACGAGGCGATGGCCTCGTCCTTCGAGACGCCCAGCTCCGTGGAGCGCTTGTCCATCATGGCGTCCGTCATGGGGGTGTGGATGAAGGCGGGGGAGACCGCGTTGACGAGCAGGCCCTCGCTCGCATAGGTGCGGGACAGGCCCTTGGCGAGCGCGAGGATGCCGGCCTTGGCCGCGCAGTAGGGCAGCTCGTCGTCGTAGGGCTGGACCGCGTCCTCCGAGGCCAGCAGCACCAGACGGCCCCAGCCGCCGGCCCGCAGGTCGTCGAGGAACTGGCGGATCACGCGCACGGCGCCGAAGAGGTCGACCTCGATCGTGCTCGTCCAGCCCTCGTCGTCGATCTCGTGGAAAAGCCCCTGCGCGCCCGTGATGCCGGCGCAGTGGACGAGGATGTCGATGCGACCGACCTCGTCGGCGACGGCGGCGGCGAGCTCGGCGAGCGAGTCCCGGCTCGTGACGTCGGCCGCGCGGCGGTGGATGCGGGAGGACGGGCCGTCGAGCGCGGTCGCGGCCTGCTCGAGCTTCTCGGGGTCCTGATCGGTGAGGAACACGGTCGCGCCCTCGTCCAGGAGCTGCTGCGCGGTGTGCCAGCCGATCCCGGAGTCCGCTCCGGTGATGAGTGCGGTCCTGCCGGTGATGCCCAGGTCCATGGGGATCCTTCCTTCGGTGGTGGGGGAGTGTCAGCGGATGCGGGAGCGCAGCTCGTCGTGATCCGTGGGGGCGTCCTTGAGCACCTGGCGGGCGGCGTCGCGGGCCTCCTCGACGTTCCACAGCAGCACCCCGACGGGGGCGCCGTCCTGGAGGTAGTAGACGACGGTGCGGTCCTCGTCGAGGTCCACCTCGAGCGTCTCGAGCGACGGGTCGAGCGTGCCGACGGCCTCCCAGCGGTTGCCGAACACCTGCGAGTAGAAGTACGGCGTGTGGTCGTAGGGGTCCTCGGAGCCGGCCATCGAGGCGCCCGCCGCGGCGCCCATCTCCTGGGCGTTGTCGACGTGCTCGACGCGGGTGCGCCCCAGGATCGCGTCGGGATACTCGGCGATGTCGCCGGCGGCCCAGATCGCGGGGTCCGAGGTGACGAGGCGCTCGTCGACGATCACGCCCTCGGAGACCGAGAGCCCGGCGTCGCGGGCGAGGTCGAGGGCCGGGGCGGCGCCGAGGCCCTCGACGACGACGCTCGCCTCGACCTCGGTGCCGTCGTCGAGCAGCACGGCGAAGGCCCCGCCGGAGTACGTCACGGACTCGGCGTGATGGCCGCCGAGGAGCTCGACGCCCCCGTCGGCGAAGAGCTTCTGGTAGCGCTCGGCGAGGGCGGGCGGGAACTTCGAGCCGAGCAGCACGTCGTCGGGCGAGATGAGGGTGGTGCGGACGCCGTTGGTGGCGAGCGCCGCGGCGATCTCGTTGCCGATGTAGCCGCCGCCGATGACGACGAAGCGGGCGTCCTCCCCCTCGGAGCGGGACAGGTCGCGCAGGCGGCGGTAGTCGGCGAAGGAGCGGAACGGGATCACGCGGTCGTCGTCGGGGCCGTCGAGCTCGCCGGGCGTCGAGCCGGTCGCGAGCAGGAGCTTGCCGTAGCCGTAGGTGGCGCCGTCGGCGGTGGTCACGGTCCGCGCCTCGCGGTCGATCGAGGTGACCTCGGTGTGCAGGTGGAGCTCCGCGCCCGTGTCCTCGACGGTGTTCAGCGGCACCTGGCCCTCGTCGAAGTCGGGATCGGTCCACAGCTTCTTGGACAGGGCGGGGCGCGTGTAGGGGGCGTCCTGGTCGGCGCTCAGGATCCCGATGGAGCCGTCGGCGTCGGCGTCGCGGATCGCACGCGAGGCGTCGTCGGCGACCTGCCCGCCGCCGATGATGAGGTAGTCGTACGTCATGATCGATCACTCCTGGTCAGAGGGTTGTCCCAGCCACCGTAGGCACGAGCCGTGCACGGTGCACCTGGCCTGGACCGGACGGTAGGCGCGAACGGCGCGCCGCCCGGCAGCGTGCGACGGCGGCATCGGCGATGATGGGCCGATGCCCGCCCCGTCCGCCCGGCGCCTCCGGGCGGCACCGCCGCTCGTGGCGCTCGCCGTGCTCGTCGCCGTCGTCGTGGTGGGTCTCGTGCTCGCGGCGCACCCCCGGATCGGCATCTCCGAGCAGGAGGGCATGCGCGCGCTCGCCCGGGTGCACGCGCCCGCGCTCGATGCCCTCGCCCGTGGGGCCGACCGCGTGTTCGACACGATCGGCTCGGCGATCCTGATGCTCGCGCTCGCCGCCGTCGCCGGGCTGCGCGGCCGCTCGGTCGCCGAGGCCGTGCGGATGCTCAGGTGCCTGGGGGCGCCGTGGCTGGTCTACCAGGGCGTCAAGCTGCTCGTGGCACGGCCCCGCCCCGCCGCCGTGGCGGCCGAGCGCGGGCTCGTCGAGCTGCCGGGCACGTTCAGCTTCCCGAGCGGGCACACGATGTGCGCGGCGCTCGTCATGGCCGGCCTGGTGCTGCTCACGGGCCGCGGCGCGCGGCGCATCGTGCTCGTGGTGCTCGGGGCGGCCGTCGTGCTCACGGTGGCGTGGTCACGCGTGTACCTCGGCGTGCACCACCCGAGCGACGTGCTCGCCTCGATGGCGCTCGCGCCCGCCCTGGTCGCGGCCTCGACGGCCCTGGTCGGGCGGCCCCGGGTCAGTGCGAGTCGGCGTGCGCGAGGGGCGCCGCAGGCGTCGCGCCCTCGGTGAGGCGCCCGTCGATCATCGTCACCGTGCGGTGCAGACGCGGCAGATGCACGAGGTCGTGGGTGACGAGCAGCGTCGAGGCGCGGCGCTCGGCGCTCAGGCGCACGATGAGGTCGACGACCGCGGCTCCGCGCTCCTGGTCCAAGGCGCTCGTCGGCTCGTCCACGAGCAGCACCGAGGGCTCGTTCATGAGCGCGCGGGCGATGTTGACCCGCTGGCGCTGTCCGCCCGAGAGCTGGGCGGGCCGCTTGTCGGCGTGGTCGGCGAGGCCGACCTCGGCGAGCAGCTCGCGGGCGTGCTCCGTGACCCGTCCGCGGCGCCCACGGCTGCCGGACGCGCCGAGCTCGTTCATCACCTCGAGCTGCTCGAGCGCCGTGAGCGAGGCGAGCAGGTTGGCCTGCTGGAAGACGATGCCGATGCGCTCGCGGCGCAGCGCGGCCGCCTCGGACGCATCGAGGCGGGTGGCGTCGACGTCGTCGATCAGGACCTGGCCGGCATCGGGCCGGATGAGGGTCGCGGCGACCGCGAGCAGGCTCGACTTGCCGGAGCCGGAGGGCCCCGTGATCGCGGTGACGGTGCCGGGCTGCGCCGTCAGTGAGACCGCGTCCACGGCCGTGAGGCGGCTCGCGCCATCGGGGTAGGTCAGGGTGATGTTCTGCAGGTGGATCATCGGGCGCTCCCGAGGGCGGTGAGGGGGTCGGCGGCGGTCACGGTGCGCAGCGCGACGGCCGCGCCCGCGAGTCCGAGGGCGATCATGATGGCGCCCGGCACGAGGGTGGTCAGCGGGGACAGCAGGAACGGCAGGGCGGTCCCGGCGATGGCTCCGAGGGCGGCGACGAGCCCGATGCCGACGCCGATACCGATCGCGAGCACGAGGAGAGCCTGGCCCAGCGCGTCGCGCACGAGGGAGCGGGTCGAGGCCCCGAGGGCCTTCAGCACTGCGATGTCGCCCGTGCGCTGCATGGTCCAGACGGTGAAGAACGCCCCGATGACGAGAGCCGAGATGCCGAACAGCATCGCGACCATCATCAGCAGGGAGCCGACCTCGGAGCGGAACGCCTCGAGGGCGCCGAGCGCGGCCAGGTGGGTGTCGGCGACCGTGCCGGTGGCCGCGGCGGCGGCATCCCAGTCGACGTCCTTCCCGGTCACGGCGAAGGCGGTCGCGTGGGTGTCCGGGGATCCCGTCGAGGCGGCGAGGTGCTGGAAGTCCGCGAGCGTCATGAGCACGACCGGGGTGTGGCTGTACCAGGACGCGGCGCCGACCGCGCCGACCGTGTAGGAGGTCCCGGCGATCGTGACGGCCGATCCCGCCCGGGCGCCGAGCTGGTCGGCGGCGTCCGCCGAGAGGGTGAGCGTGCCGTCGAGCCGAGGGGCGTCGCCCGCATAGGTCGGCTCGACGCCGAAGGCGGCGATGCCGACCCGGGTCCCCCCGATCTCGGCGCGGGTCTGGGCGATCCCGACGGGCTCGACCGCCGTGACGCCCGCCGTGCGCTCCCATGCTCGCTGCTGGTCGGTCGACAGCGCCGAGTCGGAGAACGAGGCCCCGGAGGCTCCGGAGCTCCCGAGCACGATCCGGTCGCCCGGCATCGCGAGCACGGCCGAGATGTTCTGGTTCGCGAGCCCGCCCGTGAGACCGGCGAGGAACCCGACGAGGACGGTGATGAGCGCGACGACCGCGCCGATCAGCAGGAAGCGACCCTTGGCGTACGCCAGGTCGCGCAGGGCGACGAACATGGGGGACCTTTCATCCGAGGCGTGGTGATGCCTCGATCCTCCGTGCAGGCAGGTCCGCGCCACATCGTCGGGCGGGACGGTTCGCACGGGCCGCGAGGACGAGCCACGGGTCCTCCTTTCGAAGGAGGCGGGAGGGGCCGGACGCCGGTAGCCTCGGGGAGCGTGAGAGCGCCCCTGCCTGTCCCCGGTCCTGTCGCGACCGCCCACGGGTCCGGAGACCTGCCGCCCTCACGGATGCGGCGCCCCCTGTTCGCGGCGCTCCGGATCGCCCTGCACGTGCTGGTCGTGGCGCTCAGCGCCCTGGTGCTCGTGCGTGCCGTGCTCGATCCCGCCGGACCCCGGTGGGGCCAGGTCCTGCTCGTGGCCCTGCTGGTCGGGACCTATCTCGCCGGAGGTGCGACCGTGGCCCCGGCTCGGCGCGGCCGCCGTGCCCCGCTGCTCCTCTGGCTGGCTGCGATCACGCTCCTCTGGGCCGTCCTCGTCCTGCTGCGCCCCGAGGCGGCCTACCTCGTCTTCCCGCTGTTCTTCCTCTACCTGCACCTGCTGCGGCCCGTCGCCGGGGTCCTCGCGGTCCTCGTCACCACGGCTGTCGCGATCCTGGCCCTCGGCCTCGCCGGCACCTGGAGCATCGGCGGCGTCGTGGGCCCGCTCATCGGCGCGGCGGTCGCGCTGCTCATCGGGCTCGGCTATCGCGCCTTCGCGATCGAGTCCGCCGAACGAGACCGCCTGCTCGGCGAGCTGGTGGACACCCGGGACCAGCTCGCCGCGACGGAGCACGAGGCCGGTGTGCTCGCCGAGCGGGCGCGGCTGGCCCGCGAGATCCACGACACCGTGGCCCAGGGGCTCTCGAGCATCCAGATGCTGCTGCACGCCGCCGAGCGGGCCGACCCCGACGGCGCGGGCGTCGAGCACGTGCGACTGGCCCGGGAGACCGCGGCGTCGAGCCTGGCCGACACCCGTCGTTTCATCCGCGAGCTCACCCCGCCCCAGCTCGACGACCAGGGGCTCGGCGGAGCCCTGCGCCGCCTCGCCGCCGAGGACTGGTCCCGGCGCGGTCTCGACGTCACGGTGCGGGTCGCCGACGGCCTCGACCTCCCGATGCACCAGCAGACGGCTCTGCTCCGGATCGCCCAGGGCGCCGTGGCCAACGTGCTCCAGCATGCCCAGGCCGGACGCGCGGGCATCGACCTCCGGGCCGACGGCTCCGCCCTGCACCTCGAGATCTCCGACGACGGCCGGGGCTTCGAGACCGCGGAGACGGCGGTCACGGGGGCCGCGCGCAGCGACTCCTTCGGACTGCGGGCGATCCGTGAGCGCGTCGCCCAGCTGGGAGGGACCATGGACGTGCGCTCCGCCCCCGGAGAGGGCACCGTGCTCACCGTCGACCTGGCCCGGGAGGACCGCCCATGACCCGCCTCGTGATCGCCGACGACCATCCCATCGTGCGCGCAGGCCTGCGCGCCCTGCTCGCCGCCGAGGCGGACCTCGAGATCGTCGGCGAGGCCGCGAGCCCGTCGGAGGCGCTTGCGCTCGCCGCCTCGGCGGTCCCCGACGTGGTGCTCATGGACCTGCAGTTCGGGTCGGACAGCGCACAGACCGGGGCCGATGCCACGCGAGAGATCCGCGCGCTCGAGGCACCCCCGTACGTGCTCGTGCTGACCAACTACGACTCCGACGCCGACATCCTCGGGGCGGTCGAGGCGGGGGCGAGCGGCTACCTGCTCAAGGACGCGCCGCCCGAGGAGCTGATCGCCGCGATCCGCGCAGCCGCCGCCGGCGAGAGCGCGCTCGCGCCCGGGATCGCCTCACGTCTGCTCGAGCGGATGCGCTCACCGCAGGCGAGCCTGTCCTCGCGCGAGCTCGACGTGCTCGAGGCGGTCGCGGCGGGACTCTCGAACCAGCAGGTGGCCGAGCGTCTTTTCGTCTCGGAGACCACGGTCAAGTCGCACCTCGCACACGTCTTCTCCAAGCTCGACGTGTCCTCGCGCACCGCTGCGGTCTCTGCGGCGCGGTCACGCGGACTGCTCCGGTAGGACCCGTGCCCGACGTCCCGGCCGCGGATGCGGCGGCGGTGACACGATGGAGTCCCGATCCGACGACCAGGAGACGCCATGACCACCTTTCCCGCCTGGGTGATCCGTGAGGGCGAGCGCACGAACGTCGCGGCCCTCGAGGACATCGAGCTCAGCGCCCTCGACGACCTGCCCGTCACGCTCCGCGTCGGCTACTCGGGCCTGAACTACAAGGACGCCCTCGCCCTCGGCGGCCGCCCCGGCGTGATCCGCCGCTTCCCGCTCATCGCGGGCATCGACCTCGTCGGCGAGGTCGTCGAGTCCCGCGACGAGCGGTGGCAGGCGGGCGACGTCGTGACCCTCGACGGTGCCGGGCTGGGGGAGGACCGCCACGGCGGCCTCGCCGGCATGGCGCGCGTCGGCGGCGACGACCTGATCGCCGTGCCCGACGCCTTCACCCCGGCCCAGGCCGCGGCGATCGGCACCGCCGGGTTCACAGCGGCGCTCTCGGCGCTCGCCCTCGAACGCCACGGCCTGCGTCCCGGCGACGGCCCGGTGCTCGTGACGGGCGCGAGCGGCGGGGTGGGCTCGATCGCGATCTCCCTGCTGTCGCGCGCCGGCCACGAGGTGGTCGCCGCCACCGGACGGGTCGAGCAGATGCGGGAGCGGCTCACCGAGCTGGGCGCGAGCGACCTCGTCGACCGCGCCGACCTCGAGGACAAGGGACGCCCGCTGGGCCGGCAGCGCTGGGCGGCGGTCGTCGACGGCGCGGGCGGGCAGATCCTCGCGAGCGCCCTGTCCACCCTGCGGGCCGACGGCGCCGCCGCGGCCTACGGGCTCGCGGCGAGCACCGACCTGCCCACGAGCGTGCTGCCCTTCATCCTCCGCGGCGTCTCCCTGCTCGGCATCAACTCGGTGCACGTGACGCCCGAGCGGCGACGCCAGGCCTGGGAGCTGCTCGCGCGTGACCTCGACCCGGCCGTGCTCGACTCCCTCACCCGCACGGTCGACCTGGCCGATGCGCGCGACGCGGCCGCCGAGCTGCTCGCGGGCCGGGGCACAGGCCGCACCGTCGTGCGGATCCCGAGCTGAGCCGATCGGCCGTGCCCGTCAGGACAGCTCCCGCTTGAGGATCTTGCCCGTCGAGGTCATCGGCAGCTCGTCGACGAGGACGATCTCGCGCGGGTACTTGTACGCCGCCATCTGCTCCTTCGCCCACTCCCGGAGCTCCTGGGCGGTCACGGCCGCGCCGTCGCGCAGGATCACGTGCGCCTTGACGTCCTCGCCGATGCCCTCGGCGGGCACGCCGATCACGGCGGCGAGCGACACGTCGGGATGCGTCATGAGCACCTCCTCGACCTCGCGCGGATACACGTTGTAGCCGCCGCGCACGATCATGTCCTTGCTGCGGTCGACGATGAAGTAGAAGCCCTCCTCGTCCCGGCGGGCCAGATCCCCGGTGCGGAACCAGCCGTCGTGCACGACGGCCGCCGTCTCCTCGGGACGGTTCAGATACCCGGTCATGATGTTGTGCCCGCGCACCGCGAGCTCGCCCACCTCGCCGACCTCGCGCACCGCCTCCCAGTCGGGGGAGGCGGGGTCGACGAGCATGCACTCGATGCCCCACACGGGCAGCCCGATCGAGCCGGGCCGGGGCCGTTCGCGCAGGGAGAAGCACGCCACCGGAGACGTCTCGGACAGGCCGTAGCCCTCCATGATCGTGACCCCGAGCTTCTCCTGGACCGCTCGCAGGATCTCGACGGGCATCGCCGCACCGCCCGAGACGCCCATCCGCAGGTTCTCGGCGATCGGGGCCACGTCGACCCCGTCGTGCAGGGCCCCGAGCAGCCCCCACCACATCGTCGGCACCCCCGCGAAGAACGTGACGTGCTCACGGACCAGGAGGTCGAGCGCGGCCGCGGGGTCGAAGCGCGGCATGAGCACGAGCGTCGAGGCCATCGAGAAGCTCGCGTTGAGGTCGACCGTGGCGCCGAAGGTGTGGAACAGCGGCAGCGCCACGAGGTGCACGTCCTCGCCCGGACGCGACGCGAACAGGCGATTGCACACGAGGGCGTTCATGAGCTGGTTGGAGTGGCTGAGCTCGGCGCCCTTGGGCCGGCCCGTCGTGCCCGAGGTGTAGAGGACGACGGCGGTGTCGGTCTCGGCGCGCTGGACCGTCGCGAAGGTCGGGGGCCGGGAGCCGATCGCCTGGGAGAGCGTCGTGACGCCGTCGATCGGGCTCGGCGCGGCGGGGTCGGCGGTGATGAGCACGAACGTCGGGCTCGACGCCGCGCCCCGAGCGCCCTCATAGCCCTCGCGCCCCATCGGCAGCTCCGCGGTCCCCTCGAAGCAGAAGTAGGCGCTGACCTGGGCGTCGTCGAGGTAGTAGGTGACCTCCCGGGCCTTGTTCAGCACGTTGAGCGGCACCACCACCGCACCGGTCTTGAGGATCCCGTAGTACACGATCGGGAAGAAGGGCAAGTTCGGGCACGTCAGGGCGACCCGGTCGCCGGGCTCGATGCCGATCGAGACGAGGTAGCCGGCCACCTGGTTCGCGCTCGCCTCGACCTGCGCGTAGGTGAGGCGCCGATCGCCCAGCACGAGGGCCGGATGGTCCGGGTGGGTGCGGGCGCTGTCCTCCAGGACGACGGACAGGTTGTACATGCGGGACTCCTCACGACGGCGTTGTCGGGTGCCCGCTCAATCTACGCGGCCGGCCCTGCGCGCGGACCGGCGTCGACGCAGGGCGGCGAGCAGCATCGGGAGCACCGAGACCAGGACGAGCAGGAGCACCGCCGCCTCGAGGTTGTCGCGGATGACCGGGACCCCGCCGAGGGCGTAGCCGAGCCCCGTGATCAGCAGCACCCACAGGCAGGCGCCGACCGCCGACCAGGTCAGGAACGTGCGACGCGGCATCCGCCCCACCCCGGCGACGACCGTCACGAAGGTCCGCACGATCGGCACGAAGCGACCGAGCACGAGCGCCCGCCGCCCGTAGCGGTCGAAGAACTCGATCGTGCGGTCGAAGTGCCGGCGTCGCAGCAGGCGGCCGTCGCGCTCGTACGGGCGCGCCCCGATCGCGCGCCCGATCTCGTAGCCGATCACGTTGCCCGCGAACGCGGCGACGGTCAGCGTGACGAGCGAGAGCCGGAGGGGAACGGCCAGGGCCCCTTCGTGGCTGAACATCCCGATCGCGAACAGCAGGGAGTCGCCCGGCAGGATCGGGAAGAACAGGCCGCACTCCACGAGCACGATCAGATGGGCGAGCCACCGGAACGCGTCGCCGAACTGCGCGAGCAGGCTCGCCGGGTCCATGAGCAGGTGCAGAAGGGTCATCGGGGGCCTTGTCCGGTCGGGGTCGGGTGGGCGGACGCCTGCGGGAGGGCGATCTCGAAGGTCGTGCCGTCGGGCCCGGTCGAGGCGACGCGCACGCGTCCTCCCGCCCGGACGACGGCCTCTCGGACCAGCGACAGACCGATGCCGAAGCCGCTCCGGGCGTCGCCGCCGCCGTCGACCGCGTCCGAGGAGCGGGCGAACCGGTCGAAGACCCGTCGACGTCGATGCCGCGGATGCCGGGCCCGCGATCGCGCACGGCGATGAGGACCTCGCGCGGCGCCTGCCGGACGTCGACCTCGATCGCGGTGCCGGGGCCGACTGCTTGATCGCGTTGTCGACGAGCGCGGTCAGGACGCGGGCCAGGCGCACGGTCCCCATCGGGACCGGGACGGGAGCCGGGGGTGCCTCGCACCGGATGTCGACGCCGCGGTCCTCGGCGACCGAGCGCAGGTCCCCGCACACGCCGCGCACGGTCGCGACCGCATCGGCATCCTCCTCGTCGCGGCCTCGCAGCTCCTCGTCGACGGAGGCGAGCATGTCGGAGATGACGTCGCCGAGGCGCCGGGAGCCCCGCCGCAGCGCATCGACCACCTCGCGCCGCGGATCTTCGGGCGGGATCGAGCGCTGCAGCAGCTGGACGCGCACGTCGAGCACGGTCGCAGGCGTGCGCAGCTCGTGGGAGGCGTCGGCGACGAAGCGCCGCTGGCGTGCGAGCGCAGCCGCCATCGGCGCCAGGGCGCGGCGCGCGGCGAGGAGCCCGATCACGCCCGAGACGACGATCGCGAGCACGCCCAGGAGCACCCCGGCCTGGATCAGGCCGCCCGCCCCGAGCGCGATGTGCGCCTCACGGTCGCCCGCGAGCAGGTCGGTCAGCGGCACCCGGTGCAGGACCACGGCCACGACCGCGCCGACCAGGAGGACTACGGCGACCGCGCACGCGAGCGCGATCCGGACCCCGACCTGCAGCGCCTCGCGCCGCACCAGCATCGAGTCGGGGTCCGCGGGGTCGCCGAGCACGAGGGCGCGCACGCGTGCGAGCGCAGCGGGCCGACGGCCGGGCGCGCTCACGGCTGCCCCAGCCGGTAGCCGCGGCCGCGCACCGTCTGCACGATCGCGGGCTCTGCCTTGCGGCGCAGGTAGTGGACGTAGGTGTCGACCGTGCCCGGCGCGTCCTGGGCGTCCAACACCTCCGCGAGGATGTCACGGCGGCTGAACGTGCGCCGCGGATGGGTCGCGAGCAGGCGCAGCAGGGCGCACTCGCGGTCGGAGAGGATCACCCGGTCGCCGTAGGGGGAGTAGAGCGCGCGCGACTCGGGGTAGAGATCCCACGTGCCGATCGCGACGCGGTGGCCCTCGTCCTAGGCCATGGCTGCGGTGCGGCGCAGGGCGCGCAGGCGGGCCAGCAGCTCGTGGGCGTCGAAGGGCTTGGGAAGGTAGTCGTCGGCCCCCGCGTCGAGCCCTTCGACGTGATCGCGCACCGAGCCGAGCGCTGTCAGCAGCAGCACCGGGATCCGGTCGCCCTCGGACCGCAGGGCGCGCAGGACGGACAGCCCGTCGCGGGTGGGCAGGCGGCGGTCGAGCACGATCAGGTCGTACAGACCGGAGCGCGCGGCATGAAGGCCGTCCGCGCCGTCGGTCACCAGATCGACCGTGTACGCCTCCTCGAGGATCGCGCCGAGCAGCGGTCCCAGCTCCGGGTCGTCCTCGACCAGCAGCAGTCGCGGGGTCTCAGCCATGACGGGCCACCTCCTCTCGGTTCCGGAGGCGGTCGCCTCCGGCGCCATCGTGTCGCACCGGCAGCACCAGATCGAGCGGACCGGACAGCAGCACGCACACGAACGGCACCAGCACGGCCGAGGCCAGCACGTCGGTCGGATGGTGCACCCCGAGCGCCACCCGGGACCATGCGGTCACCGCGACCACGATCACCGCCGGCACGGTGCCGAGGCGGCGCGCGGCCCCCGGGCGCAGGGTCAGCAGCACGGCGCAGCAGATCGCCGCGGCGAACGCCGTGTGCCCGCTGGGGAAGCTGAACGACGAGGGGATGGGCACCAGCTGGTGCACGAGCAGGCCGGGCTCCGGGCGAGGACGCTGCACCATGAGCTTGAGCACTGCGACGAGCCCCCAGGGCACGGCGATCAGGAGGCCGGCACGCAGCCCGGCCCACGCGCCGCCGCCGAGCACGACGCACACGAGCACCACGAGCAGTGCGACGGCGGCGGCCATGGGCGGCCCGAACACGGTGTCGATGCGCAGTGCGAGCTCCGAGGTGAACGGCCCGAGCGCCCGGTTCGCCGCGGCGACGAGCCGCAGGTCGAGGTGTTCGATCCACGGCACGGCCGGGATCACGCGGCCGAGGACGGCGACGACGAGCAGCGCGAGCACGGTGCCGCGCAGGCAGCGGCGTATCGCGCGGCGCATGGTCTCCGAGGTCGGCGGGGTCTGCATGCCGATCAGCCTGCACGGGCCCCTCCAAGAAACCTCTAAGAGGAGTGCGCGCAGGTCACCGGGGAGTCCCGCGCAAGGGCGACCGTCACCTCGGGAAGGTGCGCCGGCCGGCCGAGCGCATGGCCGCGAGACGCGAGCGCCAGCGCTCCGGCCAGCCCTCGTCGACCCAGGCCGCATGCGGTTCGTGCCCCCGCTCACCGAGCCACTGGACCTCGTCGACCGCAAGGGCGTGGCGGGCGACCGCCGCCTCGACGACGTCGAGCGGGGAGGACCAGCCGTATCCGTCGAGAAGCGCGGCGGCCCGGGCCCGGCGCAGCGCGGTCTCCCGAGCGGTCAGGGGAGCTCCGCTCGGGTCGGTCTCGATCGGGACGGTCCAGAGCAGCGCGTAGGCGATGTCGTCGGAAGCGGGCCCGGGCCGCGCCGCGTCCCAGTCGAAGAGCCCGACGACCATCCCGTCCCTCCAGGTCATGTTGGCGGGCTTGGGGTCGCCGTGGCAGATCGTGGCTGCCGGCTCCCACGGGACGGACCAGTGTGCGTCCGCCGGGAGAACGACGTCCCGGGTCGCGTCCTGGACCCTCCGCAGCAGCGCCCCCATGGAGCGGGCGCCCTCGACCGAGACGCCGTCGGGCCACGCCGTGTCGCCGTCATCGCCGGCGACCAGGCCCACGTATTCGTACCGGTCGTCGAGCCCGAGCGGTCTGGGCACGGGGAGGTCGTGCTCCCCGAGGTGGTGGAGCAGGTGATGCACGGTCTCGCTCCACGGCTTGCGGGGGCGCCGGACCACATCGCCCTGGATCGTGATGCGTCGTGCGTCGGTCAGGAGGGCCTCCAGATGGTACGGGCGCGATCGGACGGAGCCGCGTCATCGTCCCCGGTTGCGGGGGTGCTGCCGGGCCAGGCGCTCGTTGCCGTGACGGTAGGCGCCCGTCACGCGGGCCATGAGCTGCTGCGGATCCTCGGTCTCGACGTCCTCGAGGAACGCGGCCGCGCGGGGTCCGCGGAGCGTGGCCGCGGTACGCCCGTGATGGGTGATGATCACCTCGGCGCCGCGCACGAGGTAGGCGAAACCGTGAGGAGGTGGCATGCGGTCGACCGTAACGGCCGCATCCCGGGCGCGCACGGACTTTTCGGCAGGTCGTCGTCGTGCGGCACGGCACGAGGGGCCGGGCGGCTGGGACTCCCCGCACATGCCTGACTCCCAGAGCCGCAGCCCTCCGTTCTCGCAGGGCCACGGCCCTCACAGACAGGGAAGTGCGGGGGTCACCGGCCGTCGAGCGGCTTCTGGGCGAGGGCGCGCCACGTGTAGACCCGATCGTCGCGCCCCAGCTCGATCAGGGAATGCCTCGGGGCCGCGACCTCGACCTCCCGGGCGTCGCGCACCGCCTCGCGGACCGCCGCGACATCGACCTCGCCGCTGAAGTACGCGAGACTCACGTGCGGATAAAACCGCTGCCCCGACGGGGGACCGTCGATGCGCCCCACGGCCGCCTCCTGCCGCGCCTTGAGCGCGTCGATCCACGGGCTGCGGCGGGCGGACAGGAAGAGCGCCTCCGGGGACAGCACGAGCTCGTCGAACACGAGGGGGCGCACGGCGAGGTCCTCGTCGAGCGCCCGCACGAGCTCGGCGACCTGCTCCTCACCGAGATCCGTGCTGAATCCGGCGCCCGTCATGGTCAGGTGCAGCCAGGAGACCGGGACCACGTCGACGTGGTCGAGGGCGCCTAGGCGAGGAGCCAGCCGCTCCGCCTCGGCATGCAGGGCGGGGGCGTCCTCGAACGTCAGGTGATACGTGAGGTAGCGCGTGCCGGGACCCCAGCCGGGGCGCCACCACCAGTGGTCCTGCGTCCTGTCGAACTCCAGCTCCCGAAGATCCATGCCTGCGACCCTACGACCCGACCCGACACGTGGACCGGTATGCCCGGTTTCGCCTCGGCAGGCCTCTCACCAGCCCTGTCACGCGCGCCGGACAGGAGTAAGGTCGCTGGCCGAGCGGAACCGATCGAATCGAGGTATCGAGATGAACGTCCGCACGATGGCACGCAGCACCGCCGCGCTCTGCGCGGTGGGAGTCCTCGGCCTGGGGGCCGCCGCATGCGGCTCCAGCACTGACACCGGCGAGACCGCCGCGACCACGACCGCGGCCGCCTCCGACAGCGGAGGCGCCGCGCTCCCGAGCGACGGAGGAGGCGGCTCCGTCGCGAGCGACAGCGGGGGAGGGGCGACCGGCGCCTCGTCCGCCTCGAGCAATCCGAGCTCCTCGCCGTCCGCCACCGCGTCGAGCTCCTCGAGCGGCGGCTCGTCGGACGACGAGGTCGCGACGTGCGACGTCGGCGACCTGCAGGCCGCCGCGACCCAGGGCGACTCGAGTGCCGGACACGTGCACTACGACCTGACGTTCACGAACACCTCCGACGACCCCTGCCGCCTGAGCGGCTTCCCGGGCGTGTCCGTCGTCGCCGGCGGCGACGGCAAGCAGGTCGGCGCCGCGGCCGAGCATGCCGACGACAAGGGCGAGCCGACCGTGCTGATCCCCCACGCCACCGCGCACGCGACGATCGAGGCCGTCAACATCGGCGACGACGGCGGACCGCTCGGCGACTCGTGCAAGCCCGTGGACGCCGACGGCTGGCGCATCTACCCGCCCGACTCCACGAAGGCGCTGTTCATCCGCGCCGAGGGCATGAAGGCCTGCTCGGCCGATGCCGACTGGCTCACGGTCACCGGGGTGCACCCCGCGAGCTGACCGCGCCGCCGCCCGCGGCACCCGCACGGCCTGCCGGTCCTCCTGCGCGGAGAGCCGGCAGGCCGTCCTCCTGCCGCCGCACCTCTCAGCCGCCTGCTGCGGCGCCCTTCTGCGTGACCGACCGCACGGGGCTCACGCCGGCCATGTAGTTAGCCGCCTGATAGTATGTCGGCTATGGAAACGGTCATCGGCACCCAGCAGGGCCTCTTGCTGCAGCGTCTCGACGACGAGCCTGAGGCGACGTTCATCCTGGGCCTGCTCGCGACGGGACGGCGCATCGACCGGGCCTACAACGCCCTCCTCGCCGAGCACGAGCTGTCCGGGGGGCGCTTCGCGACCCTGCTGGCCGTGAACGAGACGCCGGGCATCACCCCGGCGCGCCTCGCCGAGCAGCTCGACGTCACGCGCGCGACCGTCACCGGACTGGTCGAGCGCCTCGTCGCCCGCGACCTGCTCGTGCGCGGGACGGACCCGACCGACCGCCGTCTGCAGACGCTGACGGTCACGGAGGCCGGGGCCCAGCTGATCGAGGAGGTCGTGCCCCTGCTGAGCCGCCAGCTCAGCAGGCTCGCCGCGGGCGTCCCCCAGGACGGCCGTGACGCGACCCTGCACCTGCTCGCCCTCGTGCGACGCAACCTGGACGACGGCCCCGCCGCCTGAGCGGCCCCCTTCCACCCAGACCGACAAGGAGAGTTCTGCGACGATGGATTCACGTGCACTGCGCGAGGCGGCACGACGCGGGCTGAAGCCCGGAAGACCCCTGCAGTCCGCGCCCGCGCTCCTGCGCGTGGGCCGTCGGCATGCTCGTCGCCTCCGTCGTGGGATACCTCCTGCACGACCCCGTGGACCAGATGCTGGTCACCGTGGGCGCCTTCCTCGGCACCATTTCCGCGATCATGCCGCACAACCGGTCGCGCCTGCTCGCGACCGCCGTGACGAGCCTCGCGCAGATCGTCGCCGCCGCCCTCGGCGCGCTGTGCTCCGGGCACTGGGCGATCGTCTTCCCTGTCATCTTCGTGATGTTCCTGATCTCGGGCCTGCTGCGGGCCGCCGCGATGGGCATCAGCATCCGCACCACCGTCGTGACGATCGTCTTCCTGGCCTTCGCCGAGATCTCCTCGACCCTGAGAGTGAGCACGCTGCGGATGATCGGGTTCTTCACCCTCGGCTTCGTGATCCTCAACCTCGCCCAGCCGCTGCCGCCGTACGGATCGCGGCACTCGGCGCAGCGCCGCGCGGTCTCGGCCCTCTACCGGACGATCGCCGCCGGCGCTCCCGCCGACCCCGCCCTGCTGGCCGCCGATCGCAGCGTCGCCCTGCTGCGGCGCCATCGTCACCGCGAGCTCGACCGTCTGGCCCAGCTCGTCTCGCACGGCGAGGAGATCGCCCAGCTGCTCACCGCCTTCGACGAGGACGACCACGAGCAGCGCATATGGCGCGACGTGACGCTGCACCAGCTCCAGGCGATCGCCCCGGAGATCGCACGCGCCCGGCCGAGCGGCCACCTCGCCCCGGCCGCGTGGCCGACCGAGCCCGGCAACGATCTCGAGCGCGCCCTGGTGCGGGCCGTCGACGACACGACCCGCCTCGCCGCGGGCGGCGACGTCCCGCCCGTCTCGGACGAGCGGAGCACCCCGACCTCGTTCGAGCTCGTCCGCGACGAGCTGCGGTGGGGCTCCCCGGTCCTGCACCACGCGCTGCGCCTGGCCATCGCGTCCGTCCTCGGCCAGGTGATCGGCATGGGGGTCGGCGCCCTGCTGGGGGCCGACGCGTTCCTCGCCGGCCACGGCTTCTGGGTCGTCGTGGCGGCGGCCCTCATCGTCTTCCCCGACTACGGGATGACCTTCTCCCGCGGCATCGGCCGCAGCGCCGGCACCATCGCAGGGGCGATCCTCGGCGTGCTGATCGCCCTGCTGCCGCTGTCGCCGCTCCTGCACACGATCGTGCTGTTCGTGCTGTTCTGCGGCTACCTCGTGTTCCGCAGCAGCGGCCAGCCGTGCACGATGTTCTGAGTGGTGGCGTGGATCGGCTCCCTCACGGCGGGGCCGCTCGGTGCGACCACGCGCGGCCTGGACACGATCATCGGCTGCGTGCTCGCCTTCGCCGCCTATCTCATCGCCCCCACCTGGCAGCGGCGCCTGCTCACCGAGCGCCTGACCGAGTGGGCGCGGGCCGCCGCCGAGCACCTCGACGCCCTCGTGCTGCTGTGGAACGACGATGACGAGGAGCACCGGCTGGCCGTCTCCCATTCCGTGCTGCGCGCCCGCGTGACGCGCGTCGAGTTCGCGACCTCGGCCCAGAGCGCACGCGTCGAGCCGCGGGACCGCCACGGCCGATGGGAGGACGACGCCCTGGAGGCCGCGAACGCCGGCGTCACCGCCGTCACGCGGCACATCGCGGCCCTGTCCGCTCTGGTCCCGCTCACCTCGGCCGAGGATCGCGCCCTGATCGGGGTCGAGGTCGAGCGGGCCTCGCACGAGCTGCGCGCGATCGCGGGCGCCGAGGCGCTGCCCGCCGCCGAGGAGGGGAGCCGGGCGATCGCCTCGCGCCGTGCCGTCCGGGTGCTCGAACGTCTGCGCGGCGAGGTCGACGCCCTGGTCGACGCCGCGGCGACGGCCGAGAGCCCGCACGAGCAGGTCTCCGCCTGAGCACGGCGCCCGGTCGGCCGACCGGGCCGCGTCGTGCGCCTCAGCTGTGCGCCTCCGCGGATCCCACCGGCGCGTCCAGCGGTCCCCGGTACGAGTCGAGCTCCTCCCGCCAGGCGCGCAGCTGCGCGCGAGCATCGCGCAGGGCGTCCTCCTTGGCGTCCAGCGCCTCTTCGAGCTCGTCCATCGCCGAGCGCATCGCGTCGATGCGCTCCCCGGCGGTGACGGTCCCCTCCTTCACCCGGAGCACGCTGCGCACCTGGGCGATGGAGAAGCCGGTCGACCTCAGCGCGGTGACCACCGCGAGCTGGTCCAGCGCGGCCTCGTCGTAGAGCCGGTGGCCCGACGCGGTGCGACCCGACGGCGTGACCAGACCCCTGCGCCCGTAGTAGCGCAGCGCGTCGTGGCTGAGCCCGGAGCGCCGGGCGATCTCACCGATGGACAGCGACATAGCGCCAGTAGAGCACGAGCACGACGATCAGGAGCAGGCCCCGCACGAGGTGGTGGACCAGGTGGAACTCGCCGACGGCGCGCCCCCAGGCGAGCGGACCGGCGACCACGGCGGCAACGGTCACCAGCGACAGGCCGAGGAGCACGGGCGGGGCGGTGACGTCGAGGTGCAGCGCGCGGTCCGCGGAGGGGCGGGGCACGAGGGCGAGCGCGACGCATGCGGCAGCGCCCACCGCCCCGATCGCGGAGAGCGCCCACGGCAGCGCCCACCGGGCCAGGGCGAGGTCTCGGAGATGAGCCTCGCCGGGCATAACGACCAGGGCGAGGATCTGCGTGATCACCACGGTCACGAGGGGCACGAGCAGCAGGAGTGCGGTCATGACAGCGACTCTGGGACCTGGTGCGCGCACCAGGTCAAGGATCCCGCTGCGCATCGGCTCGCTGTCCCCGGCCCCGGGGGTGCGCGAGGGCACGATTATGCTGACCGGATGCGCAGAGTCCGGCGATGGAGGGCCTCCCTCGCTGTCGCGGTCCCTCTCGCCGTCGTCTCGATGACGGGCTGCGGCACCGATGCCGCGCCGACGGCCCGTCCGGAAGGCACGCAGACCGCCGGCCGGGCGTCCTTCGGGCCGGTGACGGCGTTCGACTATCAGCTCGGCGGCCCTTACACGCCTCCGGCGGGGACGGAGCTGGTGGTGCGGGACCGGACCGAGCCCCCGGTCGAGGGCGTGTTCTCGGTCTGCTACGTCAACGGCTTCCAGACCCAGCCCGGCGAGCACGACGTGTGGCCCGAGGACGCTCTGCTCAGCGCGGACGGACAGCCCGTCGTCGATCCTGACTGGCCCGACGAAGTCCTCCTGGACACCTCGACGAGCGGCAGGCGCGACGCGATCGTGAAGGTCGTCTCGCCCTGGATCCAGGGATGCGCGGACGCCGGCTTCCAGGCCGTCGAAGTGGACAACCTCGACAGCTTCACCCGCTCGCACGGCGCCCTCACCCTCGAGGACAATCTCGCTCTCGCCGCGTCCTTGGCCGACGTGGCGCACGGGGCCGGCCTCGCGGTGGGCCAGAAGAACGCCGCCGAGTACACGCCGCGCCTGAGGGACGAGGCCGGGTTCGACTTCGCCGTCGGCGAGGAGTGCGCGGCCTACGACGAATGCTCGGCGTACACGGACGTCTACGGCGAGGCGGTCATCGACGTCGAGTACTCGGACGACCTGCCTCGGAGCTTCGACGAGATGTGCGAGGATCCTGCGTCGCCGCGCTCGATGATCCTCCGCGACCGCGACCTCGTCACCCCCGAGGATGACGGCTACGTCTTCGAGGACTGCACGCCCTGAGATGTGGGGGCGAGGCTGGACGGGGCGTGGCGGTCGAGGCAGTGGGTCGAGCAGCTCGGACACGAACCGCCCCGCGATAGGCTTCCCGTCGTATGTCATGGAGCGAACCGAATGCCTCCCTCTGCGACGAACACGACTGGTCGAGAGCGACGGGGACGATGGACGAGATGTCGGTCCGACATGGCCGCAGCCGCCGATGCCGCGAGGTCGAGGCGCCGTGAGGGGCGCCCGACGCCCTGAGGATCTCCTCGCGGGGGCCGACGTGAGCCCGCCCCTGCACGGTCGCCGTGATGAGGTCGCCGGAGTGAGCACCTTCGCCGTGGAGGGCGGGACCTCCGCCGGTTCGAGAGCACCGGTCGTCGTCGTGCATGGGCTGGCGCTGTCGAGCCGGTACCTGCGCCCCACTCTCGCCCGTCTCGGCGCCATGCGACGCGTCTTCGCCCCCGACCTCCCCGGCGTGGGCCGCAGCCAGGATGCCAAGGAGCCGGCGACCATGGCCGATCTCGCTGACGGACTCGCACAGTGGATGAGGCAGGTCGGCCTCCACCGGGCCGACGTCGTCGGTCATTCGTTGGGATGCCACGTGGTCGGCGAACTCGCGGTACGGCATCCGGGCCTCGTCCGTCGGGTCGTCCTCGCGTCTCCGTCGCGTGACCCCGCTCATCCTGCGGTCTGGCAGAGCGCATGGCGGCTGGCCGTCGACGCGCCGCGGGAGCGGCTCGGCATCCTGCCTCTTGCGGTCGTCGACTACGTGCGTGCAGGGCCGATCACGATGCTCAAGGTGCTGGCCTCGGCACGCCGTACCCCCTGAAGGCCAGCTCCTCGCATGAGCCGGGCGACCTGGTCACGGCCCACATCCCAGCCAGCGCGCCGCATCGCGTGATGCATCTTCCGCACCCCGCGGCGCAAGCGCCGGTTCTCCTCCTCGAGTGACTCGCCGCTGCCGGTGACTGGTTCGGTGGGGCCGTAGCGGTTGCACCAGATCCGCAGGGTCTCCAGGCCGACACCGAGTTGGGGTGCGATGGCCCGGATCGACTCTGCGCGCGGGCCTCCCTCGCGGGCCTGGCGCTCGTAGACCATCCGCACAGCGCGGTCACGCAGCTCGGGACTGAACTTCTTGGGCATACTCCGATTCTCCTTGCTGAGACTCGGAACGAAACCCAGGGCGCTTCAACCTCGTCGCCCCGTGGGGCGTTCCGAGTCGAGAAGGACGTTAGGCGCGGCAGCGAGGTGCTCTCCTGTCCCATGATCACGCCCCTGCTCGCTGGTCCGTGCTGGTGTGCTCTTGCATACCGGTCTGGACTACCGGAGTACGACGCCGGCCCTCGCCCGGATCGGCATCGAGAACCGATCCGTGCAGAGAGCCGGCCCGCGACCGCCGCTGAGGCGATGGTCGGGGGCCGGGGACGACGGCGCGAAATCAGGCGGGGATCATGCCATGCGGGTCGATGATGAACTTCTCCGAGGCACCGGTGTCGAACGTCGCGTAGGCGTCGGGGGCCTCGTCGAGGCTGATGACCTTGGTGTTGAGCATGTCGCTGAGGTAGGGCATGCGGTCCCACAGGATCGACATCATCAGCTCACGGTTGTAGTGCATGATCGGGGCCTGGCCGCCGGAGATCCGAGGCGACTTGATCCACGCCTTGCCGAAGTCGAGCGAGAAGGTTCCCTCCTGCTCGGCCTTGGAGGAGGCCAGCGGGTCGGGGCCGTAGACGCCGACGATGCCGGTGGCACCGCCTGCGCGGGTGGCGTCCATGACCTGGTTGATGGCGTGGGCCGGGTTCATGTCCTCGGCCTCGCGGCCGATCCCGTGGGCTTCGCTGCCGACGTAGTCGACGGCGCAGTCCACCATGGGTTCGCCGAGGATGGCCTCGATCTGATCGGTCAGCGGCACGTCCTGGTTGAGATCGATGGTCTCGCAGCCGTTGTTCTTCACCAGGTCCAGCCGGTCCTGATGGTAGTCACCGACGATGATGCAGGAAGCGCCCAGGAGACGGGCCGCCGCGGCGCCGCAGCGTCCCACAGGTCCGGCGCCGGCGATGTAGACGGTCGAGCCGGGCTTCGCCCCGGCCTCCATGAGGCCGTGGAACGCGGTGGGCAGGATGTCCGAGAGAAGGGCGAGGTCACGGATCTTCTCCATGGCCTGGTCCTTGTCCGGGAAGCGGAGCAGCTGGAAGTCGGCGTAGGGGACGAACAGGTACTCCGCCTGCCCGCCCTGGAAATCACCCAGGTTGAACCCGTAGGCGCCGCAGGACGCGTCGGGGTTCACGGTCTCGCACACCTCGGTGTGGCGGGCGCGGCAGTTGCGGCATCGGCCGCAGGCGACGTTGAAGGGGACCGAGACCAGGTCGCCTTCGGAGAGGAACTCGACGTCGGAGCCGACCTCGACGACCTCGCCGGTCATCTCGTGCCCCATCACCATGCCCTGGGGCACGGGGAAGGAACCGCGGTAGATGTGCAGGTCGGAGCCGCAGATATTGGTGGCGACGATCTTGAGGATGACGCCGTGCGGGGCGCTCTTGCCGTTCGGCATCTCGAGCTTCGGGAAGTCGAGGGTTTCGACGCGCATGTCCTTGACGTTCTGGAACACGACGGCGCGGTTGCTGCTTGCCATGACGATCTCCTCCAGTTGTGGATGGCCCGGTCGCGGAAGTGCCACGGTCATTTGGATGCCCGTCGCCCGCGACCTCGGCTCTCGTCGAGCTTAGGCGAGGAGGAATTTCGCCGTCCACCGAGGTGCCCGCCCTGGCTGCGGCGATAGGCACCACGGGCAGGTGGACCGTGGAGGACCGGGCCATGCTCCGACCGATCGGTGGAACGTATTGCTAGTCTCGCCGGCATGGTCGAAGCACGCAGGCCCTCATCGTCGGACTCCTCACCCGTCCAGCCTGACGTGCGTGTTCTCGGCGCTCGCGAGCACAACCTCCAGGACATCGACCTGGCGGTCCCCCGCGACGCTCTGGTGGTGTTCACCGGCGTCTCTGGCTCGGGAAAGTCCTCCCTGGCCTTCGGAACCCTGTTCGCGGAGTCCCAGCGCCGTTACCTCGAGTCCGTCGCTCCCTACGCTCGTCGCCTGATCGACCAGGCAGGCGTCCCGGACGTCGACTCCATCACGGGTATGCCGCCGGCCGTCGCTCTTCAGCAGCAGCGCGGGGGCCGCAGCGCGCGGTCCTCGGTGGGCAGCATCACCACGCTCTCCTCGCTGGTGCGCATGCTCTACTCCCGGGCCGGACACTACCCCGATGATCAGCCGATGCTCTACGCCGAGGACTTCTCCGCCAACACCGTGCAGGGCGCATGCCCGGAGTGCCACGGCATCGGCCGGGTGTACGAGGTCACCGAGGACATGATGGTGCCGGACCCTTCATTGACGATCCGCGAGCGGGCCATCGCCTCCTGGCCGACGGCCTGGCACGGTCATCAGCTGCGCGATGTCCTCGTCGCGCTCGGCTACGACGTCGATGTGCCCTGGAAGGATCTGCCGAAGGAGGATCGGGACTGGATCCTCTACACGGACGAGACGCCGTACGTCCCGGTCCACTCGCGCCTGACGCTCGCCGAGGCCAGGGCCGCGATCGCGGCTGGCGTCGAGCCGAGCTACTCGGGCACCTTCGTCGGTGCGCGCCGGTACGTGCTCGACACGTTCGCGAACACCAAGAGCGGGTCGATGAAGCGGCGCGTGGCACAGTTCCTCACGGCCGCGCCCTGCCCTGCCTGCCACGGCAAGCGGCTGAAGCCGGAGGCTCTGTCGGTGACCTTCGAGGGCCTCGATGTCGCTGATCTCTCCGATCTGCCCCTCGCGGAGCTCTCGACGTTGATCGAGGAGGCAGTCGCGCGGGCCAGCGGCGATCTCGACGGGACCGAGACTGCCGGTCAGGCACTGGACGAGGCAGCCCGACGCGACGCTGTGCAGCAGCGCGTCGACGCTGGCGGATCAGCCCATGAGGCAGCCCCCGACGTGCGCAGGACGCCGAACCACTCGGTGGAGAAGCTGGCCGCGACAGCGCGCCTGGGCGCAGAACTCGTCAACAGGCTGCGGCCCATCATCGACCTCGGTCTGGGGTATCTCTCCCTGGGCCGCACCACACCCACCCTCTCCGGCGGCGAGCTGCAGCGGCTGAGGCTCGCGACCCAGCTGACCTCCGAACTGTTCGGTGTGGTCTACGTGCTCGATGAGCCTTCCGCAGGGCTTCATCCGCAGGACGTCAGCGCGCTGCTCGGCATCCTCGACGGGCTCAAGCGCCGAGGCAACAGCCTGTTCGTCGTAGAGCATTCGGTGGACGTGATGCGGCACGCGGACTGGCTGGTCGACATCGGTCCCGGCGCGGGCGAGCGCGGCGGCCGCGTCGTCTACAGCGGTCCCACCGAGGGACTCGCCGCGGTGGAGGAGTCCGTGACTCGCGGGTATGTCTTCGGGGGCAGTGGCCTGCCTCACCGACCCCCGCGGGAGCCAGAGGGATGGCTGCAGCTCGAGCACGTCACGCGCAACAACCTGCGCGACGTGTCGATCCCCCTTCCGCTCGGGGCATTCACCGCCGTTACCGGAGTCTCCGGATCGGGCAAGTCGAGCCTGGTCAGCCAGGCACTGCCTGCGCTGCTCGGGGAGCGATTGGGGCGGGCTGTCCAGGCGGACGACGCTGCGGCCGCCGAGGGGGACGAGCTGTTGCTGTCGGACGAGCCCGAGGAGCTCGAGGGAACGGTCCAGGGAGACCTCTCTGGGGTGCGCCGCGTCGTGAGCATTGATCAGAAGCCCATCGGCCGCACCCCGCGCTCGAACGTCGCCACCTACACCGGCCTGTTCGACCACGTGAGGCGGAGGTTCGCCGAGACGCCCGAGGCTCGCGCGCGAGGTTATAAGCCGGGCCGATTCTCCTTCAACGTCACCGGCGGCCGCTGCCCCACCTGCGAGGGCGAGGGGTCGGTCATGGTGGAACTGCTCTTCCTCCCCTCGGTCTACACCGAGTGCCCCGACTGCCACGGAACCCGCTACCAGTCCAGCACTTTGGAGATCCTCTGGCGTGGCCGGAACATCGCGGAGATCCTCGCCATGAGCGTCGAGGAGGCGCACGAGTTCTTCGACGGCGAGTTCGACATCATGCGCTCGCTCACGGCACTGATCGACGTGGGCCTGGGCTACTTGCGTCTCGGGCAGCCGGCGACCGAGCTCTCTGGTGGTGAGGCGCAGCGCGTCAAGCTCGCAACCGAGCTCCAGCGATCCCAGCGCGGGGACACTCTCTACGTACTCGACGAGCCGACCTCGGGACTGCACTGCGCCGACTCCGACCGGCTCGTGGCTCATCTACAGACCCTCGTAGAAGCAGGCAACACCGTCGTCGCGGTCGAGCTCGACATGCGCGTGGTCGCCGCAGCCGACCACGTCGTCGACCTCGGACCCGGCGCGGGAGACGACGGCGGCACTGTGGTCGCCTCAGGCACCCCCGCGCAGGTCGCCTCGTCCGGAGCCGGTGCATCGGCACCGTACCTTGAGGCCGCGCTCCGGGAGGCCGCCTCGCGGACGTGAGCGTCGGACGGCTGCGACGGGGTCGATGACCTCGTCGCAGGGAGCGCATCGGACGAACAGGCTGCGTCGCCTGATCGGCGACCCTCGAACGACGCTGACCGGACGTCCTGCGGCGTCGTCGACGTCTTCGTGCTCCGGCGTCCCGGCGTCCCGGCGTCCCGGATGAGGTGGCCACGGGCGCCCCGTCGCTGACGTACGAGGTCTACACTGGCTGACGGGCCAGACGCCCACATTCGGCCAGGCCCCGGTGAAGAAGCCCCACCGTCGATGGCGGAACCTCAGCGACGACCTCGGGGCCGAAGCTTCTTCTCCGCCCCCCACCACCCGGCCCGAGAATCGGCAGCCACCACCTGCCGGTACCTCGATGAGCGCAACGACGACTGCACCCGAGTCGTCCTGCACCCGAACCACGCCGCCCGGTACGGACGGCGTGCGGCTCGCCCCCACGGGCGAGCCGTCATCTCTCGCAGAACGGAGCAGAACATGGCAGACGAATTGCATGGCAAGCGGATCGCGATCCTGGCCGCGGACGGCGTCGAGCGCGTGGAGCTCGAGCAGCCGCGACAGGCGCTTCAGGACGCCGGGGCCACGACCGTGCTGCTCTCGCTGCACGATGGCGAGATCAAGGCCCGCGAGAACGACCTGGACGAGGCCGGAACGTTCTCGGTCGACGCCCTGGTGAAGTCCGCCTCGACCGACGAGTACGACGCCCTGCTGCTTCCCGGCGGCACGGTCAACCCCGATCAGCTGCGCATGGACGCCGACGCCGTCGGATTCGTGCGCGACATCATGGTCGCCGACAAGCCGGTCGCCGCGATCTGCCACGGACCGTGGACGCTGGTCGAGGCCGGTGTCGCGAAGGGTCGGACGCTGACCTCGTACCCGAGCATCCGCACCGACCTGCGCAATGCCGGAGCGAACGTCGTCGACGAAGAGGTGGCGCGCGACGGGAACCTGATCACCAGCCGCTCGCCCGAGGATCTCCCGGCCTTCAACGCCGCGATGGTCGAGCTGTTCAGCCAGGAGAAGTGAGGAAAACATGGTCAACGTTGCATTGTTGGTCGTCGTTCACGCCAAGCCGGGGAAGGAGCAGGACGTCGCGGACTTCCTCCGCAGCGCCCGTCCCATCGTCGAGCAGGAGGAGGGGACGCAGGCCTGGTTCGCCCTGCAGTTCGACGCATCGACCTTCGGGATCTTCGACGTGTTCCCCGACGACGAGGCCCGCCAGACCCACCTCTCGGGTGGTGTCGGTCAGGCACTTGCTGCGCATGGAGCAGATCTGTTCAGCACCGAACCGAGCATCCAGAACGTCGACGTGATCGCGTATAAGCTGCCCGGCGAGACCTCCTAGAGCATCAGCGTCGATTGACATCGGGGTGCGGCCCCGATCGGCTCCACAGCCGTGGCCGCGGCTGTGGAGCCGATTCACCGCACGTGCCAATCCAGAACGGAGCTGCTGATCCCGTCCTGAACGAGGCTCGGCGTCGTCCTCTAGGACATGTCTCTTGAGTCGCTTTCATCGACAAGCACAAGGATCGGCACGGCATCAAGCCGATCTGCACGGTGCTGAAGGGCACCGACGCGCAGATCGCCCCGTCCACCTACTACGCGACGACCGATGACGCCGCACGTATTCCTGAGCTGGAGAAAGAGATTTCGTAGCGGGTGGCCAGTCCTCGCCACTGCTCCACGAGGGCGAAGGAGCACTCGCGATCGCGTCTGGCGTCGAGCCGACCTACTCGGGCACCTTCGTCGGTGCGCGCCGGTACGTGCTCGACATGTTCGCGAATGAACCGGCCCAGGTTTGATGCCGCTGCTGTTTGAGTCCGGAAGGATGGACAGCATGCCGAAGAAGATCGATCCCCAGCTGCGCGCGAGGTGCGTGCGGCTCGTGCGAGAGCACCAGCAGGAGTACCCCTCCCAGTTCGCCGCAGTGGTCGCGGTCGCCCGACAAGAAGGCGTCTCGAAGGAGTCCGTGCGACGTTGGCTGGCGCAGGCCGATGTCGACGACGGGACTCGTCCGGGTGTCACGAGCGAAGAGTCTGCCGAGGGCTACGCAGTCGAGCCGATCCTTCGCGTCCTGCGCCAGCAGGGCTTGAGGATCGCTGCGCGGACCTATCGGGCCTGGAAGCGTCCAGCCCACATCGCTGAGCGCACCCTCACAGATGACCTGGTAGAGGACAAAATCCGCGACTTCGCCTGGACGGTCAATCAGGTCACCGGGCAGATCCAGATGACGCCGGAGGGCCTGTATGGGCGGCGGAAGTGGGTCGCCCTGCTCCGACGTCAGGAAGGCCTCGCCGGCACCTCTCGCGGGGCGGTGGACCGGGCCATGCGGAGCTTAGGCCTGGAGGGTGTGCGGCGGGCGAAGAAGCTGCGCACCACCGTCCCTGATCCCGACGGGAAACGCGCTGACGATCTGCTGAACCGCGACTTCACCGCCCCCGCGCCGAACCGGGTGTGGGTCACCGACTTCACCTACGTCCGCACCTGGGCGGGGTTCGTCTACGTCGCGTTCGTCGTGGACGTCTTCGCCCAGCGTATCGTGGGCTGGCACGCCTCAACGTCGAAGAAGGTCGACCTGGTCATGACGCCGCTGCGGATCGCGCTCTGGCAACGAGAACGCGACGGCAACCCCGTCTCATGAGGGGATTTGATCCACCACAGCGACGCCGGATCTCAATACACAGCGATTCGGCCGACCGAGCATCTCGCGCTCGAGGGCATCGTGCCCTCGATCGGCACCGTCGGCGACGCCCACGATAACGCGCTCATGGAGACGGTGGACGGCCTGTTCAAGACCGAATGCATCCGCACGACCGTCTTCAATCCTGGAGCGTTCCGGACCCTCTCGGACGTCGAGTTCGCGACGGCCGGCTGGGTCGACTGGTATAACAACAGGCGCCTCCACGGGACGCTGGGGATGCTCACCCCGATAGAGTTCGAGACGCTCCACTACGAGGCCCTCACCCGCGAGCCCGAACCCGCAAAGTAGCGGCAGCGAACCTGGACCGATTCAGTCGTGGAGATCATGCGTTCCGGGCGCATCGTCATGCTCACCACGAACACGGCCGCCGGCAAGCTCGTTGCCCACCCAATGACGATCCAGGAGGTCTCCGATGACGCTGACGTGTGGTTGTTCGTTGACCTCGAGAGCGACCATGCCGACGCATTGAGGGCGAACCCCGCGGTGAACTTGGCCTTCTCCGGATCGGGGTCGTGACTCTCTGTCTCCGGGACAATCGAGTTCATCAATGACCGCGCGAAGACGGAGGAGTTGTGGGATGGCACCGTCGACGCCTAGGCTGGGTCTAATCCGGGTCAACAGTGACTCCGCGCAATTCTTGGGCGTGCCGGGAGGCACGCCTGCGGTGCTAGCCGCGATGGTCAAGGCGAAGGTTACCGAGAACAAGCCGGGCGGCGAGAGCGGCACCACCGAGCTGTGATCTCCGTGTAAGGCGGGGGCCCGCAAGCAACCGGATGACAAGGGCGTTCTTGATATCCGAGTAAGCCAGCGAATACGAAATAACCGCAAGCCGAGGGCGCGGAACCTTCTCCATCGCGTTAACTCGCCAAGACGCTGACCGATTTCTGATGGTGGTGGGACGATTCAGCGATGGCCTCTGCCGCCAGCCTTCACCGGTGAGGATCGCTCGCAGGGATGAATAGATCGTTCACGGTCTGGCGCCGTCGCGTCGGCGCCACAGCAGCGCCGCCGCGACAGTGCCGGCCAAAGCCGCTACGAGGTCGAGGGCGGTGTCCGACGGTGCAACGTCCACCGAGGAGTCGACCCACCGCCCGCCGGCCAGTTCCATGAGCTCCCAGACAACTGCCAGCACGATCCCGGTGACGACCACCTCTGCCCCCGAGGGCGAGGTCGAGCAGGCCACGCGAGTTACCAGCACGGCCAACAGGCCGGTGAGGGCGAAGTGCATCGGGACGTCCCACCAGGGGATCCGCTCGTAGAGCAACAGAAACGAACTGATCGCGGCGATCATGCAGACCGTTGAAGTGGCTACCTCCCACGGCTGCGGCAACCGCCAGCGCCAGCCCACCACCTGAGCTAGCGCCACCAGCATCGCCACCGCAGACTCCACCCACATCCCGTGCGCCGCGAGACCTGCGGCGAGGGCCAGCCCCGACCAGCGCACCGGTATCAGAACTAGCTCCCGGGCCCGGTGGGAGCCGTCACGACCGCTCATCACTCCCCCTTCGGTGCGGTATCAACTGGCGGTGGCACGCGCGGGAACGTCAGTCGCGACGCCCATCGCTCCCAAGGTTTCTGTGGACGCCAGTTGCGGCGCAGTGTGCGCACTGCACGGGCCCAGCGCAGCAGTCCGCCACGACCGGGTCGTATCGCCCGTGGCGACATCGCCACCCCCACCGACCACTCCAGGCGCACATATTCACCTGGGCGCACCTGGAACGACAGATCCATGTCGTCGTGCACTCCGTCGCTTCGCGAGACCTGGTCACGAACTTCGTGCCACCAGTGCGTGCTGGGCCGCGGGTGATAACGCAGCGATGGAGTCCTTCTTCGCGCTGCTGCAGAAGAACGTCCTGGACCGCCGCCGCTGGCGAACCCGCGATGAGCTGCGCATCGCGGTCATCACCTGGATCGAACGGACCTACCACCGGCGCCGGCGGCAGGCCCGCCTGGGCCGGTTGACCCCCATCGAATACGAGACCATCATGAACCCGACCGTCACCCTGGCGGCCTAACCGCAACTGACACCTCTCCGTGCAGCAGTCCACCCTCAGCCTCGGCCGATGCCCACGGGGAGCGGAGGTCCGATCGTGCAGCCATGCTCTCGCCGTCGGGTTTCAGCTCTCCGAAACGCTTGACCGGCCGCGACCCGGAGGAGATCTGGCGCGAGTCCACGCCCATCCGCTCCGACAGCACCGAGCGCGACAGGTTCAAGGAGACGGCACTGATGACGTACCCGAGAGGGTTGTCCATGTCGAGGATCCGCGCGATGTTCTGCGCCAGCGGCACGTCCGGCGGTCCATCGACCACCAGCACCGCCTCCGAGGTCACGTCCTCGGGAGCGACCATGACCGCGCACGTTCCGACCTCGGTACCGAGCCACTGCGCCTTGCGTTCTAAGACCCTGCTCATGAGATCCACGAACGCGCTACCGGCTTCGCTGTCCCAGCCCTCCGGTGATGTGCCTAGACCCTCGAGCACCTCATGGAATCGGATGCGATCGGCCGAGCGTGAGTTGCCGGATCCGGCCGTCATTGGTCTGCCCGTGCGGTGCGCTCCAGCTCAGCAGAGATCAGCCACTTCCGGAGCATGTCGCCCTTGACGCGCACGGCTCCATCAGTCACTTCACCGAGGCGGGAGGCGAGTTCGTCCCAGTTGGGAGGCCCGACTGAACGTCGCTGGTCCATCGCCCAGTGCCATAGGCCTGCGTGGCCGTGGGCGCGCAATCATGCCTCGGCGTCGGGTCGCTTGGATCTCATGCGGCAGACTCTAGTCCAGAAAGCTGGACGTTACAAGGCCTGAAGCGATTTGGGTCTGGCACTCTGAGTCTCGGTGTAAGTAGACTTGACCCATGACCGAGAACATGGACTATGCAGTCGAGCAGGGTGTGTCGGCGGACGAACGTATTTCCGCTGCGGTTCGGGCGTTGGCGGCCGGCAGGGGAGTGCGAAACGCTGACTTGGCGCCAGTCGTCGGCACAAGTCGCGCGACGATCTTCGCCAAGATCAAGGGCGACGCCGCGTGGAAGGCCAGCGAGGTGGAGGCCGTAGCGGACTACTTCGAGGTGTCGGTTGGCGACCTGTTCTGCGGTCTCGGGTTGTTCGGTGACGCGAAGAAGCCCCACCGGAGCACCGGTGGGGCTTCTGCATCGGGTGCGCCATCAGGGACTCGAACCCCGGACCCGCTGATTAAGAGTCAGCTGCTCTAACCAACTGAGCTAATGGCGCCAACGGGTAAGGACTATACACCTGACCTGGACCAGCGTGAAATCCGTCCGGCCACCTGTGAGACACCTGACAGCCAGGCCGGATCGCCTAGACTCGGACACCGGACATCCGCCGCGCGATCATCCCGGTTCCTGGCGCGTCGGAGCCGCTGCGGACAGGAGGACGATGGTGAGGATCGCGGTCACGGGCGCCACCGGTGTGCTGGGACAGGAGGCTGTCGCCGCTCTCGTGGGCGCCGGCCATGAGGTCACGGGAGTCACGCGCCGAGACCGCGGGATTCCGATCATCGAGGGACGCGGGGCCCGCGCCGTCGTGGCCGACGTGTTCGACGCCGACGACCTCGCCCGCACCTTCCGCGCCCACGACGTCGTGATCAACACCCTCGCCCACGTCCCGGTCGACATGACGGCCATGCGCCCGCTCGCCTGGCGCGAGGACGACAAGTTGCACCTCGAGGCCTCCGCCGCGATCGCGCAGGCCGCCGCCCGGGCCGGCGTGCGCCGCCTGATCCAGGAGTCCACCGTCTTCCTCTACCCGGACAACGGCTCGGAGTGGATCGGCGAGGACGAGCCGCTCGCCGTGCGCGACCGCGCCTTCCGCCCGCGTGTGCGGGAGATGCGCGCGGCCGTCGACTTCGCGACCGAGGGGCGCAGCGCGGTGATCCTGCGGCTCGGCCAGCTCTTCGGCCGCGACCCGCAGACGACCCACACGCTCCAGGCCACCCGCGACCGCAAGGCCGTCCTGCTCGGCAAGCCGGAGAACTACATCACCCTGCTCCACCACCGCGACGCCGGGCGCGCCTTCGTGTCGGCGCTGCGCGCGGGCTCGGGGTTCTACAACGTCGGCGGCGAGCCCATCACCCGCGAGCGCTGGGCCAAGGACCTCGGCCGCGAGGCCAAGGCCAAGGGGCCCGCCAAGTTCATCCCCGAGATCACCCAGGCGATCGTCGGGACCCGCCTCGAGGTGCAGCGGCGTAGCCTGCGCGTCTCCTCGGTGCGCTTCATGTCCGAGACCGGCTGGCGGCCCACGATCGGCCCGTCCACGCCGGGCTGGTCGCGCATGTGACCTGACGGCCAGGACTTCCGGCCCCGGAGCGGTGCGGACGCCCGCCTAGGGTGGTCGCGTCCGCACCGTCCGCCGCGTCGCAGGAGGGGCCGTCGATGGCCGTCGTCAAGATCAACCGTCTCGCCATCAAGGGCGACAACGCCGCCGAGCTCGAGCGGCGCTTCGCCGAGCGCCGGCACTCGGTGGACTCCGAACCGGGGTTCGAGGGCTTCGAGCTGCTGCGCCCGGTGGCGGGGGCGGACCACTACTTCGTCATCACCCGCTGGGCCGACGAGGCGAGCTTCGAGGCGTGGCGCGCCAAGCGCCGGCCGCGCGACCCTGAGCAGACGGTCTCGCGCGCCGAGGGCATGCTCGAGTTCGAGGTCGTCCCGCTCGAATGAGCCCTGTTCGAGTGAGCGCTGTTGTTCCGAGCCCTGTCGGGCCCGGCCTCAGGACCCCTCGGGCCACGTGTCCGGGACGTCCTCGCCGCCCTCGACGACGTGCTCGGTCGCGCCGGGCTCGTCCGTCCACGCGTCCTGCGGGCGGTATCCGAGCTCGAGCATCGTGTTGGTGAGGTCCCAGCGCCGGTTGGGGTTGTCCGAGATCGCGTAGTACAGGCCGAACGTCACCTCGGCCTCGATCGCGGCCCGCACCACCCGCACGGTGTCGCCCTTCGACAGCCACATCGCATGGAGCAGCTCGGCGTCCGCTTCCAGGGGATCGCCGGACATCCACCCGATGCGCAGCGCGATGAAGTCGATCCCGTACTGCTCGTGGTAGTAGCGTCCGAGCGCCTCCCCGAAGATCTTCGAGACCCCGTACAGCGAGTCCCCGCTGGGGATCTGATGCGGGTAGACGGGCCACTGCTCATGGCGGTCGTACATGCCCATCGCGTGGTTCGAGGACGCGTAGACGAAGCGCCGGACCCCGGCCTCGCGCGCCGCCTCGAGCACGTTGCGCAGCCCGATGATGTTGGCGCTCAGCACCGAGTCCCACTCTGATTCGGGCGAGGCGGCGCCGGCCAGATGCACGACGGTGTCCACGCCGTCCATGAGCGGCAGGATCGAGTCGTACTCGGTCAGGTCCGCCTTGCGCAGCACCTTCTCCTGCTCGGGCGTCCTGGCCGTGCGCCCATGCTGGATGATCTCGTACTCGTCCTGGAGGCCCTCGACGAGCGTGGCGCCCACGCCGCCCGTGGCACCGGTGATGAGGATGCGCCGTGTGGAGTTCATGGCCCCAGTCTCACGCGCGCACACCGGGGTGCGTCAACGGCGCGGACCGGGCAGTCGGTGGCGGGACCGCCGATCGCACGATCCCGGGATACCGTGAGGCCCGGTGCCTACTGCGCCGCGGTCGACAGCCGCGCGTGCAGCGACGTGGTGGGCTCGTTCATGCCGACCAGCTCGACGACGGTGCCGTGCCGCTCGTACCGGGTGACGATCGCGTCGAGCGCGGCCACCGTCGAGGCGTCCCAGACGTGCGCCGCCGCCATGTCGATCACGACCCGATCGGGGTCCGTCGCGTACTCGAACTGCGTGGTCAGGTCGTTGCTCGAGGCGAAGAACAGCTCGCCGGTGACCGTGTACCGGGCCACGCGGCGCGCGTCGTCGACCGTGCGCTCGACCCGGACCACGTGGGCGACGCGGCGCACGAACAGGACGCACGCGACGAGCACGCCCACGACCACGCCGATCGCGAGGTTGTGGGTCGCGACGACCACGACCACGGTCGCGACCATCACGGTGGTCTCGCTCCGGGGCATGCGCCGCAGGGTCGAGGGGCGGATCGAGTGCCAGTCGAAGGTGCCGACGCACACCATCACCATCACGGCGACCAGGACCGCCATCGGGATCGTGCCGACGACATCGCCCAGGACCACCACGAGCACGAGCAGGAAGAGGCCCGCGAGGAACGTGGAGATGCGGGTCCGGGCGCCGGAGACGCGCACGTTGATCATGGTCTGACCGATCATCGCGCAGCCGCCCATGCCGCCGAACAGGCCCGAGACCAGGTTGGCGATCCCCTGTCCCCAGGACTCGCGGGTCTTGTCCGAGCGGGTGTCGGTGACCTCGTCGACGAGCTTGGCCGTCATCAGGGTCTCCATGAGGCCGACGAGCGCCATCGCGAGCGCGTACGGCGCGATGATCCGCAGGGTCTCGACGGTCAGGGGCACATGGGGCACGACCAGGCTCGGCAGGCTGTGCGAGAGCTCCCCCTGGTCGCCCACGGTGGGCACGTCGATCGACAGGGCGGCCACGGCGACGGTGAGCACGACGATCGCCACGAGCGGCGCCGGGACCGCCGTCGTGATCCGGGGGAGGAGCACGAGGATCGCGAGGGCGACCGCCACGGGCGGGTAGACCGCCCACGGCACGTCGAGGAGCTGGGCGAGCTGCGCGGTGAGGATGAGGATCGCGAGGGCGTTGACGAAGCCGACCATGACGCTGCGCGGGATGAAGCGCATCAGCCTGGCCACGCCGCACAGCGCGAGCACGATCTGGAAGAGGCCCGCGAGCAGGACCGTCGCGAGGAAGTAGTCCATCCCGTGCTCGCGCGCGACGGGCGCGATGACGAGCGCGACCGCGCCCGTCGCCGCCGAGATCATGGCGGGTCGGCCGCCCACGATCGCGATCGTCACGGCCATGAGGAACGAGGAGAACAGGCCGACCGCCGGGTCGACGCCGGCGATGATCGAGAAGGAGATCGCCTCCGGGATCAGGGCGACGGCGACCACGAGACCCGCGAGCACCTCCCGGACCAGGAGGCGAGGTGTCCGCAGGGCGGTCAGCACCGAGGGCTCGGCGCGGTGACGGACGCGGTCGGCGGAGGCGGGCGCCACGGGCATGCGGAGACTCCTGGGGCAGGGGAGAGGGAGAGGAGGGGCGCCGCCGTGGGGGAGCAGACCGAGGCCGTCGGCCCCCGGGGCACGTCGCACGGCGCTAGCGCACGCGGGCACGGGGCCAGGAGCGGAGGCCGGGTGCGCTCGACCACACGCCGCCCCGGCGCCGCCCCGTCGGCGACCGACGCAGGGCGATAGGTTGAGGCGCGGCATCGACCCCGGTGCCGGCATCGACCTCGGGAAGGCGGCCCCTGCATGCCACGCGAGCTCGTCCTCGTCCGCCACGGCGAGGCGTACAACACGGTCCCGCCGGACGGCGCACGAGAGGTCGCCGACCCCTCGAACCCGCCGCTCACCCCGCGCGGAGAGGCGCAGGCGGCCGCCGCCGCGCGCCGCGTCCTCGACGTCGCGCCGCAGGTGGTCGTCACGAGCCCGTTCCTGCGCGCCGCCCAGACCGCGGCCGCCTACCTCGAGCTCGCCGACGCGACGGGCACCGCCGACGCCCGGCTGTCCGAGCACTTCCTCTTCGAGCCCCTCGCCGCCTTCAGCGGGATCGATCTGGCCGACTACCGGGCCCGTTTCGGCGAGCGCGTGCGCATCGACCCCGCCCTCGCGACGCTCGCCCCCTTCCCGTCCTTCCCGGAGACCCAGGAGTCCGTCCTGGAACGGACCTCCGCCGCCCTGGAGGACTGGCTGGCCCGGGACTGGACGCGCGCCGCGTTCTACGGCCACGGCGCGACCGTCGGGGCCGTCCTGCGACTCCTCGCCCCCGACGCCGCCGAGGTCGCGCCGCTGCACGGTTCGATCACCCGCCTCGTCGAGGAGGAGCGCGGCACCTGGCGCACCCACGAGGTCAACGCCGTCGACCATCTGCCCGAGGCGCCCGCCGCGCCCTCCTACGGGAAGCTGCCCGACACCGCCGAGTGAGCATGCGCCGAGCGTGCCCTCACGCGGCGTGCCGGCCGCGGATGGTCACGACGTGACGCTCCGTCACGGTGCGCACGGGCTTGAAGCGGTCGATGATCGCCACCACCACGAGCGAGACGGCGCCCCAGGCGGCGGAGGTGAGGATGCACGGTCCGAGCGTGTCCGAGCCGAAGTAGAGGATCGAGCGCACCGCCTCCACGCCTGCCGCCATGGGCAGCACCTCGTGCAGACCGCGGAAGAGCACCGGCTCCATGTAGATCGAGAGCGCACCCCCGGACGAGGGGATCCCGAGGAACATGAGGATGCCGACGATGGGCAGGATCGCCAGCATGCCGAGCAGGCGTTCGAGCACGGTCGCGAACATCGCCACGCAGAAGATCGCGATCGCGCCGGTGCCGAAGAGCTGCCAGCCGTGGCCCTCGACCGCGCCGGTGATCGGGCCGGCGATCAGCCAGATGACGGCGGACATGAAGACCGCGTAGCCGTCGACGATCGGCAGCAGCTTGGGCAGGGGGCGGCTGGCCGGCGCGGCATTGGCGCCGACCACGATGATCATGAAGCCGGCCATGAGCCAGCCCATCTCGACGTACATGCTGACGGTGCCCATCGTGTCGTGCGAGGGCAGCGGTGCGACGTCGTCGGTGGCCACGTCGAGCTGCTGGGCCTGGGCGATCTGGGTGAAGGCGCGGTCGATCGTCTGCGCGGTGCTGGTCCCCGCGGCCTGGTTGGTGATGACCGTCGCCTGCGGATGCTCCGCGGACGGCAGCACGAACGCGCCCGCGATGTCGCGATCGGCCACCCGGTCGCGTGCCTCGACCTCGGTCACCGAGACGCTCAGGTCGAACATGCCGGGCATGGCCTTCTCGAGCGAGGCCGCGGTCTGCCGCGCCTGCTCCTGGTTCGCGCCGACCACGGTCACGGGCATGTCACGCGGCGTGGGGGAGTGCATCGCGCCGAGCATCGCCGAGATCATCAGCGTGACCATCGCGAGCGGGAAGAACAGCAGCGTGGCGTAGCGCCAGAACCGGCTCGCGGGCCGCGGGCCCCCGTGCAGCGACGGCATGGTCAGGACGACCGACGTGGGATGCGTGCCCCGGTGGCGCTTGACCGCGTCGTACACGAACGTGAGCGCGAGACCTGCCACGGCGCCGATCACGAGCACCAGCAGGTGCGGCCCCGCTCCCTTGCCGTCGAAGTACAGCACCGAGCGCAGCGACTCGCCGATGGCCGGGGTCGGCAGGAAGGAGTGCAGGACCGTGTAGAAGCGCGGTGCCGTGTAGATGGAGATGCTCATGTTGGACGAGGGCACCCCGAGCACCATGAGCAGGAGCATCGCGGCGAGCACGGCCATCGGCCCGAAGACACGGGTGAAGAACAGCTGCACCGAGCCGATCGCGAATACGCCCAGCCACGCGATGCCCAGCACCGCCCACGCGTGCTCGGACGTCACCACGCCCAGGATCGGCCCGGTGACGATCCAGACCAGCAGCGCGATCAGGGCCGCCCAGCCGACCAGGAGCGGGATGGCGCGCTGCTTGCGCAGGAGCAGCTGGGGCGCGTTGGACAGGGTGATGCTGAGGGGCAGGTAGCCGGCCATTACGAGCGCGGTGGCCATGAACATCGCGCCCAGGCCGGCGGGGTCGTTGGCCGGGAGCGGCGCGAGGTCCTGGGCGTCCACGGTCATGCCGGAGCCGGCCGCGAACGGCTCGACGAGCTGGGCCACGACGGTGGCCTGGGAGGCGCCCGCCGAGCTCGCCGTGTAGAGGGTCGCGTCGGTGCCGTCGACGACGAGGGCGCCGGCGACGTCACGGTCGAGGACGCGCTGCCGTGCGTCGTCCGCGCTGCCCACGACCTCGGCGTCGACGGCGTCCCCGTCGGCGGACCCGAGGGCGGCGGCGACGTCCGAGGCACTCTGCCCGGCCACCGCGATCGGCATGTGATGCGGGGTGGGCGCGTGCATCGCGTACAGGTAGCCCCAGATCATCATGCCGATCATGAGCAGCGGCATCACGAACATCGCGACGTAGCGGCCGATCGTCTCGGCCCGGGCGCGCTTGGCCGCCTCGTCGTCGGGGACGTCCGGTCCGGGAGCGGCGCCGTCCGCCGGCGCCTCCGTCTGCTGAGGGGCTGTCTGGGTCACGGTGGGGCTTCTGCTTCCGTCTCGGTCTCGTCGACCCGGCGAGCTTACGCCACGTGACTTACTTTCCGATCGTGAGTGATCCCACGTGCTCACGGGCGATAGGGTCGTGGCGCCGCACGGACGGGCCCGCCGCGCCGCGCGCACGGACAGGGGAGACGATGGGACAGCACGGCGACCGCGCCCGCGAGGCGCTGCTGGACTCCGCCGAGGAGCTGTTCGCCCGTCACGGCATCGACGTCGTGTCGAACCGGAGCATCGCCGAGCATGCCGGGAGCGCGAACCACTCGGCCGTCGCGTACCACTTCGGCGGGCGCGAGGGGCTCCTGCAGGCGCTCCTCGCCCGCGGGCGCGACGACATGAACCGGCGTCGCGCCGAGCTCGTGGAGGCGCTGCCGGAGAGGCCAGGGCTGGGCGACGTCGTCGCCGCCCACATCCTTCCGTGGACCGAGCATCTCGAGTCCCTGCCCGTCCCGAGCTGGCGGGCGCGCTTCCTCTTCCAGGTCTCGTCCATCCCCTCGGGCGCCGAGTCCCTCGAGGCGAGCACGGTGCGCTCGGATCAGCTCGAGGAGGTGCTGACCGCGTCGCTCGACGAGCTGCGGGACATCCCGGACAGCGTGCTGCGGGGCCGGGCGCGCCTCCTCGGCGGCATGGTGCTGGGCATCTGCGCGAACTTCGAGGCCCAGGTCGAGGACGGCACCGCCCGGGGCTCGTGGCTCACTGTCGGATACTTCCTGATCGATGCGGCCACCGGGCTGCTCTCGGCCCCGGTCACGCACCCGACCGACTTCATCACGCTCGACCCGCCCTCGGCCTTCGCTCTCTGAGCGGGATCATCCACGGCACGAGACGGACGGCGGCGACCATCACGAGCAGCTCGACGAGGGTCTGGGTGACGACCACGAGCGGCGCGAGGTCGAGGTGCGCGGGGAGCGCGAGGGCCAGCGGCAGCACGACGAGGGAGTTGCGCGTCATCCCGCTCAGGGCGAGCGCGCGCCGCGCCGGGACGTCGAGCCGGGCCACGCGCCCGGCGGCCACGCCGAGCACCAGCATGATCGCGGCGAACAGGGCGCAGGCCCCGATCACTGGCAGCAGCGATCCGAGCCGCCGCTCCACGCCCGCGATCTGGGAGGCGACCACCGCGGCGAGGGTGAGCATCATGAGCGGCACCATCGTCGCCGGCATCCCGTCCCGCACGAGCCGTCCCGCGCGGGTGCGGCGGGCGAGCGCCCGGGTCAGAGCGGCCGCGACCAGCGGCACGACCAGGAGCAGGAGGAACGCCCGGGCGAAGGGGGCGAGGTCGACGTCGGCGACGACGCCCGGCCCGACGATCAGCCGGAGGCCGACCGGCACGGACACGAG
Source organism: Brachybacterium huguangmaarense (assembly GCF_025725725.1). Taxonomy (NCBI): domain Bacteria; kingdom Bacillati; phylum Actinomycetota; class Actinomycetes; order Micrococcales; family Dermabacteraceae; genus Brachybacterium; species Brachybacterium huguangmaarense. The sequence continues at coordinate 2,100,819 of NZ_CP107020.1, forward strand.
CTGGACGAGCATGAGCACGGGCGCCGCGGCCAGCAGCCGGTCCTGGGCCCCGCCCGCGAGGCCGGTGAACACGATGACGTAGTCGACGCACGGCGCGAGCAGCACGAGGAGCAGCCCGACCTCGAGCGCCGGATCATGGGCGACGAGCCGCGACAGCGCGAACGCCACGAGCGGCACGACGCCGACGTTCACCACGAGCAGGGTCAGGAGGAACCGCCCGTCCCGCACGGCCCGCCTGAGGCGGTCGAGCGGCACGCCGAGGAAGGTGACGTAGAGCAGCAGCCCGAGCACCGGGGTGATGGCGAGCTCGGCCGGGCGGGCCACGCCGGGCATCAGGACGCCGACGACGGCGCCGAGCACGAGCGCGGCGAGGTACAGCGGCACCTGGCGCCGCTCCCACCGCTCGACGTTCGCCCGCATGGCCGCATTGTCCCAGCTCGTGCGCGGCCTCCCGCCTCACCGCCGCGGCGGATGCCAGGCGCTCCCGCGGGTCACTGCGCGCGAGAACAGGGCGGCGGGCACGGCACGCAGCGCGAGGTCGCGCATGGGGACGCTCACGGGGCCGGAGGCCTGCGCGACGTGGCCGGCGAGGTGGGACGCGCGCCACAGGGCCCGGGCGCGCGGCCGCCGGATCGCGTCGTAGCGACGCAGCACGGCGTCGAGGTCCGCGAGACCCGCGCCCCGCAGCAGGATCGTGAGCGTCGCGGCATCCTCGATCGCCTGTCCTGCTCCCTGCCCCAGGTCGGGCGTCATGGCGTGCGCCGCATCGCCGAGCAGCACACCCCGGTGGCGCACGAAGGAGCGGGGGAGAGCGGCGAGATCCTCGATGTCATGGCGCAGGACGACGTCCGCGGGAGTCGCCTCGACGAGCTCGCGGATCGGCGCGTGCCACGTGCCGACCTGCTCCAGCACGGCCGTGCGCGGGTCGGCGTCCGCCTCCCGTCGCCCCGCGGCGACCGGGCGGGTCGAGCGGGTCGCGAACCAGTACACGCGGTCGTCGGGCAGCGGCACGATCCCGAAGCGGACTCCCGCTCCCCAGGTCTCACCGGCCTCGTCGGCGAGGTGTCCGCGCGAGGCCGTCACGCCGCGCCACGCGGTGTAGCCGGCCGCGCGCAGACCGCGGTCCAGCCCCCAGCGGGCGCGAGCCCGGCTGCGCAGGCCGTCGGCCGCGATGACCAGGTCGTGGCGCTCCTCGTGGCCGTCGACCTCGAGCACGGGGCGCCCGTCCCGGGTGACCTCGGCGCCCGCCTCTGCGCGCACCACGCCCGGGCCGAGCCGGTCGAGCAGGGCCCGGTGCAGGTCCGAGCGGAACAGGCTGCGGATCGAGGGCGTGTCCGACGGCGGGAGGGAGAGGAGCCAGCGGCCCGAGGGGCGGCGCTGCCCCGAGCTGAGCCGGCCCACGGCGTCGCTGCTGACGGCGCGCACGGTCTCTCCGAGCCCGACCGCGTCGAGCGCGGCGAAGGCGTTGGCGAAGAGGGTGAGCCCGGCGCCCACGGCGGCGGGCTCCTCGCGCCGTTCGTAGACCGTGACCCGGTGTCCGTCGGCCTCGAGCCCCGCCGCGGCCACGAGGCCGCCGATGCCCGCTCCGACGATCCCGATCCGCATGGGGTCTCCTCTCCCGCGGGCCCGCTGCCGGTCGGCCCGTGCCCCGCACAGACACGCTATGCCCGGACGACCTCACAGACCGCCGTGCTCGCGCGTCTACCGTGTGTGACGATGAGACACCCCTTCGACCAGGCCGTGACGACGCATGGCGCGACCGTGCTGCGCGTGTGCCGCGCCGTCCTCGGACCGGGGCCCGACGCCGACGACGCCTGGTCCGAGACCTTCCTGGCCGCCCTCCGCGCATGGCCCGATCTGCCCGAAGAGACCAACCTCGAGGCCTGGCTCGTGCGGGTCGCGCACCGCAAGGCGATCGACGTGACCCGCGCCCGCGACCGCCGCGCCCTGCCGACCGAGGAGCTGCCCGACCGGCCCTCCTCCCTCGGCGTGCCCGGGGACGACCAGGGGCTCTGGCGCGCGGTCGCCGCGCTCCCGACCCGGCAGCGTCTCGCCGTCGCCTACCACTATCTCGGCGGCCTCCCGCACACCGAGACCGCGGCCCTGATCGGCGGGAGCGCCGCCTCCGTGCGCCGCGCGGCCGCCGACGGCGTCGCGAGGTTGCGCACGACCTACGACACGAGCGAGCACACGAAGGGGACACAGCGATGAACGACATCACGAACCACGACCACACCCGCGCCGGGCACACCACGACGCCCGGATCCCCGACCCCCGTCGGCGCCGTCGGCGCGCGGGACCTGTTCCCGGTCGGCGAGGACGAGCTCGACTCCCTGCGCTCGCGACTCGCCGCGGCGGCCGAGCAGGACGCCGTGCTCGACGTCGCCTACCGCACCGTCGACACGCCGCTGGGGCCCCTGCTGCTCGCGGCCACCGAGAAGGGCCTCGTGCGGATCGCCTTCGAGCGCGAGGGCTTCGACGCCGTGCTCGAGGCGCTCGCCGCGCGGGTCAGCCCTCGCGTGCTCGCCGCGCCGCGCCGGTTGGACGCCGCCGCCGCGGAGCTCGACGAGTACTTCGCAGGAGACCGACGGGAGTTCGACCTGCCGCTCGACCACGCGCTCTCGGCGGGCTTCCGGCGGACCGTCCACCTGTACCTGCCTCGCATCGGCTACGGCCGCACGCAGACGTATAAGGACGTCGCCGGGCTCGTCGGCAACCCCGCCGCGGTGAGGGCGGTGGGCACGGCGTGCGCCACCAACCCGCTCCCCGTCGTGGTCCCGTGCCATCGCGTGCTGCGGACGGACGGGGGCCTGGGCGGCTACATCGGCGGCCTCGACGCCAAGACGGCGCTGCTCACGCTGGAGAGCGCGGCGTGAGCTCGTCCGGCCGGCGCGAGGCGGACGTGCGCGCGCGCAGATCCGCATCGGCGAGGCCCTCGAGCTCGAGCAGTGCCCGATAGGGGTCGTCGGTCTCCAGACCGAGGGCTCGTGCGAAGGCGGCCTCGGTGCCGAGGCCCTCGGCCTTGAGCCGGGCGACCTGCGCGCACAGGGGAGCGCCGTGGACCTGCAGCAGCTGCCCCTCGACCAGGAGATGACGGAACGCGTGCTGCTCGAGGACCGGGCGGCCCTGGGCGAAGACCTCGACCACCTGGCCCGACACGCACAGCTGGGCGACGCTCGCCGCCACCCCCTCCTCGCGCCGCCACCGGGACACGACGACAGGGCCGGCGCATGCGGCCAGATGGGCGTCGAAGGCGTCGAGGTCCTCGGCTTCGCACGCGATGTCGAGGTCGCTGTCGGGGCGCTGCACGCCCAGGGGGAGAGAGCCGACGACGGTGGGGCGATAGGGAGCGAGGGCCCGCAGCAGTCCGGCCAGGTCGCCGACCTGCCCCGCGGCGCCGCTCGGCATGTCCTCGACCGGGCTCACCCAGAAGCGGGCGGGCATGCTCGGCAGGCCGTGCGCCTCCGGGACGAGCGGCGGCCCGGGAGTGCCGTCCGTCAGCGGACGGTCGAGATAGAGCCGGCAGACCTTGAGGGGGATCGTGCCGGGCGGCGGCGTCGCGTCGGGGCTCTCGGGGATCGTGAGCGTCCAGCGATCCGGCCGGGCGCGCAGTCGCGAGGCCCCCCGCGCGTGGAGGGGCAGGCGAGCAGACGGCCCCACAGGTCGTGATCGGTCATCTCCGCCAGCTTGGCGGGAGGGGTCGCGGCGGTCTCGTCGCGCAGGAGCCGGTCGACCAGGTCCCGCATCACCGCCGTCGTGACGAGGTTGACGCGCGAGGTCTGGGATCTGGCCTCCGCGAGGACCAGCTCGGTCAGGGCCGCGGCCGTGTCGGCGTCGGTGTCGACCGCCCCGTCCCGCAGACGGAGCCGGGCGAGCGTGGCCGGAGGCGGCTCCGTCGTGCGGCCGTGTGACCGCCCGCTGCGCACGAACGATTCGAGGTGGTCGAGCCGCATCCCGGGGCCCGGCCCGTGCAGCGGCGACGGGAGACGCCCGTCCACGACATCGATGACCGTCTCGGCGTCGAGGCCGTGGCGTGCGAGCACCGGGGAGAGCGAGCGGATGCGACGGGCGCCGAGGTCGTGGTGGTCGAGCCCCGCGATGCCCCCGAGGGTGTGGCTAAAGGGAAGGTGGCCGACGTCGTGCAGGAGCGCCGCGACCCGTGCCGTGCGGTCGCCGGGGGCGACGTGCACGACGAGTGCGAGCAGCCCCAGCGAGTGCTCGAGACGCGTGGAGCTCTGCTCCGTGGCGATCGAGCTCGCCCCGGCATGGGCGATGAAGCCGAGCCGGCGCACGGGCCAGGTCGCGAGCAGCTCGCGCTCGACGTCCGTGAGGCGCACCTGCACCCGCCACAGCGGCTCGACGAGCACGTCGGCGTCCCCGAGCGTCGTGATCTCGTCCATGGGCGGCCTCCTCCGCGGCGCGCTCGCCGTCGAGCTCGGCCGCCCGCCCACTGTAGTGCGACCTCAGGCGCGCTCGGCGGGCGTCCGCTCGCGCGTCGCCTCGACGTCGGCCGGCGCCGCGCGCCCCACTGCGCGCAGGCTCCTGTCGAACGCGGTGAGCAAGAAGAAGACGATCGAGATGCCGATGACCACGCAGCCCAGCACGTGCAGCCCGCCCGTCGTGGCGCGCGCCCCGTAGACGTTGCCGTAGACGATCGACGCGACGATCGCGCCGAGGTACATGAACGTGCGCAGGAGCCCCGCGGAGGAGGCGATGCGGTCCGGATCGGCCTGGAAGTAGAGGGAGTTCTGGATCGCGAGGTTGTTGAGGCCCTGCGGGATGCCGAGCACGAGCATCGCGACCACGAGGAACCAGATCGGCGAGGCGCCGGTCATGAACAGCACGAGGACGCCGGCCAGGAGCTGGGCGACGGAGCCGATCATGAGCTTCCACGTCACCTCCGGCCGGCGCCCGAAGCTGATCGCCACCGCGATGCCCGCCGCGAACACCGGCAGCAGCACGAGCCCTGCGGTGGTCGCGTCGAGCCCCCGCCCGTCCTCGAGCCACTGGGTGAACCCGTAGACGAAGGTGTACGAGATGGTCATCGTCAGCAGCGAGCGCAGATACGTGCGCAGCAGCGGGCCGTTGCCGGCGAGCACGCGCACGTCGATGAACGGCTGGGGCGTGCGCAGCTCCCACCACACGAGCACGGCGCCGGCGACGAGGGCGATCGCGAGCACCCCGAGCAGGCCGACGGAGATGTCGAGCAGGAACACGAGCAGGCCCAGCATCGCGATCGCGAACAGGAGGATGCCGCGCCCGTCGATGCGCGGCCGGTCCTCGGGCGCCGGCTCGAGACCCGTCGTGCGCGGGAACACGATCCAGCCCAGGACGAGGTTCGCGAGGCCCAGCGGGAGGTTCACCGCGAACGTCGCCCTCCATCCCCATGCGCCGATGAGCAGACCGCCCAGCGTCGGGCCGATCACGGACACGGTCTGCGTGGTGACGGACAGGGCGGTGAGGATGCCGGCGGGCGAGGACAGCCCCGTGCGCTGCGCCTCCGCCCGGATCATGTGCATCGCCGCGGGATAGCCCGCGCACGTGCCCAGTCCGAGCAGCACGCGCGCCCCGACGAGCCACCAGACGCTCTCGTGCGAGTGCGGCGCGAGCAGCCCGATCAGACCGGCGATCGCGACGAGGCCGCCGCCGGCCAGGAAGATCCGCTTGACGCCGTAGATGTCCACGAGACGCCCGACGAGGGGCTGGCCGATCGCGGTGGCGAGATAGAGACCCGAGACGAGCCACACCGTCTCCGAGGCGGGCGCGCCGAGGGCGATGCCGATGGGCGTGAGCGCGATGGCGATGATCGCGGTGTTGATGGGGTTCAGGACGGCGCCCAGCATCATCGGCGCGAGCAGCCGTCGGTCGAAGCGGTCGGCCGGTGCCGGCGCGAGCATCAGGCCAGCACCCGTTCGAGGATGGCGGTCGCGGCCGCGACGGTCCGCAGCTCCTCGGCGCTCACGTGCGAGGCGAGGGTCTCCTCGAGCCAGGCGGCGCCGGCCTCCTTCTGGCCCTCAAGGCGCGCCCATCCGGCGTCGGTGAGGTCCACGATCTGGCGTCGGCCGTCGTTCGGGTCCTGGCTGCGTGTGACGAAGCCGGCCGACTCGAGCGCCTCGACGGTAGCGGCCATCGACTGCGGGCGGACCTTCTCGGCGGCGGCGAGGGCGCTCACGGTCGAGACGCCCCCCTTGCCGAGTCGGCTCAGCGCGGAGGCCTGGGAAGGGGTGATCGCGGAGTCGGCCCCCGCCTCGCGGAACTGCCTCAGGAGCCGCGCGACGACGGCGCGCAGGTCGATCGCGACCTGGAGCGCTGAATCGGCGCGGGGGTCGGTGGTTTCGGTGGTGGTGCCAGGAGCGGGAGCGGTGCTGGGGGTGGCATCGGCGGGGTTGTCAGCCATATCTACAGCCTAGGCTGTACAGGTTCGCCTGGCTAAATGTCGGCCATGCGTCGACCGAGGATTGGCCTCGTGCCGACCGATGAAAGGACCCCGATGACGACCGCCCTGCTCCTCATGGACTTCCAGAACGGCATCGCCGGACGCCCCGGCTTCGAGACCGCGGTCGCGGCGGCCGGGCGCGCCCTCGAGGCGGCGCGCGCCCAGGGGCTGCCGGTGATCTTCGTGCGCGTCGCGTTCCGGCCCGGCTACCCCGAGATCCCTGCCCACAGCTCCTTCGCGGCGCGGGCCGCGCAGGCCGGCGAGGCCATGCGGCTCGACCACGCGGGCACCCAGATCCTCGATCGCCTGGCGCCCCGGGAGGGCGAGCACGTCGTGGTCAAGAAGCGCATCTCCGCCTTCGCCGGCAGCGATCTCGAGCTGCTGCTCCGGGGGCTCGGCGTCGACCGCCTCGTGCTGGGCGGCATCTCGACGAGCGGGGTCGTGCTGTCGACCGTGCGCCAGGCCGCCGATCTGGACTTCCCGCTGACCGTGCTCGCCGACGCGTGCGCGGACGCCGACTCCGAGACCCAGCGCGTGCTCCTCGAGAACGTGTTCCCGCGCCAGGCGGACGTCGTGTCCGTGGAGGAGTGGGCCGGCGCGCTCTGATCTGTCAGAGTGGTCGCGTGACGTCGGATGGAGGAGGGATGTCCGTGGACGGGGACGCTGCTTCGCAGGGTCGGGGCGGAGCGCGTGTGTACGCGACCGTCGGCCACTCGAACCGCACGACCGAGGAGTTCCTCGACGTGCTGCGGGAGGCGGGCGTCGGAGGCGTCGCCGACGTGCGCAGGCTGCCAGGGTCGAGGGCGCAGCCGCAGTTCGACGAGGAGGCTCTGGCCTCGGCGCTCGAGCGCGAGGGGATCGCGTACCGGTGGTTCCGCGGTCTCACCGGGCGGCGCCCCGTGAGCACGGAGGTGCCGTTCGAGCGCAACGAGTGGTGGCAGAACCGCAGCTTCCACAACTACGCCGACCATGCGCTGTCGGCGGAGTTCGCCGATGCCCTCGACGACCTGCGCGCGTGGTCGCTCCCGCATCCCGTGGCGATCATGTGCTCGGAGGCGGTGTGGTGGCGATGCCACCGCAGGATCATCGCCGACCACCTGCTCGCACGCGGCGAGACCGTCCGCCACCTCCTCGGGCCCGGCCGGGTGGAGGACGCCCGACTGAGCGCCGGTGCGGTGACGGAGGTCGGCGGAGTGGTCGTGTATCCGGGGGAGCCGGGCGTGCCGGGGGAGTGACGGGTGGTGGCGAGGAGCCGTGCGCGTGAGCGTGCTCGGCCGCCGGGCCGCGGTCGCAGGCGAGGCTGGGGGCGCTGCGCGATGGGTGGCGCCGGTGTGATCGCGCTCGGGCCGGGGTGTCGGAGTTGGCGCCAGGTTGGCGTCATCGAGATCGCCTTTTCGGGTGGAATTCTCGGCGAATTCCGCCCGAAAAGGCGATCTCGATGCATCTGGGGCGCAGGGTTCCGCCGGATACAGCGATCTCGACGCGCTGGGTGAGCGAGTCCTGCGGCGGAGTGTCGATGATCCCCGTCCGACTCCGTGTCTTCTCCACGCTCACGCTCGGACGGCGACCTGAGTTTCGGGGCTTGGGTCGCACTGGCCGTTCTCACGCGAAGCGCGGACGCTGGTCGCTCCGTGATGGAGCGCTTGTCCTCCTGAGGGTGACGCCTCCTGGTCGCCCAGGATGCTTCCTCCGGTGGGCGATGTGTCGCCTACGTCGAGGGGTACGCCCCCTGTCGCAGGGGTCATCCGTTCGTGGGGTCGTCCGTTGCGGCGCAGAAGCTGACCCTCTCGAGGAATCGGTCCGCTACGGAATCTGCTCGGGTCTCTGGGGCAGCCCCTCTGCCTCAGGACCTGGTCGCATGGAATATCTCAGCAGTCACACCGTTCGTCTCTTCGCGTCCTCCTCGCCGTTTCCTCCCCATGCAGAGTTGTCCACATTCTCGAAATGGGGTCCGGACGGCGGTCTCGTTTGTCAGACCCCTTCGGAAGAATAGGGGGCATGACGACAAGACCGGGACGTTCGAGGGCCGAGGGTCCGGGGCGCGATGACCGCGCCCGGGCACGGGGTGTGGATGGTCCTGCGCTGTCGCGGTCGGGAGGGGGTGACCTTCCGTTGGGTGGCAAAGGCGCGGGGTCGATGCCCGCCAAGGGAACGGCATCGACGCGCGGTGACGGGTCGTTGCCCTCGGGAACCCGCGTGCCTTCGGTTGCTGCCGCGACTGACGGCGACTGCACGGTCCCAGCTGGTGATGCCCTAACTCAGGTCCTCGCTCAGGCGGAGGCTCTCAGCCGTGACGGGGCGGCGCGTGAGGTCGTGGCGTCGATCCTCGCGGGGGTGCTGGCAGCGGTGGAGGCCCCGGTGGCGATGCGTGATGGATTGGTCGACACCGAGCCCGGCTCTGCAGCCGAGGCCCTCGGTGTGGTGGGGGTGATCGATCAGCTTCGCTCCACCCTCGCGGCCCTGGATGCGACGTGGCAGGTCATGGCCGCGACCCGGATCGCCGACGCCGACGCCATACGTGGCGTCCCGACGGCGGAGCAGGGACGCGCCGCCGCGCAGGAGCTGAGCCTGGCACGCCGAGTCTCGCCATCGGCGTCGTCGATGTCCCTGGCCGCGTCACAGCGTCTGGTCACCCAGCTCCCCAGCACGTTCAGCCTGCTCGCCTCGGGGCGGGTCACCGAGCAGCAGGCCCGGGCGATCGCGGTCGCGCTCGATGACGTTGACCCTGATGTCGCCGAGTCCATCGATGAGGCCCTGACCGCCGACCCTGCACGCCTGAACGGTGTGGGGACACGGCGTCTGGGTGCCGAAGTCCGTGCTCTACGGGATGCGAAGGACCCGGATGATGCCCGGCACCGTGCCGCACGGGCAGCCCGCGGGCGGTGTGTGCGGACGCGCCTGCTGGATGACCACATGGTCGCCGTGACCGCCACGGTGCGAGCCGTGGATGCCAGCGCGGTGATGAAAGCCCTTCGCCTTGAGGCCGAGGCACGCCGTGCCCAGGGCTCGATCGACGGGGTCCGGGCGCTCGAGGCTGACGCCCTGGTCGACGCGATCACCGGCGGTGATCGGGCATGGGACCCGTTTGTCTCGGGCGAGTCGCTGCCTGATGCTCAGTTCGAAGGCGTCCCGCTGCCCGGTGGAGCGACCCTGCCCGACACAGACGGGTTCGGCGTGATGCTGGATGAGACGTGCGATCTGGATATCCCGGCCGCGGACCAGGGATGCGAGCCCGACACTTCAGACGGCAGCCGCCGGTCCACAGATCGCTACCGTCACCGTCGCATCACCATCGGCGTGGTCATCACCGACCGTGCACTCTTGGCCCCGGACGGGGGCGGAGAGCTCGCCCATTTGGAGGGCTACGGTCCCATCCCCGCCCACATCATCACCGACACTCTTCGTGGGAGCCCGCCGGGGTACAAGAACAACCCGGGGTGGGACGAGCACCCCGACGCCACCACCAGCGCCGTCATGAGACGGCTCTACACACACCCCAGAACGGGTGAGCTGGTGGCCATGGACTCCCGCGCCCGGGCATTCCCCGCGCCGCTGGAACAGATGATCCGGTGGCGGGAGTCGACGTGCGCCAGCCCGTGGTGCAACGCCACCGTCCGCCACATCGACCACATCACCCCACACGCTGAAGGCGGAGCCACGTCCTACAAGAACGCGCAGGGACTCTGCGTCCGCTGCAATCTGCTCAAGGACCACGCGGGCTGGATCGTCACCCCCACCCGCGATAGTGGCGGCACACCCGCCGTCACGTGGACGAGCCCTGGCGGCGCGACCACCACCTGCCACCTCACACCCCTCGGACCCGTTGGGCCCCGCGAGAACACCGACGACCCCTCAGATGTCGAGGCCAGGAGCCCTGAAACCTACGCGACCAGCACCACGGGTGGCGCCGCCGACCGTCCACCAGACTCCACCGCCACGGGCCCTGTAGCTCGCACCAACGACGACCCTGACACCAAGGACCACTCGGCCGGCCCCTCCACTCCGGACACCGACACCGACACCGAAATCCCCGGCACCGAGTCCATTCCGCTCCCCGACCCGTAGGGTCTGCGCGCTCCGGCGCAGCGGCTCCCGCCGCGTTCACGGGCGCCAGTCTCTCCCGACGACGCCTCCCCACCGGAGCCGCGATGACCTGCCGACGAACCCCGGACGAACGCCTCCACCAGTGCCCCCCGCCCGCTCGAACTCGAGCGTCAGCCCTCACGCCATCACGGCGTGAGCGCAGCGGTGAGGACCCGCCGTGCGGCGTCGGCATCGCCCGAGATTCGTATCGCATCGATGTCCACTCGCCCCCACAGCAGCAGCGCGAGTCTCTCCGCGCTGCCATCCAGCACCGCCGCCGGCCGCTCGCCCCGGCCGAGCGTCCACGTCCTGCCCGCATCGACCGCGACCAGGCGCAGCGTCTCCCTCGGAGCTGCAGCACGGCCGAGCCTCATTTGGCGCGGGTGCAGCACGGTCACGACCTCGTCGACGGTATCCGCCCACACCACCGGTGCGACCCCGTCCGCGTGGCCGAGCAGATAGTGCAGGTGCACGAGCGTCTCGTGCACCTGCCGTCGGTGCCAGAACGACACCGGCCCACGGCCGTCGAAGGTGCGCGCCACAGCATCCGGAGGCAAGGCGGCAAGGGTCTCCCGCAGCTCGTCGGCGCATGCGCGGTAGTGGTCGGCGAGGTCGGAAGGATGCGGATCCAGCGGTGCAGCCTCCTCATCCCGCGCCATCGCCGCCGCCCAGTGATGCACGCCTGCCAGGTGCTCGACCAGGTCACGCACGGACCAGTCGCCGCCATCGAGCACAGGGGCATCCGCGGGAACTGCGGTGATCCCGTCGTGGAACCGCTGCTGGAGGGAGGCGAGCAGCGGCAGGTAGTCGATCGACACGGCACGGAGACTACCGACCGCCCGGACCTCCTCACGCCGATGTCCGGCCGCCCCACGTCCGCCGCGCAGCACCGGGCCTCCGCCCCTCGGCACCGAATTGCCGCCCACATTAGGTTCGCCTATCCTCAGTATCGGTCGCCCCGTCGGCCACGTGCGAGCCGGTCGACGAACCGGCCCGAGCCGCCCGGAGCGATCACCGCGCCTCCCACCTCTTTCCACCAGGGACCCCTCGATGCACACGCCACCTCACCACCGCGACGCGTCGCGCCCGGCCGCCCTCAGCGGAGAGCACCTCGTGCTGCGCTACGGCCGGTCGACCGTCGTCGACGGCGTCTCCATCGCGCTGGAGCCCGGCCGCGTCACGGCCCTCGTCGGCCCCAACGGAAGCGGAAAGTCCACCCTGCTGCGCTCCCTCGCCCGTCTGCACCGGATCGACGAGGGCCACCTCCGTCTGGGCGCCCACGACGAAGACCCGGGCCGGTCGGCTTCAGCCCTGAGCGCGCGCGAGTTCGCCCGCGAGGTCACCCTCTTCTCGCAGTCCCGTGCCGCCCCGCAGGGCGTGACCGTCGCCGAGGCCGTCACGTTCGGACGCCACCCCTACCGGCGCGGCCTCGCAGGGCTGTCCGCCGACGACCGGCGAGCGATCGACGACGCGATGGCCGTGACCGGCGTCGCCGCCATGGCGAACCGGCCGGCAGGCGAGCTCTCGGGCGGCGAGATGCAGCGCGTGTGGCTCGCCGCCTGCCTGGCCCAGGACACCGGCGTCGTCCTGCTCGACGAACCGACCAACCACCTCGACCTGCGCTACCAGATCGAGACCCTCGACCTCGTCCGCGACCTCGCCGACCAGCGCGGAGCCGCCGTCGGCATCGTGCTGCACGACCTCGACCACGCCGCGCTCATCGCCGACACCCTCGTCCTGATGGGCTCCGGCCGGATCCACGCCGCCGGCGCCCCGCTCGACGTCCTCACCGCCCAGAACATCAGCGACGTCTACGAGATCCCCGTCGAGGTGAGCCTCGATGCGCACACGGGCCGGCTCCGCATCGACCCCCAGGGCCGTCACACCGCCCGTCTGCCGGCCGCCGCCGTCCCCTCTCCCCACCACCCCACCAGGAAGGACCACCCATGATCCGAGCCCGTCGTCTCACCGCGACCGCCGCAGCCCTCGTCGGCCTCGCCCTCTCCCTCGCCGCGTGCGGCACCACCGATGTCGAGGAAGCAGGCGGCGACACCGCCTCCCCGGCCTCCGAGAGCTGCGCGGACGACACCACGACGACCTCGACCGGACCGGTCTCGATGACCGACGGCGTCGGCCGCACCGTCGAGCTCGACAAGCCCGCCTCCCGCATCGCCGTGCTCGAGTGGCAGCAGGTCGAGGACGCCCTCACCCTGTGCGTCACCCCCGTCGCCGTCTCGGACGCCGAGGGCTACAGCACGTGGGTGAGCGCCGAGAAGCTCCCGGACGGCGTGACCGACATCGGCACCCGCGAGGAGCCCGACCTCGACGCCCTGTACGCGACCGACCCGGATCTGATCGTCGTCGAGGCCTACAGCGCCGACGACGAGATCATCGGCCAGCTCGAGGCGCGAGGCGTGCCGGTGCTCGCCACGCTCGGCGCCGACCCCGAGGACCCGATCGGGAACATGAAGGGCGTGTTCGAGATGATCGGCGAGGCCACGGGACGCTCGGAGCGCGCCGACCAGGTGGTCCAGGAGTTCGACGACCACCTCGCCGAGGCGAAGCAGAAGGTCCAGGACGTCGATCTCACCACCACGGACTTCGTGTTCTTCGACGGGTGGCTCGAGGGCGGCAACCTCACCATCCGCCCGTACGGCCAGGGCGCCCTATTCACCGCGCTGGGCGAGGAGCTGGGCCTGACCGGCGCCTGGACGAAGGACGTCAACGACGCCTACGGCGACGGCGGGGTCGACCCCGCGTACGGCCTCGCGCAGACCGACGTCGAGGGCCTGACGGCCGTCGGCGACGCGAATCTGTTCTACGCGAACGACGCGGCCGCCGGCGGGTACGTCGAGGAGCTCGAGAAGAACTCGATCTGGACCTCGCTGCCCGCCGTCAAGGAGGGACGCGCCCACGCCTTCCCCGCCTCGGTGTGGGGTGCCGGCGGCCCGCGCTCGAACGAGCAGGCGATCGACGCGTACGTCGACATCCTGACCCAGGAGTGAGCCTCCGCGAGACGGTCGACGCCGCGCCCGCGCGTCCGAGCGCGGGCGCGCGCGGGAACCTCACCGGAGCGGCGGTGCTCGTGGCCCTCGCCGCCGCCGTCGTCCTGGTGGGCCTATGGCACCTCACCCAGGGCACCTCCGGCGTGGGCCTCGTGGACCTCGTGGGCGCGCTCGGCGGAGGCTCCGGCGAGGTCGGTGGCGTACCCGTGAGCGAGATCCTGACGGGCTCGCGACTGCCGCGCCTGTGCGCCGGCGTCGCCGTGGGGCTCGCACTCGGCGCGGCCGGCGCGCTGCTGCAGTCGGTCACCCGCAACACCCTCGCCTCCCCGGACACGCTCGCGGTCACGGCCGGCTCGTACTTCTCGCTCACCCTGGTCGCCGCGTTCGAGCTCGCCGTCCCCTTCTGGGCCTCGGGTCTGGTCGCCTTCGTCGGCGGCCTGCTCGCGGCGGCCGTCGTGCTCGCGCTCGCGGGAGGCGGCGCCGCCACGGCGACGACCCGTCTGATCCTGGCCGGCTCGGCGCTCGCGATGGCGCTCGACGCGGCGACCGCGATGCTGCTGATCCTGTTCAAGAAGAACACGACGGGGCTGTTCGCCTGGGGGAGCGGGTCGCTCACCCAGCTCAACATCGACGCCTCCCTGCGCGCGATCCCCGTGATCCTGGTGGTGCTGGTCGCGGCCCTGCTGCTGTCGCGGCGTCTGGACGTCCTGCGTCTGGGCGACGACACGGCGGCCTCGCTCGGCGTCCCCCTCCGCTCGACGCGCCTGATCGCCGTGGTCTGCGCCGTGCTGCTGACGAGCACCGCCGTGACGGTGGCCGGCCCGATCGCGTTCGTCGGGCTCGGCGCTCCCGTGCTGGCCCGCCTGCTCGCCGTGCGTCTGCACCCGCTGAACCGCCACCGCTTCCTGGTGCCGGTCTCCGGCCTGCTCGGCGCGCTGGTCATCCTGCTCGCCGACGTGGTGCTGCGTGCGCTCCTCGGCGCCGAGGGGGCGGCCGCCATCCCGACCGGTGTGCCCACGGCGCTGCTCGGGGCCGTCGTCATGGTCGTGCTCGCGCTGCGGATGCGCGATGCGGGAACGGTGCGCCAGCCGCCCCAGGCGCGGATCGGGGTGCGATCGCGACGGTGGTTCCTCGGGGTCGTGATCACGGTGGCGGTGCTGCTCGTCGCGATGATCGTCGTCGGCGTGCTCGCCGGGAGCCTGTGGCTGCGGCTCGGGGACGTCGCGCTCTGGCTCCAGGGCGCCGCGCCCGACCTCGTGGCCCGCGCGCTCGACGACAGGTCCCCGCGGGTCGCGGCCGCCGTGCTCGCGGGCGCCGCGCTCGCGCTCGCGGGCTCCGTCGTCCAGAGCAGCGTGCGCAACCCGCTCGCCGAGCCCGGGATCCTGGGGATCACGGCCGGGGCGGGCCTGGGCGCCGTCATCGTCGTGACCACGGGCCTTCCCGGCGGACGTCTCACGCTGCTGACGATGGCGATCGCGATGGGTCTTCTCACCTTCGGTCTGATCGCCGTGCTGTCGTGGCGAGGTGGCTTCCTGCCGGACCGCTTCGTGCTGGTCGGGATCGGCTTCGGCTACGGGCTCAGCGCGCTCACGACCTTCCTGCTGCTGCGCGCGAACCCGTGGGACACGCCGCGGATCTTCACCTGGCTGTCCGGCACCACGTACGGACGCACCCTGCCCGACGTGCTTCCCGTCGCCGTGGCGCTCGTGCTCGCGGTGCCGCTGCTGCTCGCGATGCGCCGCCATCTCGACCTGCTCGCGATCGACGAGGACACGCCGCGCATCCTCGGGGTGCGCGTCGAGCAGACCCGCCTGGCGGTGCTGTCGATCGCGGCCGTGCTCGCCGCCGTGAGCGTCGTCGCGATCGGCGTGGTCGGATTCGTCGGGCTCGTCGCCCCGCACCTCGCCCGCGCACTGGTGGGGGCGCGGCACAGCCGGATCATCCCGGTGGCGATGCTGCTCGGCGGTCTGCTGGTGTGCGCCGCGGATGCGCTGGGCCGCTCCCTCATCGCGCCCGCGCAGATCCCGGCCGGCCTCATGATCGCGATCATCGGCGCGCCGTACTTCGTGTGGCTGCTGCGGCGCTCACGCCCGTGAGGCGGTGACCTCGTCCAGGAAGTCGCCGATCAGCACGGTGAGCAGGGCGGGACGCTCGGCGACCAGCGCGTGCGTCGTGCCCGGCACGATGCACAGCTGGGCACCGGGGATCGACGAGGCGATCAGGAGGCTGTGATCGGGCCGGATCGTGTCGCGGTCCGCCGACATGATGAGCGTCGGGGCGCCGATGCGGGCGAGGTCCCCGGGCGCGATGTCCGGCTCGGTGGTCCACAGGCGCATGAGCTTGGCCAGCACGACGTCGGCATGGGCGGGGCCGTCGGGGGAGAAGCGGGCGTAGGCCTCGCGCTCGGCGTCGGGCTCGTCGGCGGCACCGGCCGGTGAGGGCAGCGGAGCCAGCACGGGGAGCCCGGCAGCGGAGTCGGTGAAGGCGGACGGGTCCAGGTTCGCGCTGATAGCCACGACGGAGCGGACTCGCTCGGGGTGATCCATCGCGAGCAGCAGGGCCAGGACGGCGCCGTCGCTGTAGCCGACGACGTGCACCGACTCCAGGTCGTGGGCGTCGAGATAGGCGACGGCCTCGATCAGGCTGCGGGCGTAGCCGTACTCGCCGTCGACGTCGGGTGAGCGGCCGTGGCCCGGGCGCTCGTACGCGAAGACCTCGTGGTCGCGGGCGAGGGCGTCGAACTGCGCCTGCAGGGACTCGAGCGAGCAGAAGCCTCCGTGCAGGAGCAGGACGGGCTCACCCGAGCCCGCGCTCTCGGAATGCATCCGGGCGCCGGCGATTTGCAGGGTGGTCATGCGGGGAAGCCTCCTTCGGCCGGCTCAGGGTCCTGGCTCATGGGGGACTGTAGCGCGGAGGGCGGCGACGATTCCCGACGCCGGTGCACACCCCCTATCGCGACCATCGTTGCCACCAGCGCCGACGCGAACGGCGCTCGGCTCGACGCCGGACGCGGTCCAGATAGGCATCGTGGGCGGGGTCGAAGATCGACGCGGGCAGCGTCAACGGAGCGCGGGTCAGCTCGCGGCCCGTGAGGTCGTCCCGCAGCGCGCCCGGCACCTCACGCATGCCGCGGCCTGCCCCGGCGGCACGGCAGATCCGGCCGCCCTGCGCGGTGAGCCGCAGCGACCATCCCTCGTCCAGCTGTGCCAGCCCGGAGCCGACGAGCACGGATGCGGCGTTCTCCACCCGCTCCCGCTAGGGCACGTCGACCTGGAGCATGTCCCAGCCCGACAGCACGTGGCCCACCGCGACCGGACGCTTGTCGTTCAACAGGGCCATCAGGGTGCAGGCGTCGTCGAGGTCCACCGGGGAAGTATGCCCCGCGGCAGGAGTGTGTGGCGAGAGGGCCCGATCTACTGTGTGGGCGTGCGCTCCGATGCCCTGTCCGAGGTGTTCCCGCCGTTCGGCCTCATGCTCCACCTGGGGGAGCTGACGATGCGCCCGCTGTCGGTCGGCGGCTCCAGCAGGGCGTCGGTCGGGGCGACGCGGCGGTGTGCTCCGTCAGCAGTGGCCTTCGTCGACGGCGAATGGGACCAGCCGCGCGCCGTCGGCCCGTGACCTGGAGTTCTCCGCTGTCGGTCTCTCCGTGCAGCTCCGGCGCGGTGCCCGGTGCCGCCGGCATCCGGAAGGGGGATCGCTGCTCCGAGCCGTGGCGCCGCAAGCCGTTACGCTGACCGCCATGGAGGCTCCGCGCCGAGTCGGCGCCGCGCGTGATGCCGGGTCGCTCGAGGGGGCGTCGCCGGCGCTCGCGGTGGCATTGATCATCCGATTCCTGGTCGAGCTCGCGCTGCTCGCCGGGGCCGGCATCGTCGCAGCACACGCGGCCGACGGTGCCTGGCGCTGGGTCGCCGTGGGGGCGTCGGTCATCGTGGTCGCGGTCCTGTGGGGGCTCTTCCTCTCGCCCAAGGCGGCGATCCCGGTCCCCGCCGTCGTGGCCCTCGCGATGGAGGCGGTGCTGTTTCTCGGAGTCGGCGCCGCGCTGTTTCTGCTCGGGTGGGGTGCTCCTGCTGTGCTCGGCGTCGTGATCTGGGCCGTCGATCGTGCTGCCGTCGCCGTGCTCCGGCGTTGACGTGGCTGCCGACGTGCGCCGCGATCGGCGTGGGGTCCGACCGCGGGCGCCCTGACCTAGTTCCCGGCCTCGTCCAGGCGCCTCAGCACGGTCAGGTACTGGGCGGAGTCGTCCCGATGTTCCGCCTCGGCGCCCGGGGCGGGCGTCGGCGAGCCACCGACGGGCGCCCCGCCGTCATCTGCGGGGGTGTGGGGCCCGTGGTCCTCGTGGGTGTTCATCCGTGGTCCTCTCAGAGGAAGTGGTCAGAGCAGGTGTACGACGTAAGCCTGACACGTGGGGCCGACACACGGGCGCCGATCCGGGTACGGGATCCACGGTGAGGGCGCGACGACGTCATTCCTGCTGGACCACGGACTCGCGCACGCGGACCGCACTGGCATCTGCACTGGTGCCTGGATCGGATGGAGCCGGGGGAGCCGATGGACGTGGGCTCGGCCCGCGTCGTTCGTGGCACGTCTGAAGGGGAGAGGGCCGAGCGTGGTCCGATGCAGGACGCGGCTTGGGTCGTGGGCCGCGGACTCCTCGGCGGGATCTCTGCACGAAACAGACCGGCCCCAGCATCTCGATGCTGGGGCCGGTCTTCGGGGTGCCTGAGTAGTACGTTCGGCAACTCCGCCCCCAAGACAAAAACCCTGGTCAACCGCCTAGAGCGTGGGGTCTACGAGGTCTCTCGACGTCCCCAGGATACCGCTCCGAAGGATGATCGTGGCCCTGTTGCGAGCACTGTCGAGACGGCTCAAACTTTTCTGACCGACTCCGAGGTGGACGCCCTCGTCGGCGACTACGTGGCCGGGATGAGCGTCAAGGCGCTCGCTGAGAGGTACGGCATTCACCGCGCCACCGTGTTCTCCCATCTGCGTCGCCGCAACGTGCCGAGCCGCCGACCAAGGCTGGGGATCGACGAGAAGGCCGAGGCCGTGCGGCTCACCCGAGCGGGCGTCTCGATGCGGGCCATCGGTCGCCGGATGGGCGTGGACCGTAAGGCCGTGCGGGCTGCACTGGTCGAGGCTGGACTCATCGTGGACGAGGCGAGCGATGACTCGTAGCTGCGGTTCCGACTTGCTGATCCGTCGGTAGCTCTCGGCGCACCTCGTCGGTAACGAGCGCCGAGAGGAACCGATGATGACCAGCTTGAGTGAGGTCGCGAATGACGAGCACACCGCGAGGATGGTGCTGTCCATGCTCATCGAACCCAATGACCCGGTGACAGGACGCATCTTGTCCAGGCTCGGAGCAGTCGAGACGCATTGGCTCGCTGAGCGCGACGACGCGGTGGTGGGGCTGAGCCCTGTGGACGCGCAGGTCTGGAAAGCGGATCAGGCTCCGTTCGTCAGGCGAATCACTTGCGAAACGCCTACGTGGGGTCCAGTCTGGTACCAGAACGACGCAGCTCTACCGGAAAGATCCCCCTGAAGCAGCCTGCTTCCTGAATCTGGGCACTCAGCCCTGCGCCTGCGCCGATCCTGGCGCGCTCTTTGACGACCCCTGAAACGTGTCTCACGCTACAAGAAAGGAACAATCATCATGGCCAAGGCAGTAGGAATCGATCTGGGAACCACGAACTCCGTTATCGCCGTCTGGGAGGCCGGCGAGGGGAAGGTCATCCCGAACGCGGAGGGAGCCCGCACTACCCCGTCGGTGGTCGCTTTCACCGAGGACGGTGAACGGCTAGTGGGGCAGCTTGCCCGCCGGCAGAGCATCCTCAACCCGAAGGGCACCATCTCGTCCGCCAAGCGTTTCATCGGCCGGTCCTTCGACGAGATCAAGGAGGAAGCCAACGCCGTCGGCTT
This sequence comes from Brachybacterium huguangmaarense, assembly GCF_025725725.1. Taxonomy (NCBI): domain Bacteria; kingdom Bacillati; phylum Actinomycetota; class Actinomycetes; order Micrococcales; family Dermabacteraceae; genus Brachybacterium; species Brachybacterium huguangmaarense. The sequence continues at coordinate 2,120,262 of NZ_CP107020.1, forward strand.
CGACGTCGTGGAAGGCCCCAACGGCGAAGCACGGTTCAACATCCGCGGCAAGCAGTACGCGCCGGAGGAGATCAGCGCCCAGGTGCTGCGCAAGCTCGTCGACGACGCCAGCAAGTTCCTCGGTGAGAAGGTGACCGAGGCCGTCATCACCGTTCCCGCCTACTTCAACGACGCCCAACGCACCGCGACCAAGGACGCCGGACGCATCGCCGGGCTCGAGGTGCTGCGCATCATCAACGAGCCCACCGCCGCCGCACTGGCGTACGGAATGGACAAGAAGAACCACGAGACCATCCTGGTGTTCGACCTCGGTGGCGGCACGTTCGATGTCAGCCTCCTCGACGTGGGCGACGGGGTCGTCGAAGTGCGATCCACCGCCGGTGACACCCACCTGGGCGGCGACGACTTCGACCGCCGGCTGGTGGACTACTTTGCCGACGAGTTCAAGAACGAGAACGGCATCGACCTGCGCAACGACCCGCAGGCGCTGCAGCGACTGTTCGAGGCGGCCGAGAAGGCGAAAATCGAGCTCAGCTCGGTGTCCCAGACCCAGGTGAGCCTGCCCTTCATCACCGCCGACGCCAGTGGGCCCAAGCACCTGACCATGACCGTGAAGCGGTCCAAGTTCGAAGACCTCACCGCTGACCTCGTTGAGCGGTGCCTCGGTCCGGTGCGTCAGGCGATGACCGACGCGAAGATCAGCGAGAACGATATCGACGAGGTCATCCTCGTGGGCGGTTCCACCCGCATCCCCGCTGTCCAATCGCTCGTCAAGCGGCTCACCGGCGGCAAGGAGCCGAACATGACGGTGAACCCCGATGAGGTGGTCGCTGTGGGCGCCGCCATCCAGGCGGGCGTCCTCAAGGGCGACGTCGACGACGTGCTGCTGCTGGATGTCACCCCGCTGTCGCTGGGTGTGGAGACCCGCGGTGGCGTGATGACGAAGATCATCGAGCGCAACACCACCATCCCCGCCCGACGCAGCGAGGTGTTCTCCACGGCCGAAGACAACCAGCCGTCGGTGGAGATCGTCGTCCTGCAGGGCGAGCGGGAGATCGCCGCGGACAACCGGGTGCTGGGCCGGTTCGAGCTCACCGGCATCCGCCCCGCTCCTCGCGGTGAAGCGCAGGTCGAGGTCACCTTCGACATCGACGCGAACGGCATCCTGAACGTGACGGCGAAGGACAAGGACACCGGCACCGAGCAGGGCATCACCATCAGTGACACCTCGAATCTGGACCAGGGCGAGATCGAACGGATGATTAAGGAAGCCGAGCAGCACCGGGCTGACGACCAGGCGCTGCGCCAGGCCGTGGACGCCCGCAACGAGCTGGACTCCGCCGCCTACCAGGTCGAGCGGGTACTGCGTGAGCTCGGCGACGCTGCACCGGAGCACGAGCGTGCCCGCGCGGAGCTGCTCATCACGCAGGCCCGCGAGGCAGTGCAGAACAACGTCGGCGAGCAGGAAGCGAAAGAGCGCACCGGCGAGCTGCTGCAGGTTGCGCAGTCCCTTGCTGCGGCCCGCGCGAACGCCAGCCACGCTGAGCAGCCCGCTCAGGACGACGAAGACGACGTCGTCGACGCCGAGTTCGACAAGTAGCACGGAGGGAGGATCGCGATGGTCGAGGGGCAGAACGAGGAGCAGAACGAGGACACGCGGGCCGTGGACCTGCTGAACGACGACCTCACCGACGTGTCCCCGGAGGAGATCCGCGCCGCGCAAGCAGCGGTCGCCTCCCAGTTGGAGACGGCCGAGGACCGGTGGCGCCGGGCGGCGGCGGACTACGACAACCTCCGCAAACGAACGGCGCGCGAGATCCAGACCGTCCGCGAGCAGGAGCGGCGGCACACCGCCAAGGCCTTCTTGCCTGTCGTCGACGGGCTGGACCGGGCGCTCAGCTCCGGGATGGACCTTGACGAGGGCGTTCTGGGTGGCATGAAGGCCGTCCGGGCGCAGGCCGCTGATGCGTTGCGCGCACTCGGGTACCCCGAGATTGTCACCGACGGTGCGGAGTTCGACCCGCAGCTGCACGAGGCGGTCTCGGTCGTCGAGGATGCCAGCGTCCCGCCGCGCAGCATCCTCGCCGTCACTCGCTCCGGGTTCGGAACGCCTGAGCGGATGCTGCGACCGGTTGCGGTCGTGGTCACCCGCAGGCCGGAGGAGGAGTAGGAGATGGCGGAGGATCTCTACAGCGTGCTGGGGGTCTCCCGGTCGGCGGATCAGAAGGAGATCCGCCGCGCCTACCGGGAGAAGGCCCGCAAGTTCCACCCGGACGTCAACAAGGCCCCGGGGGCGGAGGAGACCTTCAAACGGATCAGTGAAGCCCACGATGTGCTGTCGGACCCGGAAACCCGCTCACAGTACGACCGGTTCGGTGAGAACTTCCGGCAGTACGCCGCCGCGGACGCGGCTCGCTCCTCCGAGCAGCCGCGCCGCAGCGGCGGCACCCGATACACGTGGAGCGGGGGCGGCGCGCAGAGCGTGAGCTGGGAGGACCTCTTCGGGGGCGGCTTCGGTGGTTTCGGTCGCGGCGCCGACCAGACCGCGGAGCTGGAGATCACCGTCGAGGAGGCCTACCGGGGCGGGCGGCGCACGGTGCAGGTCGCGTCCCCGTACGGCGGCGCGCAGGAGTACACCATCGACATCCCAGCGGGCGCTGTCGACGGGCAGCGGCTGCGGATCGCGGGCGCCGACGGACAGGACGGGGACCTGCTGGTCACGCTGCGCGTGAAGGACAGTAAGCGGTACCGGCTCAGCGGCGCGGACATCGAAACGGACCTCCCCATCTCACCGTGGGAGGCGGCGCTGGGCGCGGATGTCAGCATGCCCACCCCCGGCGGCCCGGTCACCGTGCACGTTCCGCCCGGCTCGTCCACTGACAGGCGGCTCCGCCTGCGCGGGCAGGGGATGCCGCGCAGGGGACAGCCGGGAGACCTGTATGCGCGGGTGAAGGTCGTCGTTCCCCGCACTCTCAGCAAGAAGGAGAGGGAGCTGTTCGAACAGCTCCGCGACGAATCGTCGTTTGATGCCAGGAGAGGATCATGACCTCACATCACCTGCCCGTCCGTGTCGCCCGGGCCGACCTGGCCGCGACCGCCCTGGCCGCAGGTATCCACCCGGATACGCTGCGGAAGTTCGTCGAGCTGGGGCTGGTCACCGCCCACGTCGACACCAGCGGCCGGCTGTGGTTCGCCCGTACCGTCCCCGCCCGCGTGCACACCATCGTGCGTCTGCACTCCGATCTTGCCGTGAACTACGCCGGCGTCGCACTCGTGCTCGACCTGCTCGCCCGCATCGAGCAGCTCGAGCAGCACCGGACCATCCGACTCGAAGGAGACACCCCATGGACATGAACTCACTCACTCAGAAGTCGCAGGAAGCGCTCACCTCGGCCCAGAGCATCGCGGTCCAGGCCGGTCAGATCGAAACGGACGAGGAGCATCTCCTGCTCGCACTGCTGCAGCAGGAGGAGGGGCTGGTTCCCCGACTGCTGCAGACAGCGGGTGCTGACGTGGAAGCGGTACGCGCCGACGTCGAAGCGGAGATCGCCCGCAAGCCCAGCGTCTCCGGGTCCTCCCCGCAGACCGGTCAGGTGTACGTGAGCCGCAGCCTCACCTCCACCCTGGAACGGGCGGAGCGGGAGGCAAAGCGGCTGAAAGACTCCTACATCTCCGTGGAGCATCTCGTTCTGGCCCTCGTCGACGACTCCTCCAACCGTCCCGCGTCCCGCGTGCTGCGCGGGCACGGTGTCACCCGGGAGAGCTTCCTCAGCGCGCTCACCAAGATCCGCGGCAACCAGCATGTCAACTCCGCCACCCCCGAGCAGACGTACGAGGCGTTGGAGAAGTACGGCCGTGACCTGGTCGCTGACGCCCGGTTGGGCAAGCTTGACCCGGTCATCGGGCGTGATGCGGAGATCCGCCGGGTCATCCAGATCCTCTCCCGCAAGACCAAGAACAACCCCGTCCTCATCGGCGAGCCCGGTGTCGGAAAGACCGCCATCGTGGAAGGCCTTGCCCAGCGGATCTTGCGTGAGGACGTGCCCGAGGGCCTTCGTGACAAGACCGTGTTCTCGCTGGACCTGTCTGCCCTGGTCGCCGGCGCGAAGTACCGGGGCGAGTTCGAGGAGCGAATGAAGGCAGTCCTGGCGGAGGTGAAGGCAGGGGAGGGACGCATCCTGCTGTTCATCGACGAGTTGCACACCCTGGTGGGGGCGGGAGCCACCGAAGGGGCGATGGACGCCGGCAACATGCTCAAGCCGATGCTCGCCCGCGGGGAGCTGCACCTCATCGGTGCCACCACCCTCGATGAGTACCGCAAGCACATCGAGAAGGACGCTGCCCTGGAACGCCGGTTCCAGACGGTGATGGTCGAGGAGCCTGACGTGGAGGACGCGATCTCCATCCTCCGCGGCCTGCGCGAACGACTGGAGATCTTCCACGGTGTCCGCATCCAGGACAGCGCACTGGTCGCGGCCGCCGTGCTGTCCCACCGGTACATCTCCGACCGGTTCCTGCCCGACAAGGCCATCGACCTCATCGACGAAGCCTGCGCGCGATTGCGAACCGAGATCGACTCAATGCCCGCTGAGCTCGACGAGCTGACCCGGCGGGTGACCCGCCTGGAGATCGAGGAAGCGGCGCTGTCGAAGGAAACGGACACTGCCAGCAAGAAACGGCTGAAGGAGCTGCGCCGGGAACTGACCGACCTGAAGGCGGAGGCGGACTCCAAGCGCGCCCAGTGGGAGGCGGAGCGTCAAGCGATCCGCAAGGTCCAGGAGCTGCGCGGTGAGCTGGAGCGGCTGCGGCGGGAGGCGGAGGAAGCTGAGCGCTCCTACGACCTCAACCGTGCCGCTGAACTGCGGTACGGGGCTATCGCTGACGCGGAACGACGCCTGCACGCCGAGGAGGAGCGTCTGGCCACCAAACAAGGCCGGCAGAGGCTGCTGCGGGAGGTGGTCACCGAGGACGAGATCGCCGAGATCGTCGCAGCGTGGACGGGTATCCCCGTGGCCCGGCTGCAGGAAGGTGAACGCAACAAGATCCTCACCCTGGACGCCACCCTCAAGGAGCGGGTGGTCGGTCAGGATGAGGCCATCACGCTCGTCAGCGACGCGATTATCCGTGCCCGCTCCGGCATCCGCGACCCGCGCCGACCCATCGGCTCGTTCATCTTCCTCGGCCCCACCGGAGTGGGAAAGACCGAACTGGCCAAAGCGCTCGCGCAAGCACTGTTCGACAGCGAGTCGGCAATGGTCCGGCTGGACATGAGCGAATACCAGGAACGTCACACCGTCAGCCGGCTCGTCGGTGCACCTCCCGGGTATGTCGGGTACGACGAGGGAGGGCAGCTGACCGAGGCGGTGCGCCGCCACCCGTACAGCGTGGTCCTTTTCGACGAGATCGAGAAAGCGCACCCGGACGTTTTCAACACGCTGCTGCAGGTCCTCGACGACGGCCGCATCACCGACAGCCAGGGACGCACCGTCGACTTCCGCAACACCATCGTCATCATGACCTCCAACATCGGTGCCCATCACCTGTTGGGCTCCGATGGCGGCGCGATCCCCGACGACGTGCGAAACAAGGTGCTCGGTGAGTTGCGCGCCCACTTCCGTCCCGAGTTCCTCAACCGGGTGGACGACATCGTGGTGTTCTCGCCGCTGGGTCGTGAACAGATCCAGGACATTGTGGAGCTGCAGTTCACCGAGCTGCGCTCCCGGCTGGCCGAGCGTCAGATCCGCATCGAGCTGACGCCCGCGGCACGCCAGCTCATCGCTGACCGCGGCTACGACCCCGTGTACGGTGCGCGTCCGCTGCGACGCTACATCAGCCATGAGATCGAGACCCGACTGGGTCGTGCGCTGCTGAGCGGGGAGGTGATGGACGGGTCGACGGTCACGCTGGACGTGCAGGACGGCGACCTCGTCTTCAACATCGCAGCGCCCGTCGAAGAGGAGGACACGGCGTGAGCGCGATTGTGACCTGCCCCAACTGCGGGAAGAAGAACCGTGTCCCCGCCGCCGCGTCGGGGTACCCGCGCTGCGGCGTCTGCAAGAGCGCCGTGCCGTGGATCGTCGATGCGGGTGATGCGGACTTCGCCGAGGTGGTCGAGAAGGCCCCGCAAGTGGTGCTCGTGGACTTGTGGGCGACCTGGTGCGGACCGTGCCGGATGGTCAGCCCTGCCCTCGAGAAGGTCGCCACGGAACGTGCCGGCAAGCTCAAGCTGGTGAAAGTGGACGTGGACGCCGCGCCGGAGACGGCCCGCAAGTTCTCCGTCTAGGCGGTGCCGACTCTGCTCATCCTCAACCAAGGGAACGTGCTCTCCCGCCAATCCGGAGCCGCCCCGCCGGACGTGCTGCTGCGCTGGGTGGACGAGGCGCTGCAGAAGAAGGCTGACTCGGCCGGTGCTGCTCGATGAGATATGTCGACCCGCACGTCCCGCTCATCCGCCCGGTCCGTTCCCGGACACCCGGGTCATGTGAGGACTGCGTGGCGGCCGGCACGCCCTGGCTGCACCTGCGGATGTGCCGCACCTGCGGGAAGGTCGGGTGCTGCGACTCCTCCCCGATGCGGCACGCCCGCACGCATGCGCTCACGGCGGGGCACCCCATCGTGCGGTCGCTGGAGCTGGGGGAGAACTGGAGCTGGTGCTACGTGGACGAAGCGTACCTATGAGTGACACGCCCGCCGCCAACCGCCGCCAGGTCGCTCAGGCCGAGACGCCTGACACCATCGGCGCCTTCCCACGGCTCAGCGACGAGCAGATCGCGGTGCTGCTCGTACGAGGGCAGCGCCGCACACTCACCGACGGGGAGGTTCTCATCCAGCCCGGCGAGCACCCGTCCTCCCTCTATGTCGTCCTGGAAGGGCACCTGCTGACGGCGGACACCGAGCTTGCGGCGGATCCGCGTCACTCCGATGAGTCGTTGGCGGTCGAGGTGCACGGCCGCGGCCGGTTCGTGGGGGATGTCGGGCTGCTGGAAGGACAACCGTCTTTCGTGTTCGTCTCCGCCATCGGCGCCGCCGAGGTGGTGGAGGTGCCCGTCGATGAGCTGGAGGCCATCGTCACCTCGGATCTGCTGTTGGGTGAGATCATCCTGCGGGCCTACCTCATCCGCCGCTCCCTGGCCATCGGGGCGGGAGCGGGCCTGCGGATCGTCGGCTCCTGCTTCTCCCCGCGGACCCGGGATCTGCTGGACTTCATCGCACGAAACCGGCTGCCCCACCGGCTGGTGGACCTGGATGAGGACGAGAAAGCGGAGCGGCTGGTCCGCCAGCTCGGCGCCACCGTCGCCGACTTCCCGCTGGTGATCCTCGGCGGCTCGCGCACCGTCCTGGGTGCCACCCCGGCACGGCTTGCCGAAGAGTTGGGGATGCGCCCGCCCGCCCCACCGGCCACCTGCGATGTGGTGGTCGTCGGCGCTGGGCCGGCTGGTCTTGCCGCGGCGGTGTACGCAGCCTCCGATGGGTTGTCGGTCTACCTGTGCGACGCGGTCGCCACCGGCGGGCAGGCGGGAACGTCAGCGAAGATCGAAAACTATCTGGGGTTTCCCGCCGGAATCTCCGGCACTGAGCTCGCCGACCGCAGCCTCCTGCAAGTGCGCAAGTTCGGTGCCACGTTGGACATCCCGACCACGGTCCAGGAGGTCGTGGAAGATGAGGACCGCTTCCGGGTGATCTTCGAAGATGGCAGTGAGGTCACCTCAGATGTGGTGGTCCTTGCCACCGGGGTGCGATACCGCTCGCTTCCCGCCGCGGGGCTGGACCGGTTCCAGACCTCGAACTTGTTCTACGCGGCAACAGCGCAGGAAGCGCGGATGTGCGTAGACACACCTGTCGCTGTTGTCGGCGGCGGCAACTCCGCCGGACAGGCCGCACTATTTTTTGCCCGCACGTCCTCCCGTGTGCACCTTGTGGTGCGCGCCGCGGACTGAATCGCCCCGGGTCTGGTGGAGGCTCTGAATCCACGGGAGGATGAGGAGCATGGCAGCACCGAGGAAGTACCCCGACGAGCTTCGGGAGAGAGCCACGAGGATGGCAGTTCAGTCACGGCGCGATCCATCGACGAGGTCGGGAACGTTTCGCCGTGTGGGCGAGCAGCTCGGGATCAATCCTGAGACTCTGAGGAACTGGGTCGTGCAGGCCGAGGTTGACGAGGGGCACCGTCCCGGGACCACGACCAGCGAGTCCCAGCGCCTGGTCGAGCTGGAGAAGGAAGTGCGTGAGCTGCGCAGGGCGAACTCGATCCTGAGGTCAGCCTCGGCTTTTTTCGCGGCGGAGCTCGACCGCCCACAGCGTTGATCGTGGAGTACATCGACCAGTACAGGCATGAGTTCGGCGTCGAGCCGATCTGTCGAACGCTGACCGCAGCGGGCACGCAGATCGCGCCGAGCACGTACTACGCGTTCAAGACCCGCCCACCCTCGAAGCGAGCACTACGCGACGAGGAACTGCTGGTCGAGATCCACCGCGTCCATGCGGCGAACTTCGGCGTCTACGGGGCGAAGAAGGTCCACGCCCAGCTGCGCCGCGAGGGCGTCGTCATCGCGCGTTGCACGGTCGAGCGGCTCATGCGCGGCGCGGGGTTGCGAGGGGTCAGCCGGGCCAAGGGCCCGCGCACCACGATCTCCGGTCGTGGCCCGGATAATCGTCCTGACCTGGTCGAACGTGACTTCACCGCGACCGCTCCGAACCAGTTGTGGGTCGCGGACATCACCTACTGCCGCACCTTCGCCGGCTGGGTGTATGCCGCGTTCGTCATCGATGTGTTCTCCCGCCGCGTGGTCGGCTGGCAGCTGTCGAAGTCGCTGCGGACGGACCTCGCGTTGGACGCGCTCGAGATGGGCATCTGGACCCGCGATCACGCAGGCCAGGCCGTCTCCGGGCTCACGCACCACAGCGATAAGGGCGTTCAGTACGTCGCCATCCGCTACACCGAGCGTCTTGCTGAGGCCGGCGCGGCCGACTCGGTCGGCTCCACCGGCGACTCGTATGACAATGCCCTGGCCGAGGCCTTCAACTCGCTGTTCAAGGCTGAACTGGTCCGCAACCGCGGGCCCTGGAAGAACATCGACGACCTCGAGATCGCGACCGCGGAATACATCGACTGGTTCAATCACCGGCGACTTCACGGCGAGATCGGCATGATCCCGCCCGTCGAGCTCGAGGACACCTACCATCACAACCACCCCGCACCGGCACCCGCCGACGCGGCACTTGCGAGCCTCTAACAAACCCGGGGCGATTCAGGCACGCCGACGTCCCTGCTTCCCGGCGAGATCCGCTCCTGAATCCGCCCCAGCGGTGAGTGTCGGGGGAGCGCAGAGGGCCACGGCCCTCAGCACTTACTCGGGCGTGGGCCAGCACCCGGTCCGGGCCCGGGCCTTTGGCGGTCAAGTCGTGGGACGGCTGGCGTCGAGCTTGGCCGTGGCCGCCTCGACGTACTCGGCCTCCACGAGGATCTCGTAGGAGGACGCCTCCAGGCCCTGGACGCTACTGAAGTCCCGGCGCCCGCCGGTGGCCGCGTGGCCCAGCAACCCGAAGATCAGCCCCCACACCGCGCCCAGGAGCACCGCCCACAGGATTACCGACAGCCACCCCACGACCGTGAAAAGACCCAACAGCAAGCCAATGAGCAATCCCAGCCAGGCCCCGGAGGCGGCCCCGTACAGGGCGGCCTTGCCGTAGGTCATCCGCCCGGTGACCTGTTCAACCAGGCGCAGATCGGTGCCGACCAAGCGCACGTGCTCAACCGGGAACCCGGCGTCGGAGAGTCGATCGACAAGGCGCTGAGCCTGGTCATAGGAGGGCACTGTGCGCAGGACCTGGTAATGAGCCGAAGCAGTGGGTGGAAGAGGGGAGGGATGGGACATGCTCATCGTTTCCTTTCGTGGTGACGATCCGACCTTGCGCGCGGACCAGGCCCGCAGTCACAGAGTGTAGTTGGCCCCGGTCTCCAGCAGACAACAGAAAGACCCGAACGCATCAAGGTCCTTGCGCATCAGCTCGGCCACGGCCGTGGCTCCTCTCCGGGTCCTCAGCCCCGTCCCCGAGCCCGTCGGTCCGTGGTGAACCAGCGACGGGCCCGCTCTCAGGGCCTTACAGAATGTCGCGGACCTTACCAGGATAAGCATATTTATCTCTGCAGTCAACACCCGGCCCGTCTTCGGCGCCTCGTGCCACACATGCCTTCCCGCTCGGGTTGCGGCGGGCCATAATTCGCCTTTCACGTGCCCGGCTTGCCGTCTTCGGAGCTGGGCCTTGACACCCCTGCACCGGGTACCCCCGCATCAGTACCGCACCTGCCGCTGGGCAGTCGATGCATCACCTGTCCGAACGGAATCGACCGGCCCACGCTGATCACTGCTCCCACACCGCCGAAGCACTTCAACCGATCCGTCACTGCAGCATCATCGAGAAGCCGTCCTCGACACCGGCAGGTCCCGGGCCCGCTGGCTGTGATGTCTTCGCGCTGGCGGCGTCGGCGGGGAGAGGATTTCGCAGTGAGCAGCACCGCTCTTTCCGGGATCGAGGCGACCACCGAATCCGGCCCGCGGTGCTGCACGAAACCTTGGGGGCCCCATCGAGCCAGTGGCAGTCCGGCCCGTGGTTGCCTCACCATGGAGCGGTGACTGCTAATCCTGCCGAACCCCTTTCCGATGCCGAGCTGCTCATCGGCCTGGTGGTCTCACCATCCCTGAGTGCGGTGCTCGGCCCCGAGGTCACCACCTCGGTGCGCGAGATTTTGGTGCAGCGGTATCCGGGAGTGCGCTGGCAACTGAAGATGGCCGAAGACCGGCTGGTCGATCCACCCACCGAGACCTTGGACCTGCTGGAGGCGGCCCGAAACCGCGTGCTGGAGGAGAACTGGGATTTGGCCGTGGTGCTCACCGAGATCCCCCTGAAGACCGGCCGACGTCCGGTGCTCACCCAGCTCAGCCCCGTGCACGGGGTGGGACTGGTCTCCGTCCCAGCCCTGGGAGCCGTGCACGTGCGGCAGAAGGTGCAAGAGACCACCGTGCACGTGGTCGGGCAGCTCCTGGGCTACGACGCCGAAGACCTCAACGCCCAGCGGGATCTTGCTCGAAGAGCCCACCAGCTGTCCACCGATCTCGACGAACGCCCGGATGACAACGTCGTGCAGTTCACGGCCCGAGTGCTGAGCAGCAACGTGCGGTTGCTGCTGGGCATGATCCGCGCCAACCAGCCTTGGGCCTTCGTGGCCCGGCTCTCCCGGGCGCTGGTCGTGGCAACGGCCACCGGCATGCTGACATTGGTGGCCTCGGACCTATGGGTACTGGCCATGGCCTACGGGCCGGTGCGCCTGGTCCTGCTGGCGGTGATGGCGATCGGGGCGGTGAGTGCCACCCTGATCCTGGGAGCCGACTTGTGGGAGCGCCCACGGCGGCGAGCCCAACGTGAGCAGGTGATCCTGTTCAATTTGGCCACCACCGCGACCGTGGCCATCGGGGTTGTGGTGTTCTACCTCGTCTTATTCATCCTGTCCTGGGTCGGCGCGCTGCTGCTCATCGACGAGCAGGTACTGGCCGGTGTCGCCGGTCACCCAGTGAACGCTTTGGACTACGCGAAGATCAGCTGGCTCACCGCCAGCCTGGCCACCGTGGGCGGAGCACTAGGAGCTGGACTGGAGGACGAAGATGTGGTGCGCGCCGCTGCCTACACCCGGTCCAGCACCTGACACAGCCCCAGCACAGAAGAAACTGAAACATCTACGCGTTGATGCCACGTCTATGCAGGTGTCATTGCCGGTCGCGATGACTTGGTAGGCTCAGCGCAGTGCGCTGCCTCGTACTCGGCGGGTGGGGCGTTGCCGAGGCGGGTGTGCGGGCGGGCGCTGTTGTACCTGTCGATCCAGGCCAGGGTGAAGCACTCGACGTCGTCGACGGATCGCGGCGGTCCGGGCTGAAACCGGGAATGATCCCGGACCGCTTCGTTTGACGAACGCAGGAGGTGTCTAAAAGTGCGCTGTCCGCCGTGGGAAGCGACGATCTTCTCGCGACTGGTTACCGGCGCCTGGTCATTGCCAACATGCGGCAAAGCCTTGTGGTATCCGTGTAGGGCGATGACCACCTGCGCCTAGCCGTGGAGGATGAGTAAGAGGTTCCGCTATTAGGTCATGGTCGTCGGGTCGGGCGGGTGGCCTAGCGGTGGGTGGTCCAGGCCTCGCGGAGGAGCCTGCGAGTGATTGAAGCGCCCTGGGCTTTGTTCCGTGGTTAGACGGTCGCGGGCGCGGTCGTCGTGGGGTGAGTGTAGGACGCTTCGACTTCCGCGGGGGTGCGGTAGCCGAGCGCTTCGTGCAGACGCTCGGTGTTCCACCAGTGGACCCAGCCCATGGTGGCGATCTCGACCGCCTGGGTGGACTCCCAGATCCGCTGGGAGTGGATCAGCTCGGCCTTGAACAGGCCGTTCACGGTCTCGGCCAGGGCGTTGTCGTAGGAGTCTCCGACGGAGCCGACTGAGGCGGTGACCCCGGCGGTGATCAGCGCATCGGAGTAGGCCAACGAAACATAGTGGGCCCCGCGGTCGCTGTGATGGATCAGTCCGCTCTGGCAGCGCACGGCACCACTGGTCAGCAGTGCGTGCTCCAGCGCCAGCAGGGGCAGGCCGTCGGTATGGAGGGTCGCAGCGACCGCCCATCCGACGATCTTGCGAGTGCATACGTCGGTGATGAACGCGACGTAGCAGAATCCGGCGAGGATCCGCACGTAGGTGATGTCAGCGACCCACAGGCGGTTCGGCTGCTCTGCAGTAAAGCACCGCTCGACCAGATCCGGGCGGGCATCGGGCACGTGAGTGGGGTATGTGGTGACCGGCTTCCGGCCACGCCGTACCCCCTGAAGGCCAGCTCCTCGCATGAGCCGGGCGACCTGGTCACGGCCCACATCCCAGCCAGCGCGCCGCATCGCGTGATGCATCTTCCGCACCCCGTAGACGCTGTAGTTCTCGGCATGGATGCGCCGGATCTCCGGCAGGAGAACCTCATCCCGCAGCGCCCTGGCCGAGGCTGGGCGCGTCTTGGCGGCCCGGTAGCCGCGGGAGGTGATGAACCCACACTCTGTCGCGCTGAGCGCGCGGCAGATGGCCTCGACCCCGAACTGATCACGGTGCTCATCGATGAACCGGATCATCTCGTCGTGGGGCGGTCGAGTTCCGCGGCGAAAAAAGCCGAGGCCGCTTTGAGGATCTCGTTGGCACGGCGGGATTCAGCCAGTTCACGGCGCAAACGCCGGTTCTCCTCCTCGAGTGACTCGCCGCTGCCGGTGACTGGTTCGGTGGGGCCGTAGCGGTTGCACCAGATCCGCAGGGTCTCCAGGCCGACACCGAGTTGGGGTGCGATGGCCCGGATCGACTCTGCGCGCGGGCCTCCCTCGCGGGCCTGGCGCTCGTAGACCATCCGCACGGCGCGGTCACGCAGCTCGGGACTGAACTTCTTGGGCATACTACGATTCTCCTTGCTGAGACTCGGAACAGAACCCAGGACGCTTCACCCGTACTACAAGGGCAGCGTGCGCTACCAAGGCGTCACCTACGCCGGAGCACACGAGGCCATCGTCCCCAACGAAGTGTGGGACCAGGTTTAGACCGTGCTCGGCACACACCGCTCGGCCGCGGACGCAACGCAGGTGCACGAGCACTACTTGAAGGGGACGGTGTTCTGCGGGCAGTGCGGCTCGCGACTGATCGTGTGTAACGCGAAGAGCAGCCAAGGCACGATCTACCCGTACTTCGTGTGCGCGAGCCGGCACGGCGGCAGGGGCGACTGCACCCGACAGGCGATGCTGATCGAGCAGGTGGAACGACTCATCGAACGCTTCTACGCCAAGGTGCAGATCGACCCAGAAACGATCGAGGCGGTCTCGGCGATGATTCACGCCCGGTTCGACGAAATGATGGCCGAAGGAGCCGCCGAACTCGCCGACCTCGCATCCCGGAGGGCACAGCTCGGAGGCGAGCAACAGAAGCTGCTCCAGGCTCACTACGCAGGGGCGATCCCGCTCGACCTGCTCAAGCGAGAGCAGGACCGGATCACCGCTTCATTGGAGACCATCGAGTACCGGATCACCGCGCACCACGGCCACTACGCCGACGCGAGAGAGAACCTCGAGGACTCACTGTCATTGCTGTCGAACGCCGCCGACATCTACGAACGCGCCGACGATCCGAATCGTCGCCTCCTCAACCAGGCGCTGTTCAAAACGATCTACATCGACGAGGACAACGACGTGCGGGTCGGCTACCACAACCCGTACGACGGGCTGAGCATCCCCGGCCTCCATGCCGACGCCCTGAGCTGGGCCGCCAAGGCAAAGAAAATGGGCCAGACTGACCCCGCGACCAAGGGCGGACCCTTGGTCGCGAGTTCACACCTGACCCGTTTGGGGTGATCGACGGGATTTGAACCCGCGACCGCCTGGACCACAACCAGGAGCTCTACCAACTGAGCTACGACCACCATGTGCGGCGCAGGCCGCAACGAGTGACCAGCATACCGGCTGGACCGGGTGCTCCACGACGAGCACGGCGCGCGGGGGCTGTGAATCGTGTCGCACGGGCCGTCGTCATCGATAGGGTGATCCGACCGGCTGCTCGCTGCGGCCGCAGCGGAGACCACGCGGAGGTCAGCACATGGGTATGGGATCGGCAGAGGTCATCGGTGTCGTCGTCGGCCTGCTGGGCTGGCTGATAGGTCTGATCATCTTTCTGATGGTCCTGTACCGCGTCGTGCGGGCAGCGGTACGCCGGGAGCTCGAGGACTTCCGTGCCTCCTCCACCCCCGGAGCGCCGACGCCCGAACCCTGAACGCCCGAACCCTGACCACCTGCGCCCTTGCGGCGCTCCCGTCGGCGGACCAGGCTGGAGACATGATCGTCGCCTTCTCCCTCCAGCCCACCGGCACTCCGTCCGACCCGTCCGTCCAGCGCGACCTCGCGCCGGGATCCGACGCCGCGAGCGTGCACGACGCCGTCGCCGCCGCGGTCCGCGTCGTGCGCGAGTCCGGCCTCCCCAACCGCACGAGCAGCATGTTCACGGAGATCGAGGGGGAGTGGGACGAGGTGATGGACGTCGTCAAGCGCGCCACCGCCGCCGTCGCCCCCTACGGCACCCGGGTGTCCCTCGTGCTCAAGGCCGACATCCGCTCCGGCTACGAGGGCCAGCTGGACGCGAAGGTCGAGCGCCTCGAGACCGCCCTCGGCGACTGACGTCCGGGCCAGCGCGTCGCACCACAACCCCCGTCCATACAGACGACGCGGCCGACCGGGGAGTCCTCTCCCCAGTCGGCCGCGTCGTTCCTGCGGCGCCTGACCTCAGCGCAGGTCGGCGTCGAGCTTCCCGTCGCGCAGCGCCGCTGCGAACGTGGGCGTCACGGGCAGGCGGGGCAGGAGCGTGGCCTGCAGGGCGTGGTAGATGTCGGGCTTGCCGGGCCACGTGTTGCCCTGCACGACGTTGTCGGCATCGAGCTCGTGGAACCACGAGCCCTGCTCTGCATCGAGCAGGTAGGTGGAGATGTACTCCCACCAATGCTCGTAGCGTTCGGCCCAGATCCGCTCGCCGGTCACGCGGTACATCGTCGACGCGGCGCCGACGGCCTCCGCCGCAACCCAGTGCATGCGCTCGTGGGCGACGGGCTCGCCGTCCCAGTCCACCGTGTAGACGAAGCCGGGCTCGCCGTCGATGCCCCACGTCGCCGCGGCCTTGTCCAGGAGCGCGGTCGAGGCCTCGAGCATCCACTCCGGCGCGCTCCCGTCGAGGCCGATCAGCGCGGCACGGGCCTGCAGAGCCAGGCGCGCCCACTCGATCCAGTGCCCGACGGTCGCGCCGTAGGGCCGGAACGGGTGGTTGGGCTCGGACCGGTTGTACTCCAACAGCGGCGTCCACTCGACATCGAAATGCTCGGGCAGCGCCCAGTCGTTGCCGCGCGCGAACTCGTCGATCGCGCGGGTCAGGATCCCGACCGCGCGATCGAGCCACTTCCGCTCGCCCGTCACGTCGGCCGCCGCGAGCAGCGCCTCGACGGTGTGCATGTTGGCATTGATCCCGCGGTACTCCTCGAGCTCGGAGAAGTCGCGGTTGTACACGTCCACGCTCATGCCGGCCTTCTCGTCGAAGAACCTCTCGTCGAGCACGGCGAGCGCCTCGTCGAGCAGCGCCTGCGCCCCGGGACGCCCCGCGGCCGTCGCCGACGACGCGGCCAGCACCACGAAGGCGTGCGCGTAGGCCTGCTTGGAGTCGTCCACGGGCTTGCCGTCGGCCACCGCGGCGTACCAGCCGCCGTTGACCTCGTCGCGGAACACGCCGCGCAGCGACGCGATCCCGTGGTCGGCGAAGCGCCCGAAGTCGGGCCGGCCCATGAGGTGGCCGAGCGCGAAGCAGTGGGTCATGCGGCACGTGATCCACAGCTCCGACGGACGCGACAGATCCGGCGCGCCGGTCTCGTCGAGCCACGCGAAGCCGCCGTCGTCGCGCACGGCCTCGGAGCCGAACACGAGCAGCTCGTCGGCCTCGCCCTCGAGCCACGTGCGGTGGGCGGGCAGATCCAGCCACGGCACGGCAGGATGCGGCGCCGGGAGCGAGCCGGCCTGCACCGGCTCGCCGTCAGGGGTGATCTCGAAGCGGCGCGCGGCGGTGCGCACCTGCTCCGACGTGGGACCGGGTTCGGGGACCATGAGAACCTCTCGATAGAACTTGAGCTCCTGGATGGACTCGCGGATGTCCGCGAGAGCGCGGTGGCCGCCGTGCTTGGCGGGCGTGTTGTAGAAGACGCGGGGGAACCAGCGCTTGGCGAGCTCCTTGAGGCTCGACACGTCGATGGTGCGGTAGGACAGCCAGTCGGCGAACTCGGGCACCTCCTTGTCGAGGAACACGCGGTCGGTGCCGACGCTGTTGCCCGCGAGCGGCGCCTTGCCGGGCTCGGGGCAGTACTGGCGCACGTAGCCCAGGCACTCGGCCTGGGCGTCCTCGAGGCTCATGCCGCCGTCGAGCTCGTCGATGAGCCCCGAGTCGGTGTGCATGGCCCGGACGAAGTCGTTCATCTGCGCGAGGGCCTCGGCCGGCGGCTTGATGACGACGTCGACGCCGGGGCCGAGGATGGTCAGATCGCCGTCGGTGACGAGGACCGCGATCTCGACGAGCGCGTCGCGCTGCTTGTCGAGTCCGGTCATCTCGCAGTCCACCCAGATGATCCGGTCTGCCGTGCTGGAAGTCGTTGTGCTCACTGCCTCAGCCTACGTGCCCAGGCCGCGCCGCCGAGTCGGATCGGCGAAGGCGTGGACGGCCGTGCGCACCGCTGTTAGTGTCACGGTGACACGGACCCCGCCTGGGAGGCGCCCATGACCACCGCGCTGCTGACCGACATGTACGAGCTGACGATGCTCGACGCGGCGATCGCCGACGGGACCGTCTCCCGCCGCGCGGTCTTCGAGACCTTCTCGCGCCGGCTGCCCGCCGGACGGCGCTTCGGCATGGTCGGCGGCACCGGCCGCCTCCTCGACCTGCTGCGCGACTTCCGCTTCGACGAGGCCGACCTGCGCTTCCTGCGCGACCACCGCATCGTCTCCGAGGCCACCGCGGCCCACCTCGCGGACTTCCGCTTCACCGGCACCATCACCGCCCTGCCCGAGGGCGAGGTGTACTGGCCCCACACGCCCGTGCTCACCGTGCACGGCACCTTCGGGGAGGCGCTCATCCTCGAGACCGTCGTGCTGTCGGTCCTCAACCACGACTCGGCCGTCGCGAGCGCCGCGGCGCGCATGGTGATCGCCGCCCAGGGCCGTCCGCTCATCGAGATGGGGTCGCGGCGCGTGCACGAGCGGGCGGCGGTGGCCGCGGCCCGCGCGGCGTACGTCGCCGGCTTCGCGACCACGTCCAACCTCGAGGCCGGTCGCAGCTTCGGCGTGCCGGTCGCGGGCACCGCCGCCCACGCCTCGGTGCTCGCCCGGCCCAGCGAGCGCGAGGCCTTCGCGGCGCAGGTCGCCCAGTCCGGTCCCGACACCACGATCCTCGTGGACACCTACGACATCGCCGAGGGCATCCGCACCGCGATCGACGTCGCCGGGACGGGCCTGCGAGCCATCCGCCTCGACTCGGGCGACCTGCTCGTCGAGTCGCGCAAGGCCCGCGACCTGCTCGACTCCCTCGGTGCCCCGGACACGAAGGTCTCGGTGACGAGCGACCTCGACGAGTACCTCATCGAGGAGCTGCAGGGCGCCCCCATCGACATCTACGGCGTGGGCACGCGCGTGGCCACCGGCTCCGGCGCCGCGACCGCCGGCATGGTCTACAAGCTCGTCGCGATCGAGGGCGCCGACGGCTCCATGCGATCGGTCGCCAAGAAGTCCACCTCCAAGACCTCCACCGGCGGCGACAAGACCGTGTCGCGCTTCGAGGACGGCCGTGAGGTGTGGACCCTCGACGGCACCGTGCCCGACGGCGCGACCGGGGTGCACGAGACCCTCGTGGACCACGGCGACTTCCTCGCCCAGGACCGCGCGGGCACCGAGCGTGCCCGGCAGCGGGCCGCCGCGGCCATCGCGGCCCTCCCGCCGCGCGCCGCGAAGATCGCCCACGGCGAGGCCTTCCGCACGAGCGAGGAGTGGGAGCAGGCATGAGCACCACGACCCCGACGCCGGCGGCCCCGCGGCTGCTCGTGATCGTCGACGTCCAGAACGACTTCTGCGAGGGCGGCGCCCTCGGCGTCGACGGCGGCTTCGCGGTGGCCGACAGCATCGCCGCGTACGCCCGGCGCGAGGCCGGCGCCTATGCGGCGCTCGCCGTCTCCCAGGACCATCACCGCGGCGACATCGACAACGGCGGCCACTTCTCCGCGACCCCGGACTTCGTCGACTCGTGGCCGCCGCACTGCGTCGCCGGCACGCCGGGGGAGGAGCTCGCTCCCGCCATCGGCGCCCTGCTCGAGGAGCTCGGCCCCCGCACCTCCTCCGCCGCCCCGCTCGTGCTGCGCGTGCGCAAGGGCTACGGCATGCCCGCCTACAGCGCCCTCGAGGGAGGCGTCGGCGACGGCGACCGGGCACGCCCCTTCACGGACGTCGTGCGCGAGGGCGGCTTCGCGAGCGCCGACGTGGTCGGGCTCGCCCTGGGCTACTGCGTCGCGGCGACCGCACGCGACCTCGCCTCCCAGGGCCTGGCCGTGCGCATCCTGCGGGACCTCACCGCTCCGGTGCACGCCGACGGGGCCGACGCCCTGTGCGAGGAGCTCGCCGAGGCAGGCATCACGATCACGACCAGCGAGAAGGAGTGACCATGGCAGGCAAGAGCGCGCCCGAGGGCTACGAGGCCTCGAGCTACCCGCCGTTCGCGGTGACCACCGACATCGTGATCATGACGATCCGCGACGGGGCCCTGCGGGTGCTGCTCGTCGAGCGCAAGAAGGATCCCTACGCCGGGTCGTGGGCCATCCCGGGCGGATTCGTCGAGATCGACGAGGACACCCATACCGCCGCGCTGCGCGAGCTCGCCGAGGAGACGGGCGTGGACGCCGAGGACTTCCACCTCGAGCAGCTCGCGACCTACTCCGCGCCCGACCGCGACCCGCGCATGCGCGTCGTCTCGGTCGCCCATCTCGCCTTCGCCCCGAACCTGCCCGACGCCACCGCCGGCTCCGACGCCGCCTCGACCCGCTGGTGGAGCGTCGACGACCTGCTGTCGGACCCCGACGCGCCGACCCTCGCGTTCGACCACGAGGAGATCCTGCGCGACGCCCTCGAGCGGGTGCGCGCCAAGCTCGAGTACACGACGCTCGCCGCGCGCTTCGTCGCCGAGCCGTTCACGATCGCGGAGCTGCGTGCCGTGTACGGCGCCGTGTGGGGCGTCATGCCCGAGCGCGCGAACTTCACCCGCAAGGTGCTCGCGACCGACGGCTTCGTCGTGCCCGACGGCGCGACCGGCGAGGCCTCGCGCTCGGGAGGGCCCCGGCCCACGCTGTACCGGCGCGGCGAGGCGACCGCTCTGCAGCCGGCGCTCCTGCGCCCCCGCAGCCGGGCCGAGGTCGAGCCGGAGCGCGACGCGCTCGACAACTGAGCCGCGAGCGCCGACACCAGAGAGCGCACCCGGCGGCCGGCGCGATCAGGGAGCCGGGGGCTCCGGGCGAGTTGGCCGTCGGGCCTCCGACGCGGGCCGCACGGGCAGCGTCGCCGAGGCGAGCAGGCCGAGCTTCTCGGCATCGGCGCTGCCGGCGTCCGGGTGGTAGATCACGAGCATCATGCCGTCGGTGTCCGTGATGAGGAGCTTCTCGCGGTGCAGCACGAGACGGCCCACCTGCGGATGCTCGAAGCGCATGAGCGCGCCGCGGCGGGGCATGATGTCGTGCCGCGCCCACAGCTCCCGGAAGCGGGGGCTGGCCAGGGACAGCTCGCCGACCAGCTCGATGGCCCGCGGCGCGTCGATGTCGCTGCCCACGGACTCGCGGAACCCGGCGACGAGCCCCTGGGTGGCGAGCTCCCAGTCGGGGAAGAGCGCCTGCTCGGCCGGGTTCAGGAAGAGATCGCGCAAGCGGTTCGCGCCCGCGGTCAAGCGCGGGGAGAGTGCGGCAACGGTAGCCCGTGGCGGCCTGGGGGTGACTGGTCCTGGCACTCCCAGGAGCACGGGGGAGCTGGCTGTCGTGCGCGCCCGCGCCGAGCATGGGTGCCATGACTCAGCAGCGTGTTCTCGTCACCGGCGGCTCCGGCTTCATCGCGGGCCATCTCCTCCTCCAGCTCCTCGAGCGGGGCGTGCCCGTGCGGGCGACCGTGCGCTCCCTGCGACGCGAGCCGGTGGTGCGGGCGACCCTCGAGGACGCCGGCGCGACGAACCTCGACGCGCTCGAGCTCGTCGAGGCCGACCTCACCGACGACGCCGGGTGGGCGCAGGCCATGGAGGGTGTCGACACCGTCGCCCATGTCGCCTCGCCCGTCCTGCCCGGCCACGTCGAGGACGAGGCCGAGGTGATCGTCCCGGCGCGCGAGGGCACCCTCCGCGTGCTGCGGGCCGCGCGCGACGCCGGCGTGCGCCGCGTCGTGCTCACCTCGGCGTTCCACGCCGTCGGCTGGGGGCATGCCCACGACGACCACGTCTTCACCGAGCACGATTGGACCGTGCTCGACGGTCCCGGCGTCGACGCCTACGCGAAGGCCAAGACCCTCGCCGAGCGCGCCGCCTGGGAGTTCGTGGGATCCGAGGGCGGCGGGATGGAGCTCGTGACGATGCTCCCCGTCGCGGTGATGGGGCCGCTCATGGGCGCCGAGGCGTCCGGCGCCAACCGCATCGTGCAGAGGATGCTGCGCGGCGAGATGCCCGGCCTGCCCGACGTGCGCATCCCGGTCGTCGACGTGCGTGACGTGGCCCGCGCGCACGTGCTCGCGACCGAGACGCCCGAGGCGGCGGGCACGCGCTTCCTGCTCTCCGACGGACCGGCGCTGTCGATGCGCGAGATCGCCGCCGTCATCCGCGCCCACCTGGGCGAGAGGGCCCGCCGGGTGCCGACACGCAGGATCCCGAGCGTCGCGGTGCGCCTCGGCGCGCTGTTCTCGCCCGAGCCGCGCTCGGTCGCGCCGGACCTCGGCTACTCCCGGCGCACCTCGAACGAGCAGGCCCGTCGGGTGCTGGGATGGGAGCCGCACGAGGCGCGAACCGCCGTGATCGCCGCCGCCGAGAGCCTCGTGGCGCGGGAGCGGGCGGAGGCGCCGGTCGGGTGAGACGGGCCGCCGGGGCGGGGTCGCTCACGAGCACCCCGTGCCGACCCCGCCCGCCCCATGGGCTCATGGGCGCTCGAGCGTCCAGACCGTCGTGTTCGGCGGGACCATGCGCTCCTCGTGCGCGAGCGGCGCGCTGCTCAGCAGAACCCGGCCCGGCGGGAGCTCGGCCGTCGCCTCGAAGGTGGTGAGGCAGTGCCACCCTCCCGCGCGTTCGATGTGCAGCACCTCGTCCCGTGCAGCTCGCCATCGCAGGTCCTCGCCCGCGCGCACATTCCGGCGTGTGGAGAGGGCGCGCCGGTACAGCGCGAGCGTCGAATCGTCATCGCCTTCCTGTGATTCGACGGAGGACGCGCCGAACCACGAGGGCTGCGGGAGGTGCGCCCCTCCGTCGCTGAAGCCGAAGGCAGGACCGGAGGCGGTCCAGGGCAGAGGCACCCGGCAGCCGTCGCGACCGGGGTCGGCTCCTCCTGTGCGCAGGTAGGTCGGATCCTGCCGCGCGTCCTCAGGCAGGTCGGGCACCTCGTGCAGGCCGAGCTCCTCGCCTTGATAGAGATAGGTCGAACCGGGCAGAGCGAGGAGCAGGAGGGTGGCGGCGCGAGCGCGGCGCACTCCGAGCTCACGGTCGAGGACGGGCGATGCGCCGTGTGTGCGCAGCCACTCCTTGCCCTCCTGTGAGCACCCGGGCGTCCCCTGGGGCAGCCCGTAGCGGGTTGCGTGACGGACCACGTCGTGATTGGACAGGACCCACGTCGAGCTGCTGCCGGTCTCGGCGGCCTGCCGGAGATTGCGATCGATGACCTCTCGGAACTCGGGGGCGCTCCAGTTCGCGGTGAGGAGGTCGAAGTTGAACGCCTGCCCCAGCCCTGTCCGGCTCGCGTAGCGGGATCTGCGCTCCGGCTCGACCCATGCCTCGCCGACCGCGGTGAGAGGCGGGTCGTACTCGTCGAAGACGGTGCGCCATCGGGCGTAGATCTCGTGGACCTCGTCGCGGTCGATGAGCGGATGCACGCCCGGCGGCATCCGGGCCATCTCCGCGTCGCTCGGCAGCGGGTCGCTCAGATCCTTGGCGAGCAGATGCGCGACATCGATGCGAAAGCCGGCGACCCCGCGATCGGCCCAGAAGCGCAAGGTGGACACGAAATCGTCGTGCACCTCCGGATTGTCCCAGTTCAGATCCGGCTGCTCCGCGGCATGACAGTGCAGGTACCACTGCCCGTCCGGGACGCGCTCCCACATCAGACCGCCGAAGCCCGATGCCCAGTCGGCCGGGGGCTCCGCGCCGTCGACGCCCTTCCCGTCGCGGAAGATGTACCGATCGCGAGCGGCCGACCCCGGCGGTGACGCGAGCGCCTCCTGGAACCAGACGTGCCGGTTCGAACTGTGGTTGGGCACGATGTCGATGACCAGGCGGATGCCGTGCTCGCCCAGCGCCGCGACGAGGGCGTCCACGTCGTCGAGGGTGCCCAGGCGCGGATCGACGTTCCGATGGTCGTCGACGTCGTACCCGCCGTCGGCCAGCGCCGACGGGTAGAAGGGGCTCAGCCACACGGCGTCGACGCCGAGGTCGGCGAGGTAGGGCACGCGCGAGAGGATCCCGGGCAGATCGCCGATCCCGTCGCCGTCGGAATCGGCGAAGCTACGGGGGTAGATCTGGTAGACGACGGCATGGCGCCACCACTCGCGATCGGTGCCCGGCGAGGGGAAAGGCCCCTGGGCGGCGGGAGCAGGGGCGGCGTCCGGCTCATGTGAGGGGAGTTGATCCACGACCGGGATCTTAGGTCTTCTCTGCGAGCCCCGCCGTGCGGACCAGGTGCCCGGCTGGGCGCTCAGGCAGGTCCTATGCTGACGCCAGTGTGCACGACGCGCCGATCGGCATCGTCTCGGTCGCGCCGAGGAGGCCGGCCATGAGCAGGATCTACGTCGCCAACCACGTGACGCTCGACGGCGTCATGCAGGGCCCGGGACGAGTCGACGAGGACACCCGCGGCGGCTTCACCCGCGGCGGATGGGCGGTGCCCCGCTCGACCGAGGAGGTGGGTGCGGCGCTGCAGGACCGGGTGAGGCGGGCCGGGGGCATGCGCCTCCTGCTCGGACACCGCAGCTACGCCGACATGCTCGGCCACTGGAACGCCGCAGGCGGCCCCTTCAAGGACGGGCTCAACGGCGCGCAGAAGCACGTCGTGAGCCGATCGAGGACCACCGCGCTGCCGTGGCCGAACTCCACCCTCATCAGCGGAGATGTTGCCGGACAGATCGCTGCCCTCAAGGCCTCCGGCGGCCCCGATCTGTGCATCATGGGCAGCGGCGAGCTCGTGCAGACCCTGCTGCGTCACCGCCTGCTGGACGAGGTCCTGCTGTTCGTCCACCCGATCGTGCTCGGATCGGGTCGGCGGCTCTTTCCCGACGGCGGGGTCCCGGTCGACCTCGAGCTGCTCACGGCGAGCGCAGCCGAGAACGGGGTGGTGGTCGCGCAGTACCGGGTGGGGTGAGGACTCGGGCCTCACAGGTACATCTGGTCGGCGTAGACCAGCCGGGACTGGCGCTCCGGAGCGGCCCCGGAGGCGTCGGGCGCCCCGTCGGCGGGGTCGCCGGGGAAGGACTCCCACTCCTCGACCAGCACTCGCCAGGAGGCGCCCGTCTCGGTGTCCCGCGGTGCCCGGACCGGGATGTCCCGGTCGGCGCGGAGCTCGGCCTCGCACGTGAAGACCGGCGCCGCGGGATCGAGGTACCGCTGGGGCAGCGCTGTCGCCACAGCCGATGCACGACGCATGCGTGCGTTCTGGTCGCCCGCGCATCGGGACCGATGTGGGGCGCGGTCATCGGGGCCTCGATGGGGCGAGCGTACGCGGGCACTCCCGGCGACAGGTATCCCGGATGTCTGGGGTGTCGGGCCGACGTCCTCTCCGACCACGTGATGTGCGCGGGCGATCGCCTCCCGGTGTTCGGGAACGACCGGGAATCACGCATGCACGGCCGAGGGGCGCCAGGCACGCTAGGCTTCGGGCCGACGGAGTCTGTCCGTTGCGGCCCCTGCCTCTTCCGGACGGAACGAGAGCACGCCGGGGCCGGTGAGCACTGAGGAGCCGCCATGACCCGTGGAGCCATCGGCAGCGAGGCGACCAGGAAGCTCGCCTCGGCACGGGTGGCCCTGGCGTTTCTGCTCGGGCTGGTCCTCGTGGCCTGCCATGGGCCAGCCCTGACGGCACCGGGCTCGCAGAGCTCGACGACGGGAAGTGCCTCGGCCACCTCGCCAGACGCTTCGTCGGATGCGACGGCGAGCGTGACCTCGAGTGGCTTCTCCCTCGATGTCGGCCCGGTGACCGTGTCCGCTCCCGGCGGCGTCGCGTCCGAGGGCGCGACGGTGCGAGTCCGCGAGATCAGCGCACCCTCCGAACTGGGCGAGGCCGACATCGAGGTCGTCGGAGGCGTCTATGACATCTCGCTCGACGATGGGTCGCAGCCGCAGGTTCCCGTCACGATCGAGTACACCGACGAGGTGGATCCTTCGGCGTCCCCGCTCGCCTTCCTCACCAAGCCCTCCGGGGGAGAGGAGTGGGAGGGGATCCCGGTCGCCCATGAGGGGTCGGGCGCCTCTGTGGAGCTGGACCACTTCAGCACCTTCGGCTTCTTCCGCTCCGACTCCATCTGGTCGGGCCTGCTGATGAAGGGCTACGCGCTTACAGACCCGCCTGATTGCTACGGAAAGTCGGCGACCGTGCACGGAGTGGTGTATTCCGCCTCCACATCGTCCTCCTTCGTGTTCCCCTGCGTGGTGGAGGTGGACGGGGAGGCTCAGCTGCGGATCTACAACGGGAGCCCCTACGTCTGGCGCTACAACGCCGTCGACGGTATGGGACCGCTCAGCGTGCCACGCCTGGTACCTCCGACCATCGTCTCTGTCGACGATGTCAAGGCCGCGCTCTTCATCGGCCTGGTGACCGGCCCGAAGAAGACGGGGCTCGACAGCGCGCCCCTCACGCCCGGCTCATACCTTCCCGTGGAGCTTGCGCTGACCAGTGGAAGCGCGACCATTCAGGGCTCGATGGATGCTGGACTCTCGACCTTTGTCATCGTGACGGGTGCACTGGCCGAAGTGGTGATAGGCAAGCTGGCGAAGAACGTGAGCGTCACTGCCGAGAAGCTCTACGAGCACGGGCGATGCGTCGCGGACATCGTCGCTCAGAACCCAGCCGTCGACGCATACACCCTCGGCAAGACGATCGGTACGATCCTCACCTCGTGCATCGTGCCCCTCGCGACATCTCTTGGCATGAGCGTGACCCAGACGGCCAGCGCGGCGATCGGAATCATCACGTCGCTCGGCCCTGCGGCGATGCAGCTGAGCATGGGAATCCCCGCCTCCCTCGAGAACGGAGGCTCCGCGTCGGTCGAGGTGACGGCACAGCCCCTCGCCGAGCAGGTGGAGCGGGCCGAGTTCACTCTCCCCTCGAATCCCGCCGTCCACTGCGTTCTCAGCCCGGGAGGCGCGCAGTGCACCACCCGACATGCCGTCTACAGCGATCCGGACGCATCGTGCGGCACGGGGTACCCGGACGGCCCTCCGGACGGGGAGCTCCAGAACAGCGCGGTGCTCGAGGAGAAGGTCTCCCTCGGCTGCGACTCGGATGGGCTCTCCGAGGCGAGCTCGCCCTCGGACCAGAGCTGGTGGGACGAGACCGACGGCTCCTCCACCTGGGTCCCCTACGTGACCGACCCACAAGTTCCCAATGAGCTGGCGAACCTGCCCTCCGGCACAGCGTTGCGAGCTGGCGACTACCTCTGCACGAGCGACGGCGATCAGGTGGACTGCTCGAACGTGGCGACCGGAGCAGGATTCCGGATGGACGACGAGACCATCACGTTCCGCGGCGCGATGGAGGGCGTCTCGGAGAATCCCGCCGAGCCTGACTACAGCGATTGGGACTACACGGACTGAGCGGAGGCCGGAGGGCTGACGGGGCGGACCGCTCGGCCGGAGGCGCGCTTCCCAGCGGTGCTCAGATCGTGGCGTCGGCGGCGTCATCGAACGCTGCACGTGCGCGTTCGATGGCGGGGAGGTGCTCATCCGCCCACGCCAGAAGGGTGTCCACAGGCGGGCGCAGCGTCTTGCCGAGCAGTGTGATCCGGTACTCCACCGCGAGGGGACGCGTGCTGATGACCACGCGTTCGACGACGCCGTTGCGCTCGAGCCGGCGCAGCGTGGCGGTCAACGACTTCTGCGTGACCTGGGGGATCGCGCGGCGAAGGTCGTTGAACCGGCACGGTCGCTCGCACAGCTCGTTCAAGATGCTCAGCGTCCACTTGTCCAGGACCTGGTCGAGCAGCTCGCGATGAGGGGCGTCGATGCGCAGGGCGTCCACTGCTCCAGGGCTGGGGTTGTGGGCGGTATCGGGCACGAAACCAGGTCTCCTTGAAGTGTCCTGAGGGTACTAGGTATCAATGGTATCTCTAGTTCTCGACAGAGAAGGAGAGGTTCATGTCCGTCCACCGTTTCAGTCCCGCAGGTCTGCAGCCCGAGACGCCCTACGAGCATGTGGCGGTCGCCACGGGCCCTCGCCACATCCACATCAGCGGCCAGATCGCCCGTGACACCGGCGGCCGGCCGGTGGGAGGTGAGGCGCTCGGTACTCAAGTGGAGCAGGTCCTGCGCAACACCGCTCGTGCGCTCGCCGGAGCAGATGCGTCCTTCGCGGATGCCGTGCGGCTGACGTTCTTCGTCACCCAGTGGTCGCCCGACCAGATCGAGGAGTTCATGGCGGGAGTCGAGCGCGTCGCCGAGGAGGTGGGTCTGCCGATGCCGATGCCTCCCGCCTCGCTCATCGGGGTGGACCACCTGTTCGAGCCCGATGTGCGCGTCGAGCTGGAGACCACCGCCGTCGCCGCGTGACGCAGGCCCAAGGCCCGGTGGGCCGAGCGGTCCACCGGGGCGGGCGTCGCCCGGCCGCGCCCTCGTCGGCGCGGCCTGTGGCGGCGCTCGCCATGGAGGCGCGCCCGGCCGGGCGCCCCCAGCAGGACTCGAACCTGCAACCTACGGATTAGAAGGCCGTTGCTCTATCCATTGAGCTATGGGGGCGAGCATCCTGCCTGGTGTGCGGCGGGACGCGTCGGCGATTCTAGCGGTCGGTCATCGCCTGGCAGCGCGGGCAGACGTAGATCGAGCGGGTCTGCTGCTCGGGAGCGCGCGGGTCGCCGAGCTCCTCTCGCACGATCCGGGTGCGGCAGCGCCGACAGGGCTCGCGGGCGCGGCCGTACACCCACAGGTCCGCGCGCGGTCCCATCATGCCGCCCGTCGTGACGCGCACGGAACGGTCGCGGTTGACCAGGAGGAGGCGATGCGCCAGATCGACGAGGCCGGGCAGGTCCGTGCAGGCCGAGACGGGTGCGGCGGGATGCAGGCGCCGCAGGAAGCAGACCTCGCTGCGGTAGATGTTGCCGATCCCCGCGAGGTTGCGCTGATCCAGGAGCGCCGCGCCGAGCGTCCGCTCGGGCGCGGCCGCCAGGCGTCGCACGGCCTCGTCGCGGTCGGTCTCGGACCAGTCCGGGCACAGCAGGTCCGGCCCCAGATGCCCCACCAGGGAGTCCTCCTCCGCGGTGCGGACGAGCTCGACGTCCTGCACCTCGAAGGCGATCGCCCGTGCACGGCGCCCGTCCGGCCGCCGCGCCTCGAGCACGATGCGCGCCTGATGCGCGGGATCGCGCCAGCGCGGGGCGGCCGTGCCCTCGTCCCACGTGTCGATCTGCCAGCGCCCCTCCATCTTGAGGTGGCTGTGGAGCGTCAGGGCCTCCCGCGCATCTGACGTGGACAGACGGATCAGCAGATGCTTGCCGCGCGGGCGGACCTCGGAGACCGTCCAGCCCACGAGGTCGCGCGTGGCCAGCCGCGGCACGCGCAGATCGGCCACGTCGAGCCGACCGCCCGCGAGCGCCGCGTCGAGGCGACGGCACTGCCGGTACACCGAATCGCCCTCGGGCATCAGCGACCTCCCGCCCGCGCGCGGATCGATCGCGGGGAGCGGTAGCAGCCGGCCTCGCCGAGCGCGTCGACGATGTGCGCGACCTCCCCGTCGCCGATCGATCGTCCGTCGATCCGTTCGATGGACAGCAGCTCGACCACGGCGTCCGTGGTCACGGCCTCGACGAGGGTGCGCGCCACCGCCGGCGTCCGGTCGGCGTCGGCCCACCACAGCAGCGACTTGCCGCCCTTGTCGACGAACGCGGCGACGTGCCCGTCCCGCAGCACGACGAGGGCCCCGGCCCGACGCGCGGGCCGGACGGTCGTGCCCTCGAGCGGCTCGAGGGGCAGCGGCGGCCAGGGCAGGGCCGCGCCGTAGGGGTTCGCCGGGTCGGTCGCGGCGAGCACCGTGCTGCGCGACTCGACGATCCCCGTCTCCGACTCCCGCTGGCGGTCGCGCAGCAGATCCACGGCCTCGCTCGGCGCGAACTGGGAGGCGCCGAGACCGTCGACGAAGTACCCGCGACGGCACTGCCCGCCCTCCTCGAGGGCGGAGAGCACGCGGTAGACGGCCGCGAACGACCCCGGCACGTCCTCGACGCTCATCGCCCCTCGCGTGACCACGCCGTGCCGGTCCAGCAGCAGGGTCGCGACCGCGGCGGAGCGCGCAGCCGGCTCGACCGGGTCGACCCGCACCGCCGACCAACGCCCAGTCCCGGCGGGCCCCGCCGGCAGCTCGGCGACGGAGGTCGTCCCCGCGCGCATCATCGCGGCCGAGAGGCGGGCCGCTCCGCGCCGCGTGAGCGGGCGGGAGCGGCCCGTCGACCGCGAGGCGCGCTGCGGTGCGGGCCCGAGCGCATGGGCGCGCAGCGACTGGAAGGAGTCGTTGGTGAGGAGCGAGGAGAACGCGAGGTCCCACAGCGCCTCGGTCAGGCGCGGCGGGTCCACCGCCTCGCCCGCGTCGGCGAGGGCACGCAGGATCTCGCCGTGGCGCAGCGCGCCGGGGGATCGGCGCAGGAGCGCGAGCACGCGCCCGGCCACGGTGTCCTCCCCGACCGCCGCCGCAGCGTCCTCCACGGCGGCCGCGTCGAGCCCGAGGGGCAGGGCGTCGGTCAGGTGCAGGCGCACCCAGCCATCGGCGGCGCCGAGGCGGCCGTGACCCGTCCAGGTGACGTCCCCCGCGGCGAAGAGGGCGTCCAACGTGCCGGGCGCGTAGTCCGGGAGCCGCGCGGGCAGCACCTGGCTCTCCCACGCCGACAGGGGCAGCCCGATGCCCGTGAGCTGGTCGATCACGGAGAGCACGCCGTCGCCGCCGCGCCAGGCGGCCCGGTCGCGCCCGTGCCCATCGTCGCGGCGCAAGGCGAGGTGCTGCCAGGTGCCCAGGAACCGGGCGTAGACGTCGTGGGCCACCGGCTCGATCTCCCGGCGCGAGGCCGCGAGGCTCGCCCGCCGGATGCGCCGCAGCACCTCGGTGTCCACCCATTCGCCACCCTCGCGGCCGGGCGTGAACTCTCCGTGCGACAGCGCCCGGTCGGCGGTCAGCGCCTCGAGCGCCGCGCGGGCCACGCCGGGTGCGAGACCGAAGGCGCCCGTCGCCTCCTCGAGCGTGAAGGGACCCCGGGCCCGCGCCCACCGCGACAGCAGCTGCTCGACGGGCCGGGCGACGGGCTCGAGGTTCGCGCCGGCGAGGCCGGGCGGTAGGGCCACCCCGAGGGCGTCCCGGAGCAGCCCCGCGTCCTCGACCGCGGCCAGATGCCCGGTCCCGGCGATCCGCAGCTCGACGGCGCGGCGCTGATCGAGCAGCACGGTCGCGGCCGCCTCGATGTCGACCCCGTCCGCGGCCCGCTCGGCGCGCTCGGCGGCGGTCAGCGGACCCAGGCGGCGCAGCGCGTCGGCGAGGTCCTCCGGTCCTCGCAGGGCCCGCTCGGGGGTGAGCCCCGCCAGACGCTCGGCGACCTGGGCGATGACGTCGGCATCGAGCAGCTCGCGCAGGCTGACCGAGCCCAGCAGCTCCGCGAGCAGGGTCTGATCGAGCGCGAGGGCGGCGGTGCGCCGTTCGGCCAGCGGCGCGTCCGCGTCGTAGATGAACTGCGAGATGTACCCGAACAGCAGGGAGCGGGCGAAGGGCGAGGGCGCGGTGGTCTCGACCTCCCGCACCTGGACGCGACGGGCGGAGACCTGGCGCATGAGATCGACGAGCGCGGGCAGGTCGTAGACGTCCTGGAGGCACTCGCGCGCCGCCTCGAGCATGATCGGGAACTGCGGATAGGGGCGGGCGACGTCGAGCAGGCTCGCGGAACGCTGGCGCTGCTGCCACAGCGGGGCACGCGAGCCCGGGTCGCGGCGGGGCAGCAGGAGGGCCCGCGCCGCGCACTCGCGGAAGCGCGAGGCGAACAGGGCGGAGGAGCCGACGAGCCGGCGCACCTCGTCGTCGATCTCCTCGGGGGAGAACACGAACAGCTCGGCCGAGGGCGGCTCCTCACCATGGGGGATGCGCAGCACGATCCCGTCGTCGGCCGCCATCACCTGACCGTCCAGCCCGTAGCGCTCCTCGACCCGCGCGCCGACCGCGAGCGCCCACGGACCGGTGATGCGCTGTCCGAGCGCGCAGTGCAGCACGACCCGCCAGTCGCCGAGCTCGTCGAGGAACCGCTCGATCACCAGATGGTCGGGGCCCGGCACGACGCCGAGCGCCTCCTCCTGCTCGCGCAGATAGGAGACGACCGCGCCCGCGGCGTTCTCGTCGAGCCCGAGGGCCGCGAGCTCACGGTGCGCGGACTCCTGGTCGAGCTGGGCGACCTCGGCCTGGAACGCCGCGAGGGCGCGCCCCAGCACGGGCGGGCGGCCCACGCCGTCGCCGTGCCAGAACGGGATCCGCCCGGCCAGCCCGAAGGCGGGGGAGACCGTCACCCGGTCGTGCGTGATCTCCTCGATCCGCCAGCTCGAGGTCCCGAGCGTGATCACGTCGCCGCGCCGCGACTCGTAGACCATCTCCTCGTCGAGCTCTCCCACCCGACGGGCCTGGGTGTCCTCGTCGCCCGCCACGATGAAGACCGGGAACAGGCCCCGGTCGGGGATCGTGCCGCCGCTCGTGACCGCGAGGCGCTGGGCCCCGGGACGCCCCACGAGGGTCCCCGCCTCGCGGTCGTGGACCAGGCGCGGGCGCAGCTCGCTGAAGGCGGTCGACGGGTAGCGGCCCGCGAGCAGGTCGATCGTCTGGTCGAAGGCGGACCGGGGGAGCGCCGCGTACGGCGCGGCCGAGCGCACCAGGTCGAACCACTGCTCGACGTCGAGGTCGTCCATGGCCGCGGCCGACACGGTGTGCTGGGCCAGCACGTCCAGGGCGTTGCGGGGCACGGCGAGCGGCTCGATGCGCCCCGCGAGGGACTCGCGCACGGTCACGGCGGCTCGGACGACGTCCGCGGCGTGCAGCGGGTGGACCACGCCGCGGGAGACGGCGCCGACATCGTGCCCGGCGCGGCCGATCCGCTGCAGCGCGGAGGACACCGAGAAGGGGGACTCGACCTGGATCACCAGATCGACCGCCCCCATGTCGATCCCCAGCTCGAGCGAGGAGGTCGCGACCACGCAGCGCAGCCGCCCCGCCTTGAGCTCCTCCTCGATGCTCGCCCGGTGCTCCTTGGACATCGAGCCGTGGTGCGCGCGGGCGATCTCCTCCGCCTCCGGGTCCGCGCTCTCGGGCAGGTCGGGGTCGGTCGCGGCGAGACGGCGGGCATGCAGACGGTTGAGCTTGCCGGTGAGACGCTCGGCCTGGCGTCGGGAGTTGGTGAACACGATCGTCGAGCGGTGGGCGACCACCTCGGCGTACACGGCGCGCTCGACGTGGGGCCAGATGGTGCCCGACACGTCGTCCTCGTCGACCGCGTCGGGCGGCGGCTCGATCGTCGCGAGGTCGGCGACGGGCAGCGTCACGCGCACGTCCCACCGCTTGGCCGACGGCGGCCGCACGACGCCGAGGCCGCGCCCGCGCCCGCTGCCGGTGAGGAACGCGGCGACCTCCTCGACGGGCTCGACCGTGGCCGACAGCCCGATCCGCTGAGCGGACCGCTCGGTGAGCGCGTCGAGACGGGCGAGCGAGAGCGCCAGGTGCACGCCGCGCTTGGTGCCGGCGACCGCGTGGATCTCGTCGATGATCACCGTGTCGACGGTCGCGAGGGTCTCGCGCGCCGCCGAGGACAGCAGCAGGAACAGCGACTCGGGGGTCGTGATGAGGATGTCCGGCGGGTGGGTCGCGAGCCGGCGGCGCTCGGCGGGCGGCGTGTCGCCCGTGCGGACGCCGACGCTCACCGGGCGGTGGTCCAACCCGAGCCGCTCGGCGGCCCGGAGCGTGCCCACGAGCGGGGAGGTCAGGTTCCGCTCGACGTCGACGCCGAGGGCTTTGAGCGGGGACACGTAGAGCACCCGGGTGCCGCGCCGCTCCGGCTCGGCGGCAGGGCCCTGGGCGAACTGCAGGCGATCGATCGCGCTCAGGAAGGCGGCGAGGGTCTTGCCGGACCCGGTGGGGGCGACGACGAGGGTGTCGTCCCCGGCCGCGACGGAGCGCCAGGCTCCGTCCTGGGCCGGGGTGGGCTCGCCGAACGCCTCGGCGAACCAGGTGGCCGTGGCGCGGGAGAACAGCTCCGCCGCAGGGCGCTCCGAGTGCGCGCCCGGCGACGAGGGCGCGGCTGCCCGCGCGGTCGAGGTCTCGTCGCGGCGGGGCATGAGGACATTGTGGGCGAGACCCCTGACGAACGGCGGCACGGTTCCTCCCTCGGCGTAGCCGAAGCCGCGGGGCAGCGGTGCGCTCGGGTCCGCCGCAGCTGGGTCCGGCGCGGTGACCAACGGCTCCGGGGTCGCCCGACGACCACCTGGACGGTCCCCCCGAGACATCCCCGGGTGATCGTGGCAGGATGGACAAGGCCCGGGGCCCGTCGATCCGGCCCTGGAAGAGTCAACAGAAAAGGATGGATGACATGGCGGGTAACACCGAGTACACGCTCCCCGATCTCCCCTACGACTACAGCGCTCTCGAGCCTGCGATCTCCGGCAAGATCATGGAGCTCCACCACGACAAGCACCACGCGACGTACGTCAAGGGCGCCAACACCGCGCTCGAGAAGCTCGCCGCCGCCCGCGAGTCCGGGGACTTCGGCACCATCAACCAGCTGTCGAAGGACCTCGCGTTCAACCTCGGCGGCCACGTGAACCACTCGATCTTCTGGACGAACCTCTCGCCCGAGGGCGGCGACAAGCCCGAGGGCGAGCTCGCCGCCGCGATCGACGACCAGTTCGGCTCGTTCGACAAGTTCCGCGATCAGTTCTCCGCCGCCGCGCTGGGTATCCAGGGCTCCGGCTGGGCGATCCTCGCCTTCGACTCGATCGCCAAGAACCTCGTCATCGAGCAGTTCTACGACCAGCAGAACGGCATCCCGGTCGCGACCGTGCCGCTGTTCCAGCTGGACATGTGGGAGCACGCCTTCTACCTCGACTACCAGAACGTCAAGGCGGACTACGTCAAGGCGATCTGGAACATCGTGAACTGGAAGAACGTGGCGGAGCGCTTCGAGAACGCTCGCACCAACACGCAGGGCCTGGTGACCCCGGGCGCCTGAGCCCGTGTCGCCTCGGCGCGCGCGCCGCGCCTGAATCCTGCCGTCGACGGCCGGTCCCTCCACGGGGCCGGCCGTCGCGCATGTCCGGACCCGACGGGAGGCCGCGAGCCCCCGAACCCCGACCGGGACGACGACGGCCCTTTCCGCGCCGTCCCTCCCCACGTCGCACTCGTCCCCATCGCGCCGCGCGCCCTGTGCCGTCGCGCCGCGCGCCGCCAGGGTGGGTGCATCCGGTGCGGACCGGAGGCCCGGGTGGTCCGGGCGAGGCCGCGGCGCGCGAGGGCGCCGCGGCACGGACGAAAGGGAACGGCCATGCGCGAACTGCGGACGACGGCGATGGGCAACGTCGCCAAG
This sequence comes from Brachybacterium huguangmaarense, assembly GCF_025725725.1. NCBI lineage: Bacteria > Bacillati > Actinomycetota > Actinomycetes > Micrococcales > Dermabacteraceae > Brachybacterium > Brachybacterium huguangmaarense. The sequence goes on from NZ_CP107020.1 coordinate 2,154,890, forward strand.
GACATCACGATCCATGAGTACCCTGACGGCGGGGTGACGGCGATCATCCGGCTCGCTGTCACCTCCCGCTACTACGACCAGGGCTCCAAGGACTTCACCGACCGCAAGACGGAGTTCATCACCGTGTACGCGCGCCGTGCCCTCGCCCGCCACGTCGGGGCGTGCGTGCACAAGGGAGATCCGCTCATCGTGACGGGCCGGCTGTCGACGAACGAGTGGGAGCGCGAGGACGGCAAGCCCGGGCACTCCCTCGTCATCAACGCCGAGGCGATCGGGCACGATCTCACCTTCGGCGCCTCGGAGTACACGCGCAGCCCGCGCCGCCGGGACGAGCCGGACATCGACGAGAACACCGGCGAGATCATCTCGACGACGACGGGCTCGCTCGTCGGGACGGCCGCCGGGGGCGAGGACGGGGGAGCGGGGCTGGTCGATCCGGAGCGCGATCCCGCCCTCGCGGACGCCGGCGCCCCCTTCTGAGCAGGCCGGGGCTCGGCTACCGGAGGGTGCTCTCGCCCTCGCCGAGGCTCTCGGCGAGGGCGTCGGCGAGGTCGGGCACCAGATGACTGCCGAGCGCGTAGTCACGGCGGCCGCGACCGCGCACGGCGCACCAGGTGCCGGCGTCCCTGTCCGTCCGGGCGGCGACGACCGCGCGCACGGCGCCGTCGCCGAGCCGCTCACGGGCCTGCTCCGACGAGCCCTCGGTGACGCGGACGGCGTCCAGATCGCACGCCACGACACCGCCGACGGCGATGTCCGGCCACACGACCTCGGCGAGGGCGTGCAGCGGATCGTGCACGGCGGGCACGTCATCGATCTCGATCGGCGTCAGGTGGTGCGGATCGGCCTCGGCCGCCTCCCGCGAGGCGTCGTCCAGGAGCGCACCGAAGGAGGGCTGGCTGCGGATCAGCGCCCCCGTGTCGACGAGGGCGAACCACCGCGGGGCGGCCAGCGGGGCATCGCCGACGTGGCGGGCGACCTCGAGGACCGCGGCGGCCAGGGCGGCGGTGGGGGCGTCGAGCGCGTCGCCCGGGGCGGAAGCTGAGTTCTCGGCCATGGGTGTGTCCTGTCACAATGGAGGAGCCGGCGCGGATGCGGCGGCATCACTGTACCCGGACCGGTCGTGCCCGACGGGCACGCTCCTCGGGTCGGCGACGACGTCGGCCCAGGGTCCGGTCCGCCCCGGCAGCGCAAGGATCCCCGTGAGCTTCTCCATCCCCATCGGTGACGCACCTCAGCCCGCTCCGCGGCGCCCCGCGACGGGAGGGCGGCGTCGCCGTCTCTCTCCCGCGGTGATCACAGCGGTCGTGATCGGCGCGCTGCTCGTGGTCCTGCTGCTCATGTCCGAGCTCGTGACCCGGTTCCTGTGGTTCGACCAGCTCGGCTACGACCGGGTGCTCATGACCTCCTGGATCGCGCAGGGCGTCCTCTTCCTCATCGGCGCGATCGCCTTCGCCATCCCGCTGTACGTGAGCCTGCGCATCGCCTACACGCGCCGGCCCGTCTACCCGCCGGTCACGCGCGAGCAGGAGGCGCTCGAGCAGTTCCGCAGCGCGGTGGACCCGCTGCGCCGCGGCGTCACGATCATCGCCCCCATCGTCGTCGGCCTCTTCGGCGGCCTCGCCGCCTCGCGGTCCTGGCAGGAGGCGCTGCTGTTCATGCATCCGCAGAGCTTCGGGACCGCCGACCCGATCTTCGGCAACGACGTCTCGTTCTACGTGTTCACGCTCCCGATGATCGACCTCGCGCTCGCCTTCGCGCGCTTCGTGTGCCTGGTCGCCCTGATCGGCGCGATCATCGGCCACTTCGTCTACGGCGGCGTCTCGTGGGACCAGTCCGAAGGGCTCGGCGTGACCCGCGCCGCCCGCCGCCACCTGGGCGTGCTCGCGGCGCTGTACGTGCTGCTGCTCGGCGTCTCCCACTGGTTCGAGCGCTACGGCCTGCTCACCGGGAGCCACTCGCGCTTCGACGGCGCCTCGTACACCGACGTGCACGCGATCCTGCCCGCCAAGACGATCCTGGCGATCGCGGCGGTCATCGTCGCGGCCCTGTTCGTGCTCTGGATCTTCCGCGGCGACTGGCGGATCCCCGCGATCGGGGCGGGCCTCATGATCCTCGCGACCCTCGCGGTCGGCACCGCCTATCCGTGGCTCATCCAGCGCTTCCAGGTCACCCCGAACGAGCGCTCCCTCGAGCAGCAGTACATCCAGCACAACATCGACGCCACCCGCACCGCCTACGGCCTCGACGACGTCAACGAGATCGGCTACGAGGCCGCGACCGACGCCACGCCGGGCGCGCTGCGCACGGATGCGGACACGGCCGCGCAGATCCGTCTGCTCGACCCGTCGGTCGTCTCGCCGACCTTCGGCCAGCGCGAGGCGAACCGTCGCTACTGGGGCTTCGACGACGTGCTGTCCGTCGACCGGTACAAGATCGACGGCGGCCTGCAGGACACCGTGATCGGCGTGCGCGAGCTGCGGCCCGACAAGCTCGACCTGTCGGAGCAGTCCTGGGTCAACCAGCACATCACCTACACCCACGGTTTCGGCGTCGCAGCGGCCTACGGCAACCATCGCAGCGCCGACGGCGAGCCCGACTTCCTCGAGTCCGGGGTGCCCGGCCAGGGAGCGCTCGGGAAGTTCGAGGAGCGTGTCTACTTCGGCAAGCACTCGCCGGACTACTCGATCGTCGGCGCGCCCAAGGGCTCCGACCCGCAGGAGTTCGACTATCAGGCGGGCACGGGCGACACGACCGCCGGCACCCAGATATCCAACACCTTCGCCGGTGACGGCGGCCCGTCGCTCAGCAACTGGTTCGTGCGCCTGCTGTACGCGATCAAGTTCCGCGACCCCAACGTCGTGATCTCCTCGTACGTCAACAGCGACTCGCAGGTGCTGTACGACCGCAACCCCGAGCAGCGTGTGCACGCGGTCGCGCCGTTCCTGTCGCTCGACTCGGGCATGTACCCCGCGGTGGTCGACGGCCGCCTGGTGTGGGTGGTCGACGGCTACACCACCACCACGCAGTACCCGTACTCCCAGAGCATCGGGCTGGACGACACGATCCGCGACTCCCAGACGGACCCCTCCGAGACCAGCTCGCTGCGCAGCTCCGAGGCCAACTATCTGCGCAACGGCGTCAAGGCCACGGTCGACGCCTACGACGGCTCGGTCACCCTGTACGCGTGGGACACCGACGACCCGATCCTGAAGGCGTGGCAGCAGGTGTTCCCCGGTGAGATGAAGAGCATCGACACCGTCAGCGGGGACCTCATGCAGCATCTGCGCTACCCCGAGGACCTGTTCAAGACCCAGCGCACCGTGCTCGCGCGCTACCACGTGACGAGCGCCAACGAGTTCTACGGGCAGCAGGACTTCTGGCAGATCCCGCCGGATCCGACCAAGGGGGCGACGACCGCGGCGGACGGCACCACCCAGCAGCGCGAGGCGCAGCCCCCGCACTACCTGACGCTCCAGATGCCCGACGAGGACTCGCCGCGCTTCACGATGTCCTCGAGCTATGTGCCGGCGGAGGGCCAGCAGGTGCTCTCGGGCTTCCTCGCGGTCGACTCCGAGACCGGCGACGCGGCGGGCAAGCCGGCGGACTCCTACGGCAAGCTCACGCTGCTGACGCTGCCCGCCTCCAACCCGGTCAACGGGCCCGGTCAGGTGCAGGCCACGTTCAACTCCGACCCGGCGGTCTCGCAGGCGCTGAACCTGCTGAAGTCCGGCAACTCGGAGGTCATCAACGGCAACCTGCTCACCCTGCCGATCGGCGGCGGCCTGCTGTACGTGCAGCCGGTCTACCTGCAGTCCTCGACGGCCGGCGGCGGCACCCAGTACCCGCTGCTGCAGATGGTCCTGGTCTCCTTCGGCGAGAAGATCGGCTTCGCGCCCACGCTCGACCAGGCCCTCGACGAGGTCTTCGGCGGAGACTCCGGCGCCAACGCCGGTGACGCCGGCGTGAGCGCCGAGGGACAGGCGGGCGCCAAGGACACGTCCACGGGCGAGACGACGACGGATGAGGACCAGGGCGCACCGTCGCAGGACGCCGGGGACGCCCAGACCCGCCTGGACCAGGCGCTGGCTGACATGCGGACCGCCGAGGACGACGCCGCGGCGGCGATGCAGGCCGGGGACTGGACCAAGTACGGAGATGCCCAGACCCGCCTCGGCGACGCCCTGGACCGCGCCGTGGCCGCCAACCAGGAGCTCACCGGGAGCGGCGCCGGGCAGGCCAGCGACGGGGGAGGGAACTGACGCCGCACACGGTGCGCGAGCGGTGCCGTGAGGTTCGCGGGCGCCGACGTCGCAGGTCAGACCGCGCGTAACGCAGTTCACGTCGCCCCCGATTGGACATCGGGGGCGACGTGGGCCTACTGTGGAGAAGTCGCCGCGGGGTGGAGCAGTTCGGTAGCTCGCCGGGCTCATAACCCGGAGGTCGTAGGTTCAAATCCTGCCCCCGCTACGAGATGAAGGCCCTCGATCAGGAAACTGGTCGGGGGCCTTCGCCTATGCTCACCCGATGGCACAATTCCCGCATGAGCGAGCACGCCCCCCGATCCCGCACCTTCCTGTTCATCGGCGACTCCGTCACCGCCGGTCGCCGTGAGGAGGACCCCGAGGACCTCGGCTTCGGCTACGTGCGCCTCATCGCCGAGCACGTCGCCGCGCACGAGCCCGCCTCCCGCGTCGTCAACCGCGGCCGCGGCGGCGACCGGGTGCGTGACCTCGCCGCGCGCTTCACGGCCGACTGCCTGGACCTCGACCCCGACGTCGTGACCATCGCCGTCGGTGTCAACGACACCTGGCGGCGCTTCGACCAGGACGACCCGACGGACGACGACGACTTCGAGGCCGACTACCGCTTCCTGCTCGACCAGCTCTCGGCCACCCGTCCCGCCGCCCCGGTGCTGCTCGTCGTACCCTTCGTGACCGACGTCGATGCCGAGCGGGCGGCCTTCCACGCGGACCTCGATCCCAAGGTCCATCGTCTGCGCTCCCTCGCGCACGAGTTCGGGGCGACGCTCGTCGACGCCGAGAAGACCATGCACGACGCCCTCGCGGACGGCCACACGCCGCAGACCCTGGCCCCCGACGGCATCCATCCCACGGTCGCCGGGCACCGCCTGATAGCCGACGCCTGGCTCGACGCGTTCCGCGACGAGGAGCACCACCAGCATCACCACCGGGAGTGACCCGTCCGGCCCCGCGAGCCGAGGCTCAGCGCCGCACGGTCGCGACGGTCCGGTCGAGCGAGAGAAACCCGCGGCGGAAGGTGCGCGCGTCCACGGTCAGCACGTCCTCGGGCCGCCACGGGTTCCTCAGACGCACGTGCCCCGTCACGGGATCCGCACCGACGACGGCCATCACGTGGTCCCGGGGGAGCGGGCCGTGCTCGGTGCGCACGAGCGGGCTCGCGGGATGGGTCGAGGCGACGATCGCGTGCCCGGCCCGCAGCCACTCGTCGATCGACGACGCCGGGGGCAGGCGCAGGTGGGTGCGCACCGGGAGGCCCGTCAGCACGGCCAGTCCGGACCGGCCGAAGCCCCGGGCGAGAACGCGGTACGAGCCCGCCACGTGCAGCGCGGCCGCCTTCTCCACGATCCCCACCCACCCGGGCGCGGCACCGGCCTCGCGAGCGTAGGCCCACCGGCCCTGCGCCGTGACGGGCATCGTGCGGTCCACGAGCACCCGCACCGGGCGTCGGCGCTCGTACAGGGTCACGGCCCAGGTGTCTCCGGGGCCGGGAGCCAGCAGGTGCCGGCCCGCGGCGGGGTCGGCCTCGTGCACGGCCAGCAGCGCGGCCACCACCCAGCAGTCACCGAGCACTCCTTGGCGCGGGCGGCGCGTGCGGTCCAGGGCCGAACGGTCCTCGCGCCACCCGGCCGCGCCGGGACCCAGCGCAGGGCTCTCGACGCCCTGTGACGCGCGAAGGCGCCGGCCCACGCCTCGCCTCGCGAGGACGTGGAGCCGGCGCCTCCACATGACGGGCCCTGCGGCGCTCAGTGCTGGGCGGCGGGCTCGATCTTCTGGCCCACGCGCTCCATGACCTTCTGGAACCACGGCTGGGAGATGTCGAAGGCCTTGTGGCCGGCGATCCGGTCGAACTCCACGGCGCGCAGCACGTCGCCGCGCTCCTCGTCGTGCCCGATCACGCCGGTGCCGCCCTCGAGGGCGACCTGCACGGCCAGGTCCGTCATCGACTGGATGAGCCGCAGATCCGCCTGGTTGGCCTTGGCCGAGCGGGCGAAGTAGCCCGACTTCTGCACCATGACCTTCTCGGCGCCGAGCTTCTCGGCGAACTGCTTGGCGAACCACTGGCCGGGGTTGATGGTGTCGAGCTTGACGTGCCCGAACGGGTCCATCTCCGGCTCCTCGCCGCGGGACTGCATCTCGGCCACGATCTCCGGGATGCCGGCGCCCTCGGACAGGAAGATGTTGACGCAGTCATGGGTGTCCATGATCGACTTCAGGCGCTCGGCCTCGGCGTCGATGTCGAGCGCCATCTCGGGCAGGAACACCGCGTGCACGTCCCACTTCTCGCCCGACAGCCCGATCTCGGGCAGCCACTCCTGGCGGTCGTGCCACTGCTGGTAGTACTCGGCGGCCTGCGCGGTGAGGTAGCCGCACGCACGACCCATGATCTCGTGCACGATCAGCATGCGCGGGTTCGAGCCGTGCTCGGCGATCACGTTCTGGGCGAAGATCGAGGTCTGCTCGGCCGCGGTCATGGCGCCGAGCGACTGGCGGATCGGCACGATGTCGTTGTCGATCGTCTTGGGCAGGCCCACGACCTGCAGCTCGTAGCCGTTGTCGTGGAGGTACTGGGCGAGGTCGGCCGCGGTGGTGTTGGTGTCGTCGCCGCCGATCGTGTGGAGCACGTCGACGCCGTCCTCCTTGAGCTTGTCGGCTGCCACCTCGAGGGCGTCCTCGCCCTCCTGGATCAGGCCGCGCTTGACGAGGTCGGCCGTGTTGGTGAGCTTGACGCGCGAGTTGCCGATCGGCGAGCCGCCGAAGTCGTGCAGCAGATGCGCCTTCTCCCGGACCACGTCGTCGACGACGATCTTCTCGCCCGACAGCAGCCCCCAGTAGCCATGGCGGTAGGCGATGATCTCGACGTCCGGCACCAGCGCCGTGTAGCGCTCGACCAGGCCGCCCACGGCGGAGGACAGGCAGGGGGCGTAGCCACCGGCGGTGAGCAGAGCGACGCGCTTGACGGTCATGGAGTGCAGCCCTTTCGGATCGGTGCACGGGACGCGGCGCGCACGGGCGCGCCGATCCCGAGGGGAACGGCCCGAGTCTAGCGGCGGCGCCGGGGCGATGCCCGGGCGGTTCGTCCGCGACGGGGTGCTCGGCGCTCGCGGGCCTGGGCGCGGGGCTGCTCAGGGCCCGCGCAGGGGCTGCTCAGCGCTCGCGCGGGGCGAGCGCGGCGAGCGCCTCCTCGTGCAGGAGCGAGTTGGAGGCCATCGCGTTGCCGCCGAAGGGCCCGTTCTCGCCGTCGAGGGAGGTGAAACGCCCGCCGGCCTCGGTGACGATCGGCGCGAGGGCCACCATGTCGTGGAGGTTCAGCTCGGGCTCGGTGGCCATGTCGACCGCTCCCTCCGCGACGAGCATGTACGACCAGAAGTCCCCGAAGGCGCGCGTGCGCCAGCAGCGCTGCATGAAGTTGAGCATCTGCGGCAGGCGGTCGGTCTCGGCCCAGGCGTGCAGCGAGGAATAGGACAGGAAGGCGTGGTCGAGCTCGGCCACGTCCGAGACGTGGATCTGCGTGGCCGAGGAGAGCCGCGACCCGGTCCAGGCGCCCGAGCCCTGGCCGGCCCACCAGCGGCGGGACAGGGCCGGTGCGGAGACGAGCCCGACGACCACCTCGCCGTCCTCGATGAGCCCGATCAGGGTGGCCCACACGGGCACGCCGCGCACGAAGTTCGCCGTCCCGTCGATGGGGTCGATCACCCACTGCCGCGGGGAGTGCCCCGTCGAGCCGAACTCCTCGCCGATCACCTGGTCGCGCGAGCGGGCGCGGGCGAGCTGCGCACGGACCAGCTGCTCGGCGGCGCGATCCGCGTCGGTCACCTCGGTCAGGTCGGGCTTGGTCTCGACGCGCAGGTCCTGCGCCTTGAAGCGCGACATGGTGAGCTGGTCGACCGCGTCGGCGAGGACGTGGGCCAGGCGGAGATCATCGGCATAGGCGCTGGACATGGGCATCACTGTACGGGCCCGCGGGCGCCGGGGCGCACAGCGCCACAGCTCGCAGACGCCGCGCCTCACGCCTCCCAGGGATCGTTGCGGCGCAGGGCCTCGGCCAGGCGCCGGTAGGACGCCAGGCGCGAGGGGCCGGCCGTGCCCGCCCGGCCCTCGGCGACGGCCTCGTCGAGCGCGCAGTCCGGGGCGTCGGCCAGATGCGTGCAGCCGCGGGGGCACTCCTCGGCGAGCGGCGCGAGGTCCTCGAAGGCGTCCATCAGCTCGTCGGGGTCGACGTGGCCGAGGCCGAAGGAGCGCACGCCGGGCGTGTCGATCACCCAGCCGCTGCGGTCGGGCAGGCGCAGCGCGAGCGCCGAGCTCGACGTGTGGCGCCCGCGCCCGGTCACGTCGTTGACGGCTCCCGTGGCGCGGTCGGTGCCCGGCACGAGGGCGTTCAGGAGGGTGGACTTGCCCACCCCGCTGTGGCCGATGAGCACGCTGATGCGGCCTTCGAGCCGCGCCCTCAGCTCGTCGAGGCCGGCGATCGTGCCGTCGGGGTCGACGTGGGTGACGACGTGGTCGACGCCGAGCGGCGCGTAGTCGCGCAGGAACTCGTCAGGCTCGCGGAGGTCCGCCTTGGTCAGCGCCAGCAGGGTGTCGATGCCGGCCACGTACGCGGCCACGAGGCAGCGGTCGACCATGCCCGGTCGCGGCTCGGGGTCCGCGAGCGCGGTGACGATCACGACGAGGTCGACGTTGGCCACGAGGGGCCGCTCGGTCGAGTCGTCGTCGTCGGCGCTGCGGCGCAGGAAGGAGCTGCGTTCCTCGATGCGCACGATCCGGGCCAGGGTGTCCTTGGCGCCGCTCGTGTCCCCCGTCAGGGCCACGACGTCGCCCGGGACCACGGGGGAGCGCCCCAGCTCCCGGGCGCGCATCGCGGTGACCTCGCGCTCGTCGGCACCGCCCGCGTCGACGACGGTGCGCCAGCGTCCCCGGTCCACGGCGACGACCCGGGCGGGCACGGCGTCCTTGTGGGCGGGGCGCTCCTTCGTGCGGGGCCGCGAGCCGCGAGGGTTGGGGCGGATCCGCACGTCGGACTCGTCGAGGTCACGGCCGCGGCGGATCACGGGCGCGTCACCACGTCAGGCCGGCCGGCGCATTCGTGTGGAGCATCGACAGCCACATCCCCACGAAGTCCGGGAGCGTCTTCTGCGTGGTCTGCACGTTGACGACGCGGACGTCCGGGACCCGCAGGCCGATGATCGCGCCCGCGGTCGCGAGGCGGTGGTCCTCGTAGGTCTCGAACACCGCCCCGTGCAGCGGCCTGGGATGGATCTCGAGGGATCCCGGGTGCTCGACGGTGCGTGCGCCGAGCCGTTCGAGCTCGACGGCGAGCGCGTGGACCCGGTCGGTCTCGTGGCCGCGCAGATGCGCGATGCCTCGCAGGTGGCTGGGGGAGTCGGCGAGGACCGCGAGGGCGGCGACGGTGGGGGTGAGCTCCCCGACCGCGGAGAGGTCGGCGTCGATCCCGTGGATCGCACCGATGCCGGTCACGCACAGGTCCGCGTCCTCCCGCTCGACCTGGCCGCCCATGCGGGCCAGCAGCTCGCGGTAGGCGTCGCCCGGCTGGGTGGTGCGCTCGGGCCAGTCGGCGATCGCGATGGTGCCGCCCGCGACGAGGGCCGCGGCCAGGAAGGGACCGGCGTTGGAGAGGTCGGGCTCGACGACCACCTCGCCGATCTCGACGGGTCCCGGGGTGACGCTCCACTCGTGGGCGCCCGTCTCCGTCACGTGATGGGACGCCCGGACGCCCGCCCGCTCCAGCACGGCGAGCGTCATCTCGACGTGCGGCAGCGACGGGAGCGAGGAGCCCGTGTGGCGGACGACGAGCTCGGTGTCCGCGCGGGCGCCGGCCAGCAGCAGGTTCGAGACGAACTGGCTCGAGGCCGAGGCGTCGATCTCGATGACGCCGCCCGGCAGGTGCCCGCGGCCGTGCACCGTGAACGGCAGACGCTCGGGCGCACCGTGCTCGGTGACCTCGACGCCCAGGGCGCGCAGGGCGGCGATCACGGGGCCCATCGGGCGCACGAGCGCCGCGTCGTCGCCCGTGAAGCGGACGTCGCCGTCGTGCAGCGCGGCGATCAGCGGCACGAAGCGCATGACCGTCCCGGCGAGCCCGGTGTGGACCTCGACGGGCCCTGCCGGCGCGCTCTCGTCGATGCCCTCGACGTGCAGGGCCCCGGGCTCGGCGATGAAGCGGGCGCCGAGACGCTCGAGCGCGTCGCGCATGATGCGGGTGTCCCGCGAGTTGAGCGGCTCGCGCAGCGTCGTCGGCGACGACGCGAGCGCGGCCAGCAGCATCCATCGGGCTGTCAGCGACTTCGACCCCGGGACGCGCACGAGAGCGTCCACGGGGCCCGTCGCCACCGGGGCGGTCCAGGTGACCTCGGCCGACACCTCGTCAGCCGAGCTGGTCGTGGACGGACTTGGCGGCGTGGTCGAACGCCTTGGAGGCGCTCTTCTGCAGCTCGTCGGCCTTCTTGCCGGCCTGCTTCTGGAACTCGCCCGCCTTCTTGCCGGCCTGCTTCTGCAGCTTCTCGGCCTTCTTGCGCACATCGGACTTCTTGACCTTGCGGCCCAGCTTGTCGGCGGACTTCTCGAGCTCGCGCTGCTTCTTGGCGGCGCTCTTCTGGCCGCGCTCGACGAGGCGGTTGACCCGGTACCCCACGGAGGGGCTGCCGTCGGTGTCGGCGACCGCGAGCAGCACGCCGCCGAGCAGGCCGGCGTCGGTGAGGATCGACTGGATCTCCTGGATCCGCTCCTCGCCGCGCAGCTCCCAGACCTTCTTGCGGTTGGCGATGCCCACGGAGGTGGTGGCCAGCAGCAGGGCCGCCGACAGGCGGGGCGCGCGGTTGGTGGCGTACATGATGCCGGCGCCCGCGGCGACGACGCCTGCGCCGCGCACGATCGCGCGCGCGTCGACGGCCTTGGGCACCGAGGTGTTGGCGAGCGCCTTGTCGACCTGCCCGAAGGCGGCGGGCGCGACGTCGATCTCACGCTCGGGGTGCAGAGCCGTGCGCACCCCCTCGAGGATGAAGGGGGCGGCGATCAGCGGGCGGGCGATGCGTCGGATCAGCGACATGGTGTCCTCACGTTCATGGTCGGAAGGCGGGGTGACCCCGGACACGGCCAGGTTATCGCCTCCCTCCCGGAGCCGCGACGGCGTCCCGCCGCCGACGGCATCGGGAACACCGCAGAGGCATCGTGCGTTGCACCGGGCGGAGCCGAGGAGGCCGTGACCGACCGAGCGGTCGCCGTCGGCTCCACGACGACGGACGACACCGGGAGCCGAGGAGGCAGGCACGTGACGGCAGTGCTCGAGACGCCCGTGGCCGCGCGCTCCGCACGCCGGCCGCGCTCGCACCCCTTCCCGGGGCGGCCCGAGCGCGGTGGCGTATCGTCGGGCCCGATGAGCACCACCGACCACTCCGCCGGTCCCGCGGCGCCCGACGACGCCGCGACGTCCGCCTCGGGCGAGCCCGCAGCGGACGACCTCGGGCGCGCCCCGGAGGCCCGGCCCGACGCCGCCGACTTCGACTTCGAGGCCGAGGCGCTCGCCCACCTCGACTCCCTCTACGGCGGCGCGCTGCGCATGACGCGCAACCCGCAGGATGCCGAGGACCTGGTCCAGGAGACCTTCCTCAAGGCGTTCCGCGCGCGCGACCGCTTCACGCCCGGCACCAACCTGCGCGCGTGGCTCTACCGGATCATGACGAACACGTACATCTCGTCGTACCGGTCCAAGCAGCGCCGGCCCCAGGAGTCCTGGAGCGAGGACGTCACCGACTACCAGCTCGCCGAGGCCGGCTCCCATTCGAGCGAGGGCCTGCGATCGGCCGAGGCCGAGGCGCTCGACCGTCTCCCGGACTCCGCCGTCAAGGAGGCGCTCGCCTCCCTGCGCGAGGACTACCGGATGGCGGTCTACCTCGCCGACGTCGAGGGCTTCGCGTACAAGGAGATCGCCGAGATCATGGAGACCCCGATCGGGACCGTGATGTCCCGGCTGCACCGCGGGCGGCGCCAGCTGCGCGAGCTGCTGGCCGACCACGCCCGCGAGATCGGGATGGTGCGGGACGAGAGCCGGTCCCGTCGGGAGGAGACCGCATGAACGACCGTGAGCAGCGCCCGCGGGCCGCAGAGGACGAGGCCGCGGGCCTCTACGCGCTCGAGGAGGCGCTCGACGGCGAGCTGTCGCCCGAGCTCGCCGAGCGCCTGCAGCGTCACCTCGAGACGTGCCCCGAGTGCGCCGAGGAGGTCGAGCGGGTGCGCCGCATGAAGGCGCTCGTGCGCCGCTGCTGCGCGGCCGACGCCGCGCCGCCGGCTCTGCGTGAGCGCATCGCGATCGAGTACCGACGCGTGACCGTGACCACCTACCGCACCCGGAGCCGCGAGGGCGGCGCCCCCGCCTCCTGAGGCCCCGCCGCAGCGGTCACCGGACGACCAGAAAGGCCCCTCCCGTGCGGGAGGGGCCTTTCTTCGGCTCATGGGCCACGGCTCAGGCGTTGGGGCGCTTGCCGTGGTTGGCGCCGTTCTTGCGACGGGCCTTGCGCTTGCGACCGCGCTTGCTCATGTCGGCTCTCCTTCCTTCGCCGCAGCGGACAACCCCGCTATTGTGCCACAGCCCCCGGGTCTCCCGGTCGCGGCGACGGGGCTCGGACACGTGCCGTGCCCCACGCCCGGGGCGTGCCCGGGCACGAAGGTCGTCGGTGCCGATGCGGCAGATGCCCGCTGGCGGACCGAGATCGGACGCCGACGGTCCGCCACCGGACTCATCGAGGCCGGTCGTGGGACCGGAGGGCCCGGGTGGGACAGGAGACACGGGTGGCACGGGCTGGACGGGCGCGCCCGGGCACTGGCGGTGCTCAGTCCTCGACGCCGAGCCAGCGCCCGAAGCCGCCGTGCAGCACGAGCCAGGCCATGAGGCCGTAGCCCGTCTGGGCGGGATGCTGGGCGCCCGTGCGGGCGAGGTCGGTGACCCACTGGTCGTGGCCGTCGAGCGCGTCGACCGTGTCGACGTACGGGACGCGGCGCCGTGCGCACACGTCCTCGAAGGCGCCCGACAGCTCACGGATCGCGGCGGTGCGGCCGCGATCGCTGCTGGGCGGGGGACCGACCACGAAGGCGGCGATGCGCTGGCGCTCGAGGCCGTCGAGCACCTTGGCGAGGTTCAGGCGCGACCGGGCCAGCGAGATCCCGCTCGTCACGTCGCCCGAGCCGAGGCCGATCACGACGCGGTGGTCGAGCGCCCCGGTCGCCATCCCCTCGGAGTCGATGCGCGGCGCCACGTCCCGGTCCCAGCGCTCGGCGAGCGACGCGGAGGTGTCGCCCGGCAGGGCGACGGGGAACATCTCGATCCGCGCGTCGGGCCCCTGCACCCGGGCGACCGCCCGCCCGAACCAGCCCAGGGCGCGCGCGTCGCCGATGCCGGCGAGCAGCTCGTCGCCCAGGGCGATCAGGCGGATGCGGGGAAAGACGTGCATCGTCTCGGACACGGGGCCTCCTCGGACTACGTGCTCGTGGGCAGGGGACGGGGCCGCCACTGTACCCAGCGGCGGCCTGCGTCCGGATGATCAGTTCGCGAAGGCGCGTTCGACGATGTCGGCCTGCTCCGCCTTGTGGACGCGTGCGCTGCCCGCGGCCGGGGAGGCCGAGGCCGGACGCGCCACGTGGCGGATCGGCCGTCCCACCTGCTCGGTGAAGTTGACGGCCATGAAGCCCCAGGCGCCCTGGTTGGACGGCTCCTCCTGCACCCAGCGCAGCTCGGCGTCGGGGTAGGCGGACAGGGCCTGGGTGAGCTCCTCGGCCGGGAGCGGGTAGAGCTGCTCGACGCGCACGAGAGCGGTGTCCTGGATGTCCTCCGACGCGCGATGCGCGGCGAGGTCCCAGTGCAGCTTGCCGCTCGTGAGCAGCACCTTGGTCACGGATGCCGGATCGGCCTGGGTGTCGGGGATCACGGCGCGGAAGCCGCCCGACGTGAACTCCTCGACCGGGCTGACCGCCGCCTTGTTGCGCAGCATCGACTTGGGTGTGAAGACGATCAGGGGGCGGCGCGGCTCCGACTTCGCCTGCCGGCGCAGCAGGTGGAAGTAGTTGGCCGGGCTCGACGGGTTGGCCACCCGCATGTTGTTCTCCGCGCACAGCTGCAGGAAGCGCTCGATGCGGGCCGACGAATGGTCGGGCCCCTGGCCGTCGTAGCCGTGGGGCAGGAGCAAGACGACCGCCGAGTTCTGGCCCCACTTCTGCTCGGAGGAGGAGATGAACTCGTCGATGATGGTCTGGGCGCCGTCGACGAAGTCGCCGAACTGGGCCTCCCACAGCACGAGCGAGTCGGGGCTCTCGACCGAGTAGCCGTACTCGAAGCCGAGCGCCGCGAACTCGCTCAGCGACGAGTCGTACACGTTGAAGCGGGCCTGGTCGTCCGAGAGGTGCAGGAGCGGGGTCCAGGTGTCCTGGTCCCGGTGGTCGATCAGCACGCTGTGGCGCTGGGTGAACGTGCCGCGGCGCGAGTCCTGGCCGGCCAGGCGTACGCGCGTGCCCTCCATGAGCAGCGAGCCGAAGCCCAGCAGCTCCGCGAACGCCCAGTCGATGCCGCCCTCGTGCGCCATCTTCTGGCGCTTGCGGATGAGCGGCTCGAGCTTCGGGTGGACCGTGAAGGAGTCGGGCATCGCGACGTGGGCGTCGCCGATGCGCTCGAGCACGCTCGCGTCGACGGCCGTGTCGACGGGCTCGGACGCGTGGTGCTTGCGCTGGGCCGCGGGCAGGTCGAGCCCGGCCACCGAGTTCTTCGACGACGAGCCGGACTCCGAGCGGGACGCCGAGAACGCCTCGTCGAGGTGGTGCTGGAAGTTGCGCACCACGTCCGCGGTCTCGTCCTCGGTGAGGTCGCCGCGCTCGATCAGGGCCTGCGTGAACAGCTTGCGCACGCTCGGCTTCTCCTCGATGAGGGAGTACATGAGCGGCTGCGTCATCGACGGGTCGTCGCCCTCGTTGTGGCCGCGGCGGCGGTAGCACACCATGTCGATGACGACGTCGCGACGGAACTTCTGGCGGTACTGGAAGGCGATCTCGGCGACCCGCACGCAGGCCTCGGCGTCGTCCCCGTTGACGTGGAAGATCGGCAGCTGGGTCGCCTTGGCGACGTCCGTCGAGTAGTACGACGAGCGCGACGAGCTGGGCTCGGTCGTGAAGCCGATCTGGTTGTTGATGACCACGTGGACCGTGCCGCCCGTGCGGTAGCCGCGCAGCTCCGAGAGGTTGAGGGTCTCGGTGACGACGCCCTGGCCGGCCATCGCGGCGTCGCCGTGGATGAGGATCGGCAGCACCGGGAACTCGCTGCCGGCCCGGTTCAGGCGGTCCTGCTTGGCGCGCGTGATGCCCTCGAGCACGGGGTTGACCGCCTCGAGGTGTGAGGGGTTCGCGGCCAGGTACACCTTGGTGGTCACGCCGTCGCGCGAGGTGTACGTGCCCTCGGTGCCCAGGTGGTACTTGACGTCACCCGAGCCGAGGCTCGAGCTCGTGCCCTCGAACTCCTGGAAGATCTGGCCGTAGCTCTTGCCCGCGAGGTTGGACAGCACGCTCAGCCGGCCGCGGTGGGCCATGCCGATCGTGACCTCGTCGATGTCGTGGTGGGCCGCGTCGTGCAGGAGGGAGTCGAGCAGCGGGATGAGCGACTCGCCGCCCTCGAGCGAGAAACGCTTCTGGCCGACGAACTTGGTCTGCAGGAACGTCTCGAACGCCTCGGCGGCGTTGAGGCGGTCCATGATCCGGGTGAGGATCTCCTTGGACATGGGCGGGCGCGGCGTCTCGAACTGGTCCTGGAGCCACTGGCGCTCCTCGGGGTCCGTGATGTGCATGTACTCCACGCCGACGGTGCGGCAGTACGCGTCGCGCAGCACGCCCAGGATGTCGCGCAGCGTCATCGTGGAGGTGCCGCCCAGCCCGCGCGTGGGGAAGGTGCGGTCGAGGTCCCACAGGGTGAGGCCGTAGGTCTGGACGTCGAGATCCGGATGGGTGCGCTGACGGTAGCGCAGCGGATCGATGTCGGCCATCAGGTGCCCGCGCACGCGGAAGCTGTGGATCAGGTCCACGACGTGTGCGAACTTCTCCTCCGGCGAGTCGTGCAGGGGGTTGTCGGGCACCCAGCGCACGGGCTCGTAGGGGATGCGCAGCGACTCGAACACCCGGTCGTAGAACCCGTCCTGGCCCAGCAGCTTGTCGGCCACGATCTTGAGGAACTCGCCCGAGGCGGCGCCCTGGATGATCCGGTGGTCGTAGGTCGAGGTGAGCGTCATGACCTTGGAGATCGCGAGGTCCGCGAGGGTCTCGGCGCTCGCGCCCTGGAAGGGCGCCGGGTAGGTCATCGCGCCGACGCCGACGATCGTGCCCTGGCCCTTCATCAGGCGGGGGATCGAGTGCACGGTCCCGATGCCGCCGGGGTTGGTGAGCGAGACCGTGGTGCCGGTGAAGTCGTCCATCGTCAGCTTGTTGCCGCGGGCACGGCGCACGACGTCCTCGTAGGCCTTCCAGAAGCCGCGGAAGTCGAGGTGCTGGGCCCCCTTGATGCTCGGCACCACGAGGGAGCGCGAGCCGTCGGGGCGGGGCATGTCGATCGCGAGGCCGAAGTTGATGTCGGCCCGGCGCAGCATGACGGGCTTGCCCTTGTCGTCCACGTCGAAGCCGTTGTTCATGTCCGGCATCTCGGTGATCGCCTCGATCATCGCGTAGCCGATGAGGTGGGTGAAGGAGACCTTGCCCTGGCGGGCCCGCTTGAGCTGGTTGTTGATGACCGTGCGGTTGTCGAACAGGAGCTTGACGGGCACGTCGCGCACGCTCGTCGCGGTCGGCACGCTGAGCGACTCGTCCATGTTGCGCACGACGGCCGCGGCGGGGCCGCGGAGCTTGACGACCTCGGGCTCGATCGGATCGGGGCGGGGCGGGGCCTCTTGCGGGGCACGGGACCGCATGGGGCGGTCGGACGTGCTGGAGACCGTGGGCGCGGGGGAGTCGCTGGCAGTCATGGGAGCGGTGTGGTCCTTGGAGGGCGTCGCGGCGGGGGCGGAGGTGCGGGGCGTGGGGGCGGAGGTGGAGGTGGTGCTGCGGGACGTCGAGGCGCTCGGCTTCTCGGCGGTGGTCCTTCCCGCGGCGGACGCCTCCGCGGCAGGGGCGGACGGAGCCGCGGGGGCGCTCGCGGCGATCGTCGAGGGGGCGGCGTCCGGGTTCGTCTGTCGCGCCTCGGCCCTCTCGGCGGGGGCCGAGGGCACGTCCGCGGCGGGAGCCGGCGGCGCGGTGTCGGCCGGACGCTCGTCCCGCGCGGTCGTGCCTCCCTGATCGACGGGCTCGGGGGACTGCGGGGCGGGGTCGGGACCGGGGGTCGCGTCGTCCGGGCGGGGCTCCTGCGCGGCGCGGCCGCGGAAGAACTCGGCCCACGACGGGTCGACGCTCGAGGGGTCCTCGGCCCACTGCCGGTGCAGGTCGTCCACGAGCCACTGATTGGGGCCGAACTCGGGGTCGGAACCGGAGAGATCCTGATCGTGTGTCTGCTGTGACACGCTCTGATCGCCAGCCTTCTGGTGTTCTCGAAAGTGGGTGCGCTCCACCCTAACCGCTCCGGGGGCGCCCGGCCCCTGCGCCCGTGTCCCGCGCCTCACGGTTTCGTCGGGAGCGTCACGCGGATCACGGACGAGCGCCCCGACTCGCGGTGGGCGGGAAGGTCGTCGTCGAGCACCTCGATGCGTCCGCCGTGGAGCGCGACGGCCCAGCGGGCGATCGCCAGGCCGAGCCCGGTCCCGCCCGAGGAGTCGGCGCTGCCTCCCCGCTGGAAGCGCTCGAACACCAGCTCACGGTCCTCGAAGGCGATCCCGGGGCCGTCGTCGCGGACCTCGAGCCACACGCCGTCCCCGTGCTCGCCCGGGGCCGCGGTCACCCGGATCCGGCCGCCCGCCGGGGAGTGCCGCGAGGCGTTGTCGAGGAGGTTGGCGATCACCTGGTGGATGCGCTCGGGATCCGCGTCGACCGTCAGGTCGGCCGGGCGCACGTCGATGGTCCAGTGCACGTCGCGTCCGCGCGCCCGCGCCACGAGCGAGGCGTGGTCGACGGCCTCGTGCAGGAAAGGGGTGATCTCGATCGTCTGCGGGTCCAGCTGGATCACGCCGGCGTCGAGCCGGGACAGGTCCAGCAGATGGTCGACCAGCCGGGACAGACGCTCGGTCTCGGTGAGCGCGACCTGGAGCGAGGCGGGGTCGGCCTGGGTGACGCCGTCGACGAGGTTCTCGAGCTGGCCCCGCAGGGCCGCGACGGGCGTGCGCAGCTCATGGGAGACGTTGGCCACGAGGTCGCGCCGCATGCGGTCGGTCTCCTCGAGGTCGCGCGCCATCACTGTGAAGGCCTCGGCGAGCTGGCCCACCTCGTCGCGCGAGGTCGCCGTGATCGGCTGGGAGTAGTCCCCGCGCGCCATCGCCTGGGCCGCGCGGGTCATCTGCCGCAGCGGCGAGGTCATGCCGCGCGCGAGGATCTGCGTGATGACGAGCGCGATGATTACGATCACCGGGATCGTGATGAGCGGATGCAGACCCGCGCGGACGCCGAGCCACGCGAGCGCGGCGGCCACGGTGACCGAGACGGCGACCAGGACCCCGAGCTTGACCTTGAAGGAGGGCAGGAGCCGCAGCGGGCGCAGCCCCGGCGCGCTCTCGCGCGGATCGGGCGCCGACATGCTCACGGCGGGCCTCATGCCTCGGTCTCGTCCTCGTCCTCGGGCACCTCGAGGGCGTAGCCGACGCCGTGCACGGTGCGCACGAGATCCGGGCCGAGCTTGCGGCGCAGCGCCTTGACGTGGGAGTCGACGGTGCGCGTGCCCGTCGCGTCGACCCAGTCCCACACGTCCGCGAGCAGCTGCTCGCGGGTGAGCACGGTGCCGGGCGTCTGGGCCAGGCACAGCAGCAGGTCGTACTCGGTGGGGGTGAGGTGGGCCGGCTCGCCCGCGCGCGTCACGCGCCGGCTCGCGCGGTCGACCACGAGGTCGCCGATCTGCAGGATCCCGGTCGCCTGCGTCTCCGCGACGGCGGGCGCGGGAGAGCGCTGCACCCGGCGCAGCAGGGCCTTCAGCCGCGCCACGAGCTCGCGCATCGAGAAGGGCTTGGTCATGTAGTCGTCGGCGCCGACGCCGAGGCCCACCAGCATGTCGGTCTCGTCGTCCCGCGCCGTGAGCATGAGCACGGGGACGGGCGCGTCGGACTGGATGCGCCGGCACACCTCGAGGCCGTCGAAGCCCGGCAGCATGACGTCCAAAACCACGAGGTCCGGCTCGGTGCGACGGACCGCCTCGACCCCCGAGGGGCCGTCGCCCGCGACGGTCACGGCCCAGCCCTCGGCGACGAGACGGTCCGCGATCGCCCGGGCGATCGTGGGCTCGTCCTCGACCACGACGACGCGCGTGCTCGCCGCCGGGGAGGCCTCGGGCGCGCCGGGGGAGGGGTGCGCACGCTTCTCGGGGGGTCTCGGGCTCGACATGGCGTCACTGTAACGGCGCGGTGTGTGCGCGTCCGGCGAACGGCGGGGACTGCCCTGGACGTTCACTGGATGGGCACACGCGCCTCCCGTAGAATCCTCGCCATCATGAGCGATTCGCCCGTGCCGAGTACCGGCGCGCGCACCCTGAGCGGCCTGTGCCCCGCGGTGCGCGCCGACGCCCCCGGGCGTCGTCCCCTGTCCGTCCCGTCGTCCCGACCCCCGAGGCCAGCCCGGTCCCGCCGACCGATCGGGATCGTGCGATGACCTTCGTCCTCCTCGGCGTCGGCGTCCTGCTGACGCTCGGCACCGCGATCTTCGTGGCCTCGGAGTTCTCCCTCGTGGCCCTCGACCGGCACACGGTCGAGAAGGCCCAGGCGAACGGCGACCGGCGCGCCGCCGGCGTGCTGTCGGCGCTCACGCACCTGTCGACCAACCTCTCCGGCGCCCAGCTCGGCATCACCATCACCACCCTGCTGTTCGGCTTCGCCGTCCAGGACCCGCTGGCCACCCTGCTCACGCCGCTCGCCGACGCCGTCGGCGTGCCCGAGAGCGCGGTGACGCCCGTGGCCGTGGTCGCCGCGATGGCGATCGCCTACGCCTTCTCGATGATCTTCGGCGAGCTCGTCCCCAAGAACCTCGCGATCGCCGACCCGCTGCGCACCGCACGCATCGCCGCGCCGCTCCAGCACGCGTTCACGACCGTCTTCCGGCCGCTCATCGCCGTGTTCAACTCGACGGCCAACGCGATCCTGCGCCTGGTCAACGTCGAGCCCCAGGAGGAGCTGTCGGCCGCCCGCTCGCCAGCCGAGCTCGAGTACCTCGTGCGCCACTCGGCACGCGCCGGCACCCTCGACCGCGGCACGGCCGTGCTGCTCAGCCGCACCCTCCAGCTCGCCGAGCGCGAGGCGGGCGACGTCATGACCCACCGCGGCGCCATGATCGCGGTGGACGCGGGCGCGAGCGCCCAGGACGTGCTCGAGCTGTCCCGCACGAGCGGCCACTCGCGCTTCCCGGTCATCGAGGGCTCGGAGGACGATGTGATCGGCGTGGTCCAGGCGCGCCAGGCGATCTCGGTGCCCCGCGCGGACCGCGCGTCGACATCGGTGCGCGCCCTCATGGGGGACATCCCGCGCATCCCCGAGACCGTGGGCCTCGACGCGCTCCTGCTCGATCTGCGCGACGTGGGCGCCCAGCTCGCCGTCGTCGTCGACGAGTACGGCGGCACCGCCGGCCTGGTCACCCTCGAGGACGTGATCGAGGAGATCGTGGGCGAGGTGAGCGACGAGCACGACGAGGACGAGCCCGAGCGGTTCGTCGAGGGCGCCGACGGCTGGACCGTGTCCGGCCTCATGCGGCCCGACGAGATCCGCCGGGAGCTCGGGGTGCTCGTGCCCGAGTCCTCCGACTACGACACCCTGGGTGGCTACGTGATGGACGTGCTGCGCCGCATCCCCGTGGCCGGCGACGTGATCGAGCGCGACGGCCTGCGCCTCGAGGTGCTGCACATGGACGGACGGCGCGTGGACCTCGTGCGCCTCGTCGTCGTGGATGCCGCCGCCCGGGTCCCCGCCCCCGAGGAGAGTGACGACGATGAGTGACGCCGCCGCCCTGATCCTCGGCCTCGCGATGCTCGCGGGCAACGCCTTCTTCGTCGGCGCCGAGTTCGCCGTGATGACGGCGCGCCGCAGCCAGCTCGAGCCGCTCGTGGCCGAGGGCCGCGCCGGCGCCAAGACCGCGCTGTGGGCCATCGAGCACGTCTCCGTGATGCTCGCCGCCGCCCAGTTCGGGGTGACCGTCTGCTCGGTCACCCTGGGCGCGGTCGCCGAGCCCGCGATCGCCCACTACGTCGAGCCGCTGCTCGAGGCGGTCGGCGCCCCCGAGGCCCTCGTGCATCCGATCGCCTTCGCGATCGCCCTGCTCATCGCCTCCTACCTGCACGTCGTGCTCGGCGAGATGGTGCCCAAGAACCTGTCGATCGCGATGCCCGTGGGCGCCGTGATCGCGCTCGCGACGCCGCTCGCGGCCGTGGCCCGCGTGTTCACGCCCATCATCTGGATGCTCAACGCGACCGCCAACGCGATCCTGCGCATGCTGGGCGTGCAGCCGCGCGACGAGGTGGAGGCCGACTTCACCGCCGAGGAGATCGCGGTCATCGTCGACGAGTCCCGGCGCGAGGGCCTGCTGGCCGACGACCAGGGGCTGCTGCGCGGCGCGATCCAGTTCTCCGAGCACACCGCGCGCGACGTGATGGTGCCCATGGACGACGTCGTGACCGTCACCTACGAGGTGTCCCCGGCGGGCATCGAGGAGCTCGTGGCCCGCACCGGCTACAGCCGCATCGGCGTGCGCAACGACGCGGGAGACCTCGTCGGCTACGTGCACCTCAAGGACGTCATCCTGCCGCCCGACGCGCCCGCCTCGGCGTACGACGAGCCCATCCACCCCGGGATCGTGCGCGCCGTCGTGTCGGTGGCCGACGACGACGACGTCGAGGAGGCCCTGCGCGCCATGCAGTACAACGGCGCGCACATGGCCCGTGTGGACTCGCCGAGCGCGCGCAGCGTCGGCGCGGTCTTCCTCGAGGACGTGCTCGAGGAGCTCGTGGGCGAGGTCAAGGACGTCATGCAGCGCCACGGCGTCTGAGCAGCGGACCGCCCCTCGGTGTGCGGGACGCACGTCACGTGACGTGCGTCCCAGGCGCCCGGGCCGCCGCGTGGTCGGCATCACCCGGAATCCGCGTGAACGTCAAGAGACGCCCCCGTGACGGGGAGGCGCGGCAAAGAGTCGGTAATCATCGCCGCGGCCCCCTCCGGCGGCCCACGTCGCCGTCACTAGCCTGATCGACGTCAGTATCGGCGACGCGCCCTTCCCCGTCCGGCGTCGCGACCGGACTGGATCCTTGACGTCGAACGGAAGCAGGCAACCACGTGGCGAACCATCGCGCGACCGGCCGGGCCCACATGCGGCCGCTGGCCACCTCGGCCCGGGCCTCCCATCGCGACTCCGCGGTGGTCTCGGCCGGCATCGTCAAGGTCGGCGTGCTCGGCGCGCTCGCCACCGCGACCATCGCCGTGCCGCTCGCCTCGGCCACCGCCGATCAGCCGGCTCCCGGCGCCTCCGCCCTGCCCGCCTCGCTCTCCGCCGACGCCCAGCCCGTCGCCCACACCCAGAGCGTCGCGGCCGCCGCGCCCGTCGCGCTGCCCGTGTCGGCCGTCGACGGCGCCGCGACCACCTCGTACGCCGACTCGGCCGTGACCTCCAACCTCTCGGCGGCGGCCGCCGTCGGCGCCGACGAGACGACGCTCGAGGACATCGTCGCCTCGGGCGACGGCTACATGAAGCCCGTCGACGCCCCCATCTCCTCCGGGTACGGCTGGCGCGTGCACCCCACGCTCGGCACCCGCAAGCTCCACGACGGCGTCGACTTCGCCGCCGCGTGCGGCACCCCGGCGCGCGCCGCCCAGGCGGGCACCGTGATCGCCGTCGAGTACAACTCGTCCTCCGGCAACCGGGTCAAGGTCGACCACGGCAACGGCGTCGTGACCGGCTACTACCACCTCTCGGAGTTCTCGACGACGGTCGGCGAGCACGTGGACAAGGGCCAGACCGTGGGCCTCGTGGGCTCCACGGGCCGCTCGACCGGCTGCCACCTGCACTTCGCGAAGATGGACACCGCGGGCGCCTACTCCGACCCCATGTCGCTGTTCCGATGAGCGCGCCGACCACCCGCACCCCGGTCGTCCTGGGCGTCGAGTCCTCGTGCGACGAGACCGGCTTCGGGATCGTCAGCGACGGCGTGCTGCTCGGGCAGGGGCTCGCCTCGAGCGCCGCCCAGCACGCCGAGTTCGGCGGCGTCGTCCCCGAGATCGCGGCCCGCGCCCACCTCGAGGCAGCCGTGCCGACCCTGCGGATCGCGCTCGCCGACGCGGGCGTCGGCCTGCGCGACATCACCCACGTCGCCGCGACGAGCGGCCCCGGCCTGGCGACCGCCGTGCACGTGGGCCTCGCCGCCGCGAAGTCGATCGCCTGGGCGCTCGACGTCCCCCTGTACGGGGTGCACCACCTCGCCGGCCACGCGGCCGCCGACACCCTCGCCCACGGCGCCCTGCCCCCCGAGAGCATCATCCTCATCGTCTCGGGCGGCCACACCTCGATCCTCCACGTGCGCGACCTCGTGCGCGATCCCATCGAGCACCTCGGCGACACCCTCGACGACGCCGCCGGGGAGGCCTTCGACAAGGTCTCGCGCCTGCTGGGCCTCGGCTACCCGGGCGGCCCCGCGATCTCGCGCGCCGCTGTCGACGGCGACCCCGAGGCGTTCAGGTTCCCCCGGGCGCTGCTGCGGGCCGGCGACGCGCCCTACACGTTCTCCTTCTCGGGGCTGAAGACCGCGGTCGCGCGCACCGTCGAGACCATCGAGCGGCGCGGCGACGCGGTGCCCGTGGCGGACATCGCAGCGTCCTTCGAGCAGGCCGTCGTGGACGTGCTCGTCACCAAGTCGCTGCGCGCCGTGCGCGAGAAGGGCCTGGACACCCTCGTCATCGTCGGCGGGGTGGCCGCGAACGCGCGGCTGCGCGCCGTCGCCCAGGAGCGGTGCGACGCGGCCGGCGTCGAGCTGCGGATCCCTCCCATGTCGCTGTGCACCGACAACGGCGCGATGATCGCCGCCGTCGGGGACCTGCTCGTGCGCTCGGGCGCCGATCCGAGCCCGCTCGGCATCGCCGCGGACCCGTCGGCCATCCTCCACGGCGCCCAGCTGCCGCTGCCCGCGGACATCGCGGCCGCCTGAGCGGAGGCACGGCGCGCCGCGGACCGCCGCCGACCGGCCGCGCCGCACGGTGACCTGCGCCTCACTCGCAGCCCAGGCCCTCCCGAGGGTCGGCACGGGGCCAGCACGTTGCTAGACTCGTGCGGTACGCCCGCGTAGCTCAGTGGATAGAGCGTCTGCCTCCGGAGCAGAAGGTCGTAGGTTCGAATCCTGTCGCGGGCACCACAGAGGTCATGGTCGAGGCCCCGAGACGAACAGGTCTCGGGGCCTCGCCCGTTCCTGCGTGCGCCGCCGGACCCGCCCGTGGTCGCAGCGAGGGGTCACGGCCGACCGCGTGTGCGGCGAGTTCCCAGGGACGTCCAGGCGGACCCCGTACGGTGGGCGCTCCCAGGGGGAGTACTCCGACACGGCCGACTCGTCACTCCGGATGCACGCGCATCCCGGGTCGCCGGTCCCGCAGCGCGGGATGGAAGAGACTCTGGCGTCCTTCGCTCGCGCCATCTCCAGGAGACCCCCCGGTGAGTCCCACACCCCTCGTCTGGGCGATCACGTTCGCCGTCACGATCGCCTTCTTCGTCTACGAGTTCTTCGCCCACGTCCGCAGGGCCCATGAGCCCACCCTCGGCGAGTCCGCCCGATGGTCGGTGTTCTACATCGTGCTCGCGCTGCTCTTCGGGGTCGGCCTCGGCGTCGTCGTCGACTGGCGGCACGGCGGCGAGTACTTCGCCGGCTACCTCACCGAGAAGGCGCTGTCGATCGACAACCTCTTCGTGTTCCTCGTCCTCATGACCGGCTTCGCCGTGCCGAAGATCTACCAGCAGAAGGTGCTGATGATCGGCATCGTCATCGCCCTGGTCCTGCGCGGCGGGTTCATCGCGGTCGGGGCGGCGCTCATCGAGAACTTCTCGTGGGTCTTCTACGTCTTCGGGGCGCTCCTGCTGGTCCTCGCCTACCGCCAGGCGTTCACGCACGGCGAGAACGACCCCTCCCAGGGGCGCTTCATGCGCTTCGTGCGCCGTCATCTCCCGGTCACCGACGAGTATGCCGAGGACAGGCTCACCGTGCGCCGGGACGGCCGCCGCTTCGTCACCCCGATGCTGCTGACGATCATCGCGATCGGCTTCGTCGACCTGATCTTCGCCGTCGACTCGATCCCGGCCATCTACGGCCTGACCGAGGAGGCCTACATCGTCTTCACGGCCAACGCCTTCGCGCTCATGGGCCTGCGCCAGCTGTACTTCCTGATCGGCGGCCTGCTCGAGCGCCTCGTCTACCTCGCGCAGGGCCTCGCCGTCATCCTCGCCTTCATCGGCGTCAAGCTGGTGCTGCACGCCATGCACGTCAACGAGCTCCCCTTCATCAACGGCGGCGAGCCGATGCTGTGGGCGCCGGAGATCCCGATCTGGTTCTCCCTGGCCTTCATCGGGACCACCGTCGCCGTCGCCACCGTGGCCAGCCTCCTCTCGACCCGGGGCGAGAGCACCGCGAACGAGCGCGAGCCGGCGACACCGGCCGAGCAGGACCGATGACGCCGGCCGCGACGCCCTCCCGATACGCCCTCCGAGCCCCCACCCGCCCAAGGAGCGCCTGCGATGAGCGGTGACCTCATCTGGAACCTCGCCCTCGTGGTCCTGTTCGTCCTGATCGGCGGCGTGTTCGCCGCGACCGAGATGGCCCTCGTGACGCTGCGCGAGAGCCAGCTCAGCGCGATCGCCGCCCGCGGACGGCGCGGGGAGAAGGTCGCCGCGCTTGCCCGAAACCCGAACACGTTCCTGTCCGCCGTCCAGATCGGCGTGACGGTCGCGGGCTTCGCGTCGGCGGCCTATGGGGCCACCTCGCTCGCGCCGTCGGTCGCACCGCTGTTCGAGGCGGCGGGAGCGGACGCCGCGCTCGCGCTCACCCTCTCGACCGTCCTGCTGACGCTGCTCATCGCCTACCTGTCGCTCGTGCTCGGTGAGCTCGTGCCCAAACGCCTCGCCATCCAGCGCAACGCGCAGTTCGCCTACGCCGTCGCGCCGGTGCTGAGCAGTTTCGCGACCCTCATGCGTCCGATCATCTGGCTGCTCTCGGTGTCGACCAACGCCCTCGTGCGTCTGCTGGGCGGCGATCCGCACAAGACCGGCGAGGAGCTGACCGACGAGGAGGTGCGCGACATCGTCGCGAGCCACGAGGGCCTTCCCGACGACGAGCGGAAGATCCTCGACGACGTGCTCTCCCTGCGGGGCCGACAGGTCAGCGAGGTGATGCGGCCCCGTCCGGACGTGACGGCCCTGGCCGTCGCCTCGACCATCTCGCAGGCGGTCGCCTCCGTGCGCGATCTGCCGTTCTCGCGCTACCCGGTCTCCGAGGGCTCCATCGACGACCTCGTCGGCTTCGTGCACGTCCGCGACCTGTTCGAGGCGGTCGGGGCTGACCCCGAGGGGCCCGTGGAGCGACTCGTGCGGCCCGTGCCCTACGTGCCCTCCACCGCACGGGTGCTGCCGACCCTCACCCGGATGCGAGCCGACGGGCACCACATCGCCGTCGTCGTGGACGAGTACGGCGGCACCGACGGCATCGTCACCCTCGAGGACCTCGTCGAGGAGGTCGTCGGCGAGATCGTCGACGAGTACGACCCCGCCGCCCTGCCGGCCTCCGGCGACGACGTCGTCGACGGCCGGCTCAACCTGCTCGAGGTCGAGGAGGCCACCGGGGTGCACCTGCCCCGAGGCGCCTCCGACACCGTCGCCGGGGTCGTCATCGAGCACCTCGGCCGGCTCGCCTGGGTGGGAGATGCGGTCGACGTGGACGGGGCGACGCTCCAGGTTACGGCGATGGATCGCCGACGCATCGCCGAGGTGCGCGTGACGAGGCGCTCCGAGGCCGAGCCGGGCGACTGAGGCCGGGCGGGGCCGAGACCGGCGGGCTCATGGTGTGTCGGTGTCGGTGTCGATGTCGTCCTGCGGCCCGGCTCGGGTCGAGAGCAGGACCACGAGCGCGATCGCGAGGATCCACGGAAGGTAGGCGACGTAGCGGAACGGCAGGGCGATCGGGGCGGCCGCCATGAGCGTGGCCCACAGCAGCAGCGCCGGGGCGACGAGGGCGATCACCTCGGCGCGACGGCGATACCAGAAGGCGAGGGTGACCAGCACGAGGGCCCACACCCACGTGCCCGTGCCCGGCGTGCGGTCGAGCACGGCCCGGTACGCCTGCTCCATGCGGGCGCCCACGGTCCCGCCGATCAGCGGGTCCTTGACGACCCCCTGCCGGGCGAGATCGCGCTGGATCTCCTCGCGATCGGCGGGGAAGTTCGAGACCGGCTCGAGGAAGAACGACTGCGAGGTGCTGCCCACGGGCACGGTGTCCCACCGCCACAGCTGCGCGGTCTGGTCGCGATATCCCGCCATCATCGGCCCCGGGCATCGCGCCAGCGTGCGGGCGAAGGCCCCCAGGAACTCCCCCCCCCCGGCGAGGATCACCCCGGCCATCGCCATGAGGCACGCGATCACCATGAGGCTCGCGGCGAGGAACGCGGTGGGGAAGCGCTGCACGAGGCCGGTCTGCAGCTAGTCCGTGATGACCGGGACGCCGCACACGAGACCGGCCAGGAGCGCGAGGAGGCAGGCCACGCCCCAGAACGTGAGGGGCTTCTCCATGGCGAAGAGCTTGCAGATGGCGACGATGATCCGCCGCCCGTCGCCGATCGTGCTGAGCTTCGAGAGGCTGCCGTCGGGCCGGGACCGGAACCCCACGGGCATCTCGATCTGGGGTGCGCGCGTGGTGAGGGAATGGATGGTCAGCTCGGTCTCGATCTCGAAACGCTGCGACAGCGCGGGGAACGACTTCACGAAACGTCGGGAGAACACGCGATAACCGGCTCTTCAGAGTTGAGTGTGGGTGCGCCGGTGGTGCGGGGTAGCTGGTGGTAGGCGTCGAGGTCCCGGATGATGAGCGGACTTCTACCTCTGCTCGCACCAAGGACCTCGACGATGCACAACCATAGTTGCGTATGCCCTGACGCGCTCGATCGCTGTGGGAGATGCGATCTTCTCCTGGACTTCCCCGGCCTTCACCTGATCGCGGTCTCGCAGGCTCCCTCAGGCCTGATGCTCGAGGTGGAGTCCTGCGATCCGGTCACGGGCTGCCCTGGCTGTGGAGTCATCGCGACTGGTCACGGCCGTGTGATGGTCGAGATGATCGATGCGCCCTGGGCCGGCAGGCCGGTGCGGATCCGGTGGCGGAAGCGCCGCTGGATCTGCCTCGAGGACATCTGTCCCGTGGCGACGTTCCTCGAACAGGATCCCGAGGTCTGCGCACCGCGGGGACTGTTGAGCATCCGTGCGGTTCGGTGGGCGATCAGCCAGCTCCGCCGTGAAGGAGCGACGATCCAGGGCCTGGCCCGGCAGCTCGGCACCACCTGGAACACGCTCTGGTCCCAGGTCCAGCCCGTCCTGACCCTGGCCGCCGAGGACCCGTCCAGGTTCGAAGGAGTGCATGTCCTGGGCGTGGACGAGCATGTCTGGCATCACCGTGATCCTCGCCGGCGTGGTCCGAAGGAACTCACCGGGATGGTCGATCTGACGCGCGGCCCCCACCCGACCGCGAGGCTTCTCGATCTCGTCCCGGGCCGATCCGGGACGGTCTATCGCAACTGGCTCGACGAGCGGGGCGAGGAGTTCCGGCAAAGTATCGACATCGCGACGCTGGATCCGTTCCAGGGATACAAGAACGCGATCGATGACCGCCTCGAGGATGCCACCTGCGTACTGGATGCGTTCCACATCGTGAAGCTCGGCGGGGCTGCGATCGACGGCGTCCGCCGCCGGATCCAGCAGGAGACCCTCGGCCACCGCGGCCGCAAGGGTGATCCTCTCTACGGGATCCGCAACGTCCTTCGCGCCGGCCGAGAACGCTTGACGAGCAGGCAACAGGTGCGTCTGGCCAGCGCTTTCGACGCCCATCCCGCTCACATCGAGGTCGAGGTCGCCTACCACTGCGTCCAGGACCTCCGAGACGTGTTCCACCAGCCCACACCCGCCCGGGGTCGTCGACTGGCCGAGCAGCTTATCGAGAAGCTGCCATCGTGCCCGATCCCCGAGATCGCGCGGCTCGGGAAGACGCTACGCCGCTGGAAGACCGCGTTCCTGGCCTACTTCGACACCGACGGCGCGAGCAACGGCGGGACAGAGGCCGTCAACGGGATCATCGAACTCGGCCGCCGCATCGCCAGAGGGTTCCGCAACTTCGAGCACTACCGACTCCGCATGCTCCTCATCACCGGCGGTCTCGACGCCTCACCCCACACTCAACTCTGAAGAGCCCGATAACCCGAGAGAATGTCGTTGACCCTCTGGCCGAAGAGCAGGGAGACGATGCGGTTGAAGACCCGGTTTCCCTGTGCGTGGCCGTTGCGATAGGCCGTGCGTTCGGGATCATCGACACGACAGCCGAGCACGTGGTCGTAGGGCCCGTCCAGCAGCGCGGCCACCATCGCGGGCGCGGAGGCCACGTCGTAGGTGTCGTCGCCGTCGATCAGGATGTACACATCCGCCTCGACGTCGGCGAAGGCACGGCGCACCACGTTCCCCTTGCCCTGGAGGACCTCCGTGCGCACGATCGCCCCGGCGGCCCGGGCCCGTTCCCGGGTGGCATCGGTCGAGTTGTTGTCGTACACGTACACCGCGATGGAGTCGAAGGCGCCCTTGAGGTCGGTCACGACCTTCGCCACCGTCGCTTCTTCGTTGAAGCAGGGAACAATGGCGGCGATATCGAGCCGCGAGATGGCTGTCACCGGTGCAGAGCAGCAAGCGGATTGCCGGCCGGCGCTTTTCCGACGGGTCGCGATGGCGGCCGGTTCTCCGTTCCCGGGGTGGTTGCGGACCGCCGCTGCACAGATGTGACGGAGAGAGCCGCACCCCTCGAAAATCGCAGGGCTGCGGCTCTCACCGTCACATCTGTGCGGGCCGTCCCCGCCGCCTCAGCCGCGGCGCAGGGCGAGCAGCTCCTCGAGCACGCCGGCGACGTCCTCGGGGCCGCCGATGCGGAAGGTCGCCGCGGTATCGCCTGTGCCGACCTTGATGCCGAGATCGTTGTCGCCGATCTCCTCGAACACCGACTCGTCCGTGACGTCGTCGCCCAGGTACACCCACGCGTCGGCCGCGCAGGCGCGGGCGAGGGTCTGGATGGCCGAGCCCTTCGAGGAGTCGACCACCGAGAACTCGACGACCTCCTTGCCGGGCGTGATCTTCACATCGGGCAGGGTGCGCGCGTACTCGAGCGCCACCTCGGTCGCGTTGGCCGCATAGCGCCCCTTGGCCTTGCGGGTGTGCAGCACCGCGGCCGAGGGCTTGACCTCGACCTCGGCGCCGGGGTGCTGGGTCGCGATGCGCCGCAGCGTCGCGGTGATCGACTCGAGCAGGCGCTCGCGCTCGTCGTCCATCTGCGTGCCCGCCCCGTCGAGCGTGCCCGCGTCCATGTCCGGCGGGAGCGCGCCCACCTGCGCGCCGTGACTGCCCACGAGCACCACCGAGCTGGGCATCTGGGTGTGGTGGTCGAGGTCGGTGAGCGTGCGGCCCGAGACGAGGGCGACGTTCACGCCCGGCAGCTCGGCGAGCTCGCGCAGGGCGCCGAGCGCGGTCGGGTCGGGCTGGACCGCGTCGCGGTCGGCCACGATCGGGGCGAGCACCCCGTCGAAGTCGCTCGCCACGAGGATGCGCGGGGTCCGCGCGAACTCGGAGAGGGCCGAGGTGAGCTCCTCGCGGGACGGCCCCGCGTCCCCCGTCAGGCGCACGGTCGGACCCGTGGGCACGTCCTGGGCGCGTCCAGCGGACTCGAGCTCGCCGAGGAAGGCGTGCGCCCACCCCTGGACGTCGTTGTCGAGGACCTGGCGGCGCAGCGACTGCATCGCCGCCCGCTGCTCCTCCTCGGGCATCGCGAGGGCGCGCAGGATCGCGGTCTTGAGCTCGTCGATGTCGTGCGGGTTGACGAGGATCGCGGCCCGCAGCTCGTCGGCGGCCCCGGCGAACTCCGAGAGCACGAGCACGCCCAGCTCGTCGGGCCGCGAGGCCACGTACTCCTTGGCGACGAGGTTCATGCCGTCGCGCAGGGCTGTCACGAGCACCACGTCGGCCGCCTGGTAGAGCGCCGTCATCGCGCGCCGGTCGAGGGAGCGGTGCAGGTAGGAGATGGCCGGCCGCCCGATCGACGCGAAGTCGCCGTTGATGCGCCCGACGGTCAGCTCGACCTCGTCGCGCAGCTGCCGGTAGGCGTCGACCCGCTCGCGCGACGGCGTCGCGACCTGCACCATGAGCACCTCGTCGGGGTCGATGGCGCCGTCGTTGAGCAGCTCGCCCCACGCCTTGAGCCGGTGCCGGATGCCCTTGGTGTAGTCCAGGCGGTCGACGCCGACGACGACCTTGCGGGGGTCGCCCAGCTCGTGGCGCAGGGTGCGGGCGGCCTCCTGGATCTCCGGGTCCTCGGCCATCTCGCCCACCGCGTGCGAGTCGATCGAGATGGGGAAGGCCTTGGCGGTGACCACGCGGGCCGGTGCCGAGCCGATGCCGGGGACCGTGATCTCGTGCTGGTGGTGGGTGTACCCGAGCAGCTGGCGCACGCTCGTGAGGAAGTTCAGGGCGTCGCGCTCGCGCTGGAAGCCGATCAGGTCGGCCCCCAGCAGGCCCCGCAGCACCTGGTTGCGCTTGGGGAGCTGGGCGAACAGCTCGAAGGGCGGGAACGGGATGTGGTCGAAAAAGCCGATCCGCAGGTCGGGGCGCGCGTCGCGCAGGAGCGAGGGCACGAGCTGGAGCTGGTAGTCGTGGACCCACACGGTCGCGCCCGGTGCGGCGACCGCGGCGGCCGCCTTCGCGAACCGCTCGTTGACCTCGCGGTAGGCGTCCCACCACGTGCGGTGGAACTCCGGGTCGGCGATCACGTCGTGGTAGAGCGGCCACAGCGTCGCGTTGGAGAAGCCCTCGTAGTAGCGGGCCACGTCCTCGGCCGAGAGCATCACCGGGTACAGCTGCATGCCGTCGGCCTCGAACGGATCGGGCGCCTCGCCGGGGGAGCCGGCCCATCCGACCCACGCGCCGGAGTCGACGTTGCGCATGACCGACTCCATCGCGGTCACGAGGCCGCCGGGGCTCGGCTCCCACTCCACGGAGCCGTCCTCGCGCAGGTGCGCGTCGACGGGGAGACGGTTGGCGACGACGACCAGATCATGAGCAGGCATGGGGGCTTCCTTCCTCGGCGGGCGCGGGCGCTTCGAGGCTATCAAGCGGCACTGGTCACATCCGCGCCGCCGACCGCCCGGTTGCTGGACGTCGACGGGCCGCCGCGCGACGCGCCGCATAGGCTTGCCCGGGCCCTTCGACCTGTGCGCGGGGCCCCTCCGCGGCCCGTCCGGCGCCGTCCCCGAGTCGTCCTCACCACCGCAAGGAGCACCCCGATGCGCGCCCACGAGGCCGGAGCACTCCACGGCAACGACGCGAGCCCGAGCTGGCTCCCGTACCCCGCCGACGTCAACGCCCTGCTGCCCGGCCTGTGGTCCGCGACGACGCAGCGCGCCGGCGACGGCGCGCTCGAGGTCGGCGGTGTCGACGTGCACCGGATCGCCGAGGAGGTCGGCACGCCCGCCCTCATCGTCGACGAGGAGGACTTCCGGGCCCGCGCCCGCCGCTTCCGCGACGCCTTCTGCGGCGCCTTCGCCCCCTTCGCGGGGGCCGACGTCTACTACGCCGGCAAGTCCTTCCTGTGCACGGGCGTGGCCCGCTGGGTCGAGGAGGACGGCCTCGGCATGGACGTGTGCACCGGGGGAGAGCTCGCCGTGGCCCTGCGGGCCGGCTTCCCGCCCGAGCGCCTGGCCCTGCACGGCAACAACAAGTCCGACGCCGAGATCCGCCGCGCCCTCGAGGTCGGCGTGGGGCGTCTCGTGATCGACTCGCTGCCCGAGATCGAGCAGGTCGCCGCCCACGCGCGAGAGCTCGGCGTGCGCGCCCCCGTCATGCTGCGCATCACGACGGGCGTCGAGGCCCACACCCACGAGTTCATCGCGACCGCGCACGAGGACCAGAAGTTCGGCATCTCGCTCAGCGCGGGCGACGCCCTCGAGTCGGTGCGTCGCGTGCTCGCCGCCTCCGACGCGCTCGAGCTCGTGGGCCTGCATTCCCACATCGGCTCCCAGATCTTCGACGTGGGCGGCTTCGAGGTCGCGGCCCGCCGCGTGCTCGAGCTGGTCGCCCAGGTGCGCGACGAGCTCGGCCACACGATCGCCCACCTCGACCTCGGCGGCGGCTTCGGCGTCATGTACAACAGCCAGCACACGCCCTCGACGCCCGAGGCGCTCGCGGCCGGCATCGCGACGATCGTGGAGAAGGAGTGCCACGAGCTCGACCTCGAGGTGCCGCGCCTGGCCTTCGAGCCCGGCCGTGCGATCGCGGGCCCGTCCACGCAGACCCTGTACGCGGTCGGCACCGTCAAGGACGTGCGCCTGGGCGGTCCCCACCACCGTCTGTACGTCTCGGTCGACGGCGGCATGAGCGACAACATCCGCACCGCGCTGTACGACGCCGACTACTCGTGCCTGCTGTCCGGCCGCGTCTCGGACGCCGAGCCCGCGGTGGTGCGCGTCGTCGGCAAACACTGCGAGAGCGGCGACATCGTGGTCAAGGACGAGTACCTGCCCGCCGACGTGCACCGCGGCGACCTCGTGTCGGTCCCGGTGACGGGCGCGTACTGCTACTCGCTCGCCTCGAACTACAACCACGTGCCGCGCCCGGCCGTCGTCGCTGTGCGGGACGGACGCATCCTGCCGCTCGTCCGCCGCGAGACCGAGGACGACCTGCTCGCCCTCGACGTCGGCTGACCCGGACGGCGGCCGGCCGTCGCGTCATCTGCCGTCGTCCCGCGCGCGCCGAGCCCGGCCCCTCCGATAGATTCGCCGCAGCGTGCACGACCTCGGCACCCCTTCGATCTAAGGAACACCTGAGCACATGAGCCCTCTCGACGATCCCGCCGTGACCCCGCTGCGCGTCGCGGTGCTCGGCGCCGGCACGGTCGGCACCGAGGTGCTGCGTCTGCTCGAGCAGCAGCGCGACGACCTGGCCCACCGCGTCGGCGCCCGGCTGCAGGTGATCGGCATCAGCGTGCGCGACCGCACCAAGGACCGCGGCGACCACGTCGACCCCGCCCTGCTGACCGAGGATCCGCACGCCCTCGTGCGCGAGGCCGATCTCGTGGTCGAGCTGATGGGCGGCATCGAGCCCGCCCGCACCCTCCTGCTCGAGGCGATGGCCGGCGGGGCGAGCGTCGTGACCGCCAACAAGGCGCTCCTGGCGCAGGACGGCGCCGAGCTGTACGAGGCGGCCGACGCCGCGGGCGTCGACCTGCACTTCGAGGCCGCCGTCGCCGGCGCGATCCCGCTCGTGCGCCCGATCCGCGAGTCCCTCGCGGGCGACCGCATCCAGCGGGTGCTCGGGATCGTCAACGGCACCACCAACTACATCCTCGACGCGATGACCCGCACGGGCGCCGAGTTCGACGAGGCGCTCGCGAGCGCCCAGCGGCTCGGCTACGCCGAGGCCGACCCCACGGCCGACGTCGAGGGCCTCGACGCCGCCGCGAAGGCCTCGATCCTGGCCTCGCTCGCCTTCCACACCCGGGTGGGCCTGCAGGACGTGCACTGCGAGGGCATCACCTCGATC
The DNA here is from genome assembly GCF_025725725.1 of Brachybacterium huguangmaarense. Classification (NCBI taxonomy): domain Bacteria; kingdom Bacillati; phylum Actinomycetota; class Actinomycetes; order Micrococcales; family Dermabacteraceae; genus Brachybacterium; species Brachybacterium huguangmaarense. Next base: position 2,190,088 of record NZ_CP107020.1, read on the forward strand.
ACCGCCGACGACATCGCGGCCGCCCGGCGCCTGGGCAGCGTCATCAAGCTGCTCTCGATCGTCGAGCGGATCGACGACGAGGACCTGGGCGAGCGGATCTCGGCCCGCGTGTACCCCGCCATGATCCCGGCCACGCACCCGCTGGCCTCCGTCTCCGAGGCCTACAACGCCGTGTTCGTGCAGGCCGACGCCGCGGGCTCGCTCATGTTCTACGGGCAGGGCGCGGGCGGCTCGCCGACCGCCTCGGCCGTGCTCGGCGACCTCGTCTCGGTCGCACGCCAGCGCGTGCACGGCGGCAAGGGCCCGGGGGAGTCGAACTACGCGAGCCTGCCCATCGCCCCGATCGACGAGCTGCGCAACGGCTTCTACGTCGCCCTGACCGTCGACGACCAGCCGGGCGTGCTCGCCGCCGTCGCGGGCATCCTGTCCTCGCACGGCATCTCGATCGCGACGATCCATCAGGAGCCGATCGGCGCCTCCCCGGAGGCGGGGGGCGTCGCGGGGCGCGACGTGCGCGCCCGCATCGGGATCGTCACCCACACCGCCGCGGAGTCGGCGATGTCGACGGCTCTCGACGACCTGTCCACCACCGCCGCCGTGGTCGCGATCGACTCCGTGCTGCGCGTCGAAGGAGAATGACCCCATGGCACACCAGTGGCGCGGCGTGATCGCCGAGTACCGCGAGTTCCTCCCGTTCGAGGACTCGGACACCCTGCTCACCCTCGGCGAGGGCGGCACGCCGCTCGTGCATGCCCCCGCGCTCGGCGAGCGGGTGGGCGCCGACGTCCACATCAAGGTCGAGGGCATGAACCCGACCGGCTCGTTCAAGGACCGCGGCATGGTCAGCGCCATGTCCCGCGCGGTGAGCGACGGCGCGCAGACCGTCGTGTGCGCGTCGACCGGCAATACGAGCGCCTCGGCCGCCGCGTACGCGACGCGCGCCGGGATCGGGTGCGCGGTGCTCCTGCCGCAGGGCAAGATCGCCTCCGGCAAGCTCGCACAGGCGATCGTGCACGGCGCCCAGCTGATCGCGGTCGACGGCAACTTCGACGACTGCCTCGAGATCGCCCGCAAGCTCGACGCCGCCTTCCCCGTCGAGCTCGTCAACTCCGTCAACCCGTACCGCCTGCACGGCCAGAAGACGGCGGCCTTCGAGGTGTGCGACGCGCTCGGCGCGGCACCCGACATCCACATCCTCCCCGTCGGCAACGCGGGCAACATCTCCGCGTACTGGATGGGCTACCGCGAGTACGCCGAGCGCGGCATCACCTCCTCGCGCCCGGCCATGTGGGGCTTCCAGGCGGCGGGCGCCGCCCCGTTCGTGCTCGGGCGCCCGATCCCCGACCCCGAGACGGTCGCGACCGCCATCCGCATCGGCGCGCCCGCCTCGTGGGATCTGGCCGTCGCCGCACGCGACGACTCGGGCGGCCTGATCGACGCCGTGAGCGACCAGCAGATCCTCGACGCGCAGGCGCTGCTGGCCTCCGAGGTCGGCATCTTCGTCGAGCCCGCGTCGGCCGCGGGCGTCGCCGGGCTGCTCCAGCAGGCCGAGCGGGGCCGCGTGCCCGCCGGCGCGACCATCGCGATCACCGTCACCGGCAACGGGCTCAAGGACATCGACACCGCGCTCTCCCAGCGCGACGTGACCCCCACCCTGATCGACGCCGACGTCAACGCCGCCGCCGAGGCGCTCGGTCTGGCCTGACCGTGAGGATCGTCCGCACCGCCGTGCGCGTCGAGGTCCCCGCCACGAGCGCCAACCTCGGCCCGGGCTTCGACGCGATGGGCATGGCCCTCGGCCTCGCCGACACCGTCGAGCTCGAGGCCGTCGCCGGGTCCTCGGAGGTCGAGGTGACGGGGGAGGGCGCCGGGAGCGTGCCGACCGACGAGTCCCATCTCGTGCTGCGCGCCCTGCGCGTGGGCCTCGACCACGCCGGCGCCCCGCAGCCGGGGGTGCGCATGCGCTGCACGAACCGGATCCCCCACGGCCGCGGCCTCGGCTCGAGCGCCGCCGCGACGGTCGCGGGGTTGCTGCTGGCCCGCGGTCTCGTCGCCGCGCCCGAGGCCCTCGACGACCGCGCCGTGCTCGACCTGGCGACCGCGATGGAGGGCCATCCCGACAACGCGGCCCCGGCGCTGCTGGGCGGTGTCACGGTCTCCTGGACCGAGGACGGCCGCGCCCGTTCGGCCACCCTCGACGTGCCCGAGGACACCGTGCTCGACCCGGTCGTCCTGCTGCCCGCGCGCGAGCTGTCCACCCGCACCGCGCGGGGCCTGCTGCCCGAGACCGTGCCTCATGCCGACGCCGCCTTCACGGCGGGGCGCGCCGCGCTCCTCGTGCACGCCCTCACGCGCGACCCCTCGCTCCTGATGGAGGCGACGGAGGAGCGCCTGCACCAGACCCAGCGCGCCCCCGGCATGCCCGAGAGCGTCGAGCTCATGCGCGTGCTGCGCCAGGAGGGCTACCCGGCGACCATCTCGGGCGCGGGGCCGTCGGTGCTCGTGATGGCGGGGGGCGACGCCGAGCTCGCGCCGCTCGTGCGCCGCGTGGTCTCCGATCCCTCCGCGTGGCGTTCGGCCCGTGTCGGCCTGGACCGGCGCGGCGCTCGCCTGTGCTAAGGTGAGCCCGCGCTCCGGCGCATCCCAGCACCACCACGATCACGATCTGGTCGTCCTCGCCCGCGGTCCTGCCCCGCAGCCCGCCGAGGAGGCGCCCGTCGAGGTGCTCACCATCCTCCGTGATCGCCAGGAGGCCGCCCACCGGGGATCCGGTTCGGCCACGGTGCGGTGACACGGCCCGCTCCGCGCCGCGACCACCACGGGCAGCGCCGGGCACCTCCACGATCATCTCGCCGCCCGGCTCCCGGCCCCGATGCGCATGCGCCCCGGACCGTCCGGACGATCCCGAACATGACTGTGCACGTTCCTGCCGCTCCCCGCCGCCATGCCGCGTCGCGGCCGCAGGGCACGCATTCTTCTGCCACCTCAGGGCCGTCCGGCCCGACAGGAAGGACACCGGTGACCGACACCACCACCGCGAGCGACACCGCCTCGCTCTCCTCCAAGAAGCTTCCCGAGCTGCAGGCCATGGCGGCCCAGCTCGGCATCAAGGGCGCTCGCCGACTGCGCAAGGGCGAGCTCGTCGAGGCGATCCGCACCGGCGGCGCCTCCGTGCCCGCGGCGATCCGCGAGGACGCGACCGCCGCCCCCCGCGCCGACGAGCCCCGCCGCGAGGTGGGCGAGCAGCGCCGCCAGGGCGCGCTCGACGTGCGCGCCGAGGACGCGGGCTCCGCCTCGCGTCCCGCGGACGCCGAGCAGCACGCGACCTCGACCGAGGACCGTCGCCCCGAGCGCTCCGACCGTCAGCATCGCGAGAACCGCGCCGACCGCCAGGACCGCGCCGACCGCCAGGACCGCGACGAGCGCCGCGATCGCCCCCGCCGCGTCGAGGACATCGCCCTGCCCGACCGCTCCCGCGAGGACCACGAGGACGGCGCGCGCTCGGGCGGCGACCGTTCCTCCCGCGAGGACCGCCAGGACCGCGGCGACCGCCAGCAGGACCGGGGCGACCGCTCCGAGAACCGCCGCGACGACCGCGACGGCGAGGACGGCGACGATCGCCGCAACCGCCGCAGCCGCAACCGCTCGCGCGACCGCAAGCGCCGCAACCGCAACGGCGGCCAGGGCGGACAGGGTGGCCAGGACAACGCCGGCCAGCGTCCCGACACCGAGCCGGAGACCGAGGCCCGCGACGGCGAGGAGCTGGTCGCGGTCGCCGGCATCCTCGACATCCGCGACAACAACGCCTACGTGCGCACGACCGGCTACCTGCCCGCCCCGAGCGACGTGTTCGTGAGCGTCAACCAGGTGCGCAAGTACGGGCTGCGCAAGGGCGACGCGATCACCGGCCAGGCCAAGGCGCCCAAGGGCGGCGAGGACCAGGTGCTCGAGCCGCAGAACATGTCGGCCCGCCAGCGGCGCAACAACCGCAACAACGCCTCGAAGTTCGCGCCGCTCGTCGCGGTCGACACCGTCAACGGCATGACCCCCGAGCGGGCCCGCAACCGCGTGGACTTCACCAAGCTCACGCCGCTGTTCCCGGACGAGCGTCTGCGTCTGGAGACCGCCCCCACCGCGATCACCCCGCGCGTCATCGACCTGGTCTCGCCGATCGGCAAGGGACAGCGCGGCCTCATCGTCGCGCCGCCCAAGGCCGGCAAGACGATCATCATGCAGCAGATCGCCAACGCGATCACCACCAACAACCCCGAGGTCCACCTCATGGTCGTGCTCGTCGACGAGCGCCCCGAGGAGGTCACGGACATGCAGCGGACCGTCAAGGGCGAGGTCATCGCCTCGACCTTCGACCGTCCCGCCTCGGACCACACGATCGTTGCCGAGCTCGCGATCGAGCGCGCCAAGCGCCTCGTCGAGATGGGCAAGGACGTGGTCGTGCTGCTCGACTCGATCACCCGCCTCGCGCGCGCCTACAACCTGGCCACGCCCGCCTCGGGCCGCATCCTGTCCGGCGGCGTCGACGCCTCCGCGCTCTACCCGCCCAAGCGGTTCTTCGGCGCCGCCCGCAACATCGAGCACGGCGGCTCGCTCACGATCCTCGCGACGGCCCTCATCGAGACCGGCTCGACGATGGACGAGGTGATCTTCCAGGAGTTCAAGGGCACCGGCAACATGGAGCTGCGCCTGTCGCGCACGCTGTCCGAGCGCCGCATCTTCCCGGCCGTCGACGTCAACGCGTCGAGCACCCGCCGCGAGGAGCAGCTCATGGCCCCCGACGAGGTCCAGGTCATGTGGAAGCTGCGCCGCGTGCTCGGCACCCTCGAGCAGCAGCAGGCGATCGAGCTCCTGCTCGAGCGGATCAAGAAGACGCAGTCCAACACCGAGTTCCTGCTGTCGGTCCAGAAGAACACCCCCGGCCCCAGCTGACGCGCGGGAATACCGTCGCGGGGCAGGACGTTGGTCACTTTGCCCGAGTCGTGGGCGCCCCGCATCGGGCCCCGTGGCACACTTGACGCCGGTTCTGGTTCACGACGCCCGCCGGGCGCCGACCCAGCGACTGTGAGAAGGAGAGAGACATGAAGAGCGGCATCCATCCGGAGTACGTGGAGACCACGGTCACCTGCACCTGTGGCAACACCTTCACGACCCGCAGCACGAAGTCCGACGGCAAGATCAGCACCGAGGTCTGCTCGGCCTGCCACCCGTTCTACACGGGCAAGCAGAAGATCCTCGACACCGGTGGCCGCGTCGCCCGCTTCGAGGCGCGCTACGGCAAGAAGAACGCCGCCAAGTAAGCATTCGCCACGACGCCGGCGGTCCCGCCCAGGGGCCGCCGGCGTCGTCGCATCCGGCCACCGAGGACAGAGGAGCTGCGGGCCATGGAGGGTCTCGACGCGCTCGTGCGCGAGCACGCCGAGCTCGAACGGCGGATGGCCGATCCGGCCCTGCACGCCGACGCCGCGGCCGCACGCCGGGTGGGACGCCGCTACGCCGAGCTCGCGCCGATCGTGCGTCTCGTCCGCGAGCTCGACGCCGCGCAGCAGGACCTGGGCGCGGCGCGCGAGCTGGGTGCCGAGGATCCCGAGCTGGCCGGGGAGGCCGAGGCGCTCGAGGCCCGCTGCGCCGAGCTCACCGAGGAGCTCGAGGAGCTGCTCGCCCCGCGCGACGCCGACGACGCCCGGGATGTGATCCTCGAGGTCAAGGCCGGCGCGGGCGGCGAGGAGTCGGCCCTGTTCGCCGCCGACCTCGTGCGCATGTACCGGCAGTACGCGACCGCCCAGGGCTGGACCACCGAGGTCATCACGTCCTCGGACAGCGATCTGGGGGGCTTCAAGGACGCGACCGTCTCGATCCGTGCCGCGGGCAGCCCCGCTCCCGCCGACGGGGTCTGGGCGCACCTGAAGTACGAGGGCGGGGTGCACCGCGTGCAGCGGGTCCCGGTCACCGAGTCCCAAGGCCGGATCCACACCTCCGCGGTGGGAGTGCTCGTCATGCCCGAGGCCGACGAGACCGACGAGGCCGAGCTGCTCGCCGACCAGATGGCCCCCGCCAACCTCCGCATCGACGTGTTCCGCTCCTCGGGGCCCGGCGGGCAGAGCGTCAACACGACCGACTCGGCCGTGCGCATCACCCACCTGCCCACCGGCATCGTGGTGTCGTGCCAGAACGAGAAGAGCCAGCTGCAGAACAAGGAGTCCGCCCTGCGGATCCTGCGCTCGCGCCTGCTCGAGGCGCTGCACGCCGCCCAGGACGCCGAGGCCTCCGCCGCCCGGCGCTCCCAGGTGCGCACCGTCGACCGCTCCGAGCGCATCCGCACCTACAACTTCCCCGAGAACCGGATCGCCGACCACCGCACGGGCTACAAGGCCAACAACCTCGACCAGGTGCTCGCCGGCGACCTCGGCCCCGTGATCCGCAGCGCCCAGGACGCCGATCGCGCCGCGATGCTCGCGAGCGCGCAGGAGCGCGGATGACCGCCACGGGCGAGGGCGCCGTTCGTCTCCGCCTGCGCACGGCCCTCGCGACCACGACCGGGCGTCTCGCGGGCGCCGGGATCGTCTCGGCGAGCGTCGACGCGCGCGCCCTGCTCTCCCGCGCCGCGCGCACGAGCGGCCCGCTCGTCCTGCTCGACGAGCTGCCCGAGGACTTCGAGGCCGAGCTCGAGGCGCTCACCGCGCGTCGCGAACGGCGCGAGCCCCTCCAGCTCATCCTCGGCACCGCGCCCTTCCGCCACCGGGAGCTGCGCGTGCGCCCGGGCGTGTTCATCCCGCGCCCCGAGACCGAGGTCGCCATCGACGTGCTCCTGGCCCATGCCGCCCGCTGCCGCGTGCGGCGCGTGGTCGACCTGTGCACGGGAAGCGGCGCCCTCGCGGTGGCGGTCGTCGACGAGCTGCCCCGCGTCGACGTGGTCGCCGTCGAGCTCGACGGGGCCGCCGCGGAGCTCGCGGCCGAGAACCTGGCGGCCGCCGCCCGTCCGGGAGCGCCCGGGAAGGCGACCGTGCGCCGCGCCGACGTGACCGATCCGGCCGCCCTCGCCGATCTGCGCGACATCGACGCCGTGCTCTCGAACCCGCCCTACATCCCGCCCGACGCCGTGCCCCGCGAGATCGAGGTCACGGCGTGGGACCCGGCCGCGGCCCTCTACGGCGGGGGAGCGGACGGCCTCGAGGTGCCGCGCGCGGTGATCGCGCGCGCCGCCGAGATGCTCGCCTCGGGGGGCCTGTTCGTCATGGAGCACGCCGACTCCCAGGGCGCCGCCGCGCGCGCCCTCGCCGAGGGTCACGGCGCCTTCGAGGACGTGCGCACGGTGCGCGACCTGGCCGGGCGTGACCGGTTCCTCGTGGCCCGCCGACGGCCCGTGCCGCGAAGCACGGCCGCGGAAGTGAGAAACTGAGCCGGTGAGCGTCCATGACACGAAGAACGACGAGACCCGCGACGCGGCCCTGACGGCCGCCCTCGACGCGGTCCGCGCCGGCAAGCTGATCGTCCTGCCCACCGACACCGTCTACGGGATCGGCGCCGATGCTTTCCAGCCCGAGGCCGTGCAGGCCCTGCTCGACGCCAAGGGGCGCGGGCGCGACGTGCCGCCGCCCGTGCTCGTGGGCGACCCGGCCGTGCTGATGGCGCTCGCCGTCGACGTGCCCGAGTACGCCGAGCGCCTCGCCGAGGAGTTCTGGCCCGGCGCCCTCACCCTGATCCTCACGGCCCAGCCCACGCTGGGCTGGGACCTGGGGGAGACCCGCGGCACCGTCGCCCTGCGCATGCCGGACGAGGAGGTCGCGCTCGAGCTGCTGCGCCGCACCGGCCCGCTCGCCGTCTCGAGCGCCAACCGTCACGGCAAGGACGCGGCCCTCACGGTGCTCGACGCCGCGACCCAGCTCGGCGACAGCGTCGAGGTCTACCTCGACGGCGGCACCGCCCGCATCGGCACCTCCTCGACGATCATCGACACGACCGTCGAGCCCGCCGAGATCGTGCGCGAGGGAGCCCTCACGCGCGAGGAGATCGTCGCCGCCGTCGGCGACATCTTCACCGCCGCGCAGCCCGAGGAGCCCGACGCCGCCGAGGGCGCCGCCGACGCCGCCGAGAGCGCCGCCGAGGGCGCCGCCACGGCGGAGACCGGCCAGGACGTGGCCGCCGACGCCCCCGACGCGACTCCCGCCGAGGCCGCGTCCCCGGACGAGCCGGCGGAGGCCGAGCCCGCGGACGCCCCGCCCGCACCCGTGCTGGACCTGCCCCGGGAGACCGATGCCGAGGGCACCGAGGGCCGCGCCGGGTGAGGATCTACCTCTTCGTCCTGCTGATCGCGGCCGCGGTGACCTTCCTGTGCACCCCGGCGGCGCGGCTCCTCGCACGCCGCGCCGGAGCCATGACAGCAGTGCGTTCGAGGGACGTGCACGACACCGTGACCCCGCGCCTGGGCGGCGTGGCCATGCTCGCGGGCGTGCTCGCGGCCATGCTGATCGCCCGCCGCATCCCCTTCCTCGCGGGCCTGTTCGACGAGAGCGACCAGGCCTGGGCCATCGTCGTCTCCGCGACGCTCGTGTGCCTCGTGGGCGCGGCCGACGACAAGTGGGACCTCGACTGGGTCACCAAGCTCGCCGGCCAGGCGCTCGCCGCCTTCGTCCTGGCGTGGCAGGGCGTGCAGTTCACGTCGCTCCCGATCGGCGGGCGCACGCTGCTCTCGCCGACCACCCTGCTCATCCTGACCGTGCTCGTGGTGCTGGTCTCGATGAACGCCGTCAACTTCGTGGACGGGCTCGACGGCCTCGCCGCGGGCGTGATGGCGATCGGGGGGAGCGCCTTCTTCGTGTACGCCTACATGCTCACGCGCACCGTGAGCACGACCGACTACTCCTCCCTCGCGGCGCTCATCACGGCGATCCTGATCGGCATCTGCCTCGGCTTCCTCCCGCACAACCTCACCCGGGCCCGCATCTTCATGGGGGACAGCGGCTCGATGCTGCTGGGCCTGCTGCTGGCCGCGTCCTCGATCACGGTGACCGGGCAGATCGACACGGCCCGCATGAGCGGCGCCGACCTGTTCGCGCAGTTCCTGCCGATCCTGCTGCCGATCGGGGTCATGTTCATCCCCTTCCTCGACTTCGCGCTCGCGGTCATCCGCCGCGTCGGCTCGGGCCGCAGCCCCTTCCAGGCCGACGCGATGCACCTGCACCACCGCCTGCTGGGGCTCGGCCACACCAAGGCCGGCGCCGTCTGGATCATGTACACGTGGTCCGTCGTCGTGTGCGCGGGGCTCATCCTGCCGGTGATCGCCCCCGCCCGCGCCGTGATCGCGTTCTGGGTCCTCGGCATCCTGATCGCGCTCGTCCTGACCTTCGACCCCCTGAACCTGCGCCGCGGCCGGCGCGACCGACACGAGGAGACCGATGAGCTCACGCATTCCTGAGAGCCCCCGCGACGGCGCCGAGGAGGACCTCGGCGCCGTGCGGGCGCACAGCGAGCAGGTGGCCGCGGCGAACGACCGGCATCTGCTGCGCGCGCTGCGCGGCGCCGTGCTCGCCGGGATCGTGCTGGACCTGCTGCTCCTGCTCGCCGCGCTCCTGCTCGGCGGCGACGGCGCGCTGGCCGGCGCCCTCATCGGCAGCGCGCTCGCGCTCGTGATCACCCTGCCCACCCTCGTGAGCGCCCGGGTGGGCGTGCGGCAGGGCCCCGCGGCGATGGCCGGGATCGTGCTGGGCGCGTGGCTGGTCAAGATGATCGTGCTGATCGTGGTGCTCCTGGCCATCCAGGACGTCGCCGGCATCGCGCGTCCGTGGCTGGGGGTCGCGCTGCTCATCGGGGCGGTCGCCCCGGCCGTGATCGAGGCCGTCATGATGACCCGGACGCGGCCCCGTCTCGAGGTCCGCGATCCGGGCGATCCGGGCGGCCGGCGCTGAGCGCCGCGACGGCGGGGAAGCCATGCTCTCTGCTATGCTGAACGCGCACGTAGCACGCTGGCAGCCTCGTTCCAGGACAGGTCGGACGACACGTCGTCAGGCGGGTTCTCGGGGTCGCGCCCGTGCCGTACCCCTCAGCTCCTCCTTCCGGTTCCCCCTGCTCCATGACGGGAACCGCACGCGGAGGCCGGATCCCCATCCGGCGCCGCGGCCGGTGGAGCCGGAGTCGGCGGCCACGGCCGCCGGTGCTGCGGGATCCGCTGTTCGCGGGTCCACCGGAGACCACCTGCCGGAGCCGCGCCCCGAGCGCGAGACCGACGACCATGGGAGATCGAGCTGAACACCGCCGACGACGCGACCGTCCTCCTCGCTGAAGGGAACTCCTTCCTCGACCACACGCCCACGCTCAAGGAGTTCTTCCCGGACCCGTTCCTGTTCGCGGGGACCCCGTTCGAGTTCAACCGCGTGCAGCTGGTCCGCCTCATCATCGTGGCCGTCGTGCTCATCGTGATGTGCATCATCGCCTCGCGCGCCCGCCTCGTGCCGGGCAAGGCGCAGTCGGTGGTCGAGCTCCTCATGGACTTCGTCGACAACACGATCATCAAGAACACGCTCGGCCTGCGCGAGGGACGCCGCTACGCGCCCATGCTGATCACGATGTTCTTCCTCATCCTCGCGATGAACCTCGCGGGCGTGATCCCCGGGCTCAACCTCGCGGGCACCTCGGTGATCGGGATGCCGCTCATGCTGGCCCTGTGGACCTTCGTGACCTACGTGTACTTCGGGGTCAAGAAGCACGGCTTCGGCGGCTACCTCAAGCACGAGACGATGCCCCCCGGCGTGCCGTGGCCCATCTACATCCTGCTCGTGCCGATCGAGTTCCTGCAGGTCGTGCTGATCCGCTGGGGATCGCTCACGATCCGACTGCTGGCCAACATGGTCGCGGGCCACATCATGATGCTCGTCTTCATCGGCATGACCCAGGCCCTGCTCTTCTCGGGCTCCTGGCTGATCGCGATCTCGCCCCTGTCGGGCGCCCTGGCCATCGGGATCTACGGCTTCGAGATCTTCGTGGCGGCCCTGCAGGCCTTCATCTTCACGATGCTCTCGGCGGTCTACATCCAGATGGCCACCGCGGACGAGCACTGATCTCCCTCCCCACCACGCACCACCCCTGTCGCCCACAAGGTCGGCACAACGAAAGGAAACCCTGTGGACAGCACGATTCTCGCTGAGCTCTCCGGCAACGTCGCATCGATCGGCTACGGCCTCGCCGCGATCGGCCCCGGCATCGGCATCGGCATCATCGTCGGCAAGACCGCCGAGTCGATGGCGCGTCAGCCCGAGCTGCGCAGCCAGCTGCAGACCACCATGTTCATCGGCATCGCCTTCACCGAGATCCTGACGCTGCTGGCGATCGTCACCGGCTTCCTCTTCTGAGGCATCCCCCATGTATCTGGCTGAAGAAACAGTGCCGGGGTATCAGCTGCTGATCCCCCAGGTCCCGGACATCGTCTGGACCCTGATCTTCCTGGTCATCTTCGCCGTCGTCTTCATGAAGTTCGTCCTCCCGCGGCTCAACGCCGTGCTCGAGGAGCGGGCCGAGAAGATCGAGGGCGGCCTGGCCAAGGCCGAGCAGGTCCAGGAGGAGGCCGACCGGATGCGCGCGGACCAGGAGCAGGAGCTCGCCGCCGCCCGTCAGGAGGCCGCCGGGATCCGCGAGAAGGCCCGCCAGGACGGCGCCCGCATCGTCGAGGAGGCCAAGGCGCGCGCCGAGGCCGAGTCCGAGCGCGTGCTCGCCTCGGGTCGCCAGCAGCTCGCGGCCGAGCGCCAGACCGCGTCCACGCAGCTGCGCGGCGAGGTCGGCTCCCTGGCGAGCGACCTGGCCTCGAAGATCGTGGGCGAGTCCCTCACCGACGACGAGCGATCCTCCCGCGTGATCGACCGCTTCCTGGCCGACCTCGAGTCGTCCGCGACCGCGACCCGCTGACCGAGAACTGCACGAAGGAGCACTGACCGATGCGAGGAACCTCAGCAGCCTCTCTGCGCGAGGTCGTCGACGGCGCGGAGACGAGCTTCCGTTCCCCCGACGTCCCCCTGGAGCAGACGGCCGATGAGCTGTTCTCCGCTGCCCGGGTGATCGACTCCAGCAATCAGCTGGTGCGTCTGCTCAGCGACGGCGGGCGACCCGCCGAGGTCAAGCAGGCCGCGGCCCGCGACCTCTTCACGGGGCAGGTCGGCCGGACCGCCCTCGCCGTCGTGCTCGACGTCGTCGCGCACCGCTGGTCCGAGCAGGAGGACATCCTCGACGCGCTCGAGCGCGTGGGCGTGACCGCCCTGCTCACCCGGGCCGATCAGGAGGGTCGCCTCGGCGCCGTCGAGGAGGAGCTGTTCCAGGTCTCGCGCCTGATCGACCAGTCCCCGGCGCTCTCGGAGGCCTTCGACGACGCCCGTGATCGCTCCGGCGAGCGCGAGGCGATCGTGCATCGGGTGCTCGACGGTCGGGTCGACGCGCTCACCGTCCAGCTCGTGGCCCAGGCCGTGGGGCGTCGCAGCGAGGCCAAGCCCGCTCGCCGCGTGCTCGAGCTGGCCCAGTACGCCTCCGAGCGCCGGCGCCGCCTGCTCGCGATCGTCTCGAGCGCCCGCGCGCTCACCGACGTCCAGCAGCAGCGTCTCGGCACGATCCTCGACCGGATCTACGGGCGCAGCGTCCAGATGAACTTCGAGATCACGCCGGACGTGGTCGGCGGCCTGCGGATCCAGGTCGGCGACGACCTCTACGACGCGACCGTGCTCGCACGGCTCGGTCAGGCGCGCGAGCGCCTGGCCTCGTGACGGCGCCGCCGCGGCGCCCCCTCAGCACCCACACCCCTCCCCGGCAGCGCCGGGCCCACCGATAGGAAGCGAAGCAGCGCGATGGCCGAGCTCACCATTTCCCCGGACGACATCCGGCACGCCCTGGACACCGCGGTGTCCACCTACCAGGCCGGCACCCCGGACCGCGAGGAGGTCGGACGCGTCTCCGAGGCGGCCGACGGCATCGCCCGCGTCGAGGGCCTGCCCAACATCATGGCCAACGAGCTGGTCCGCTTCGAGGACGGCACCCTGGGTCTCGCCCTGAACCTGGACCTGCGCGAGGTCGGCGTCGTCGTCCTCGGCGAGTTCTCCGGGATCGAGGAGGGCCAGGAGGTCCGTCGCACGGGCGAGGTCCTCTCCGTGCCCGTCGGCGAGGGCTACCTCGGCCGCGTGGTCGACCCGACCGGCGCCCCGATCGACGGCCTCGGCGAGATCGAGACCACCGGGCGCCGCGCTCTCGAGCTGCAGGCCCCGACGGTCATGCAGCGCAAGAGCGTCAAGGAGCCGCTGCAGACCGGCCTCAAGGCGATCGACGCGATGATCCCGATCGGCCGCGGCCAGCGCCAGCTCATCATCGGCGACCGCCAGACCGGCAAGACCACGATCGCGCTCGACGCGATCCTGAACCAGAAGGCCAACTGGGACAGCGGCGACCCCGCGAAGCAGGTCCGCTGCATCTACGTGGCCGTCGGCCAGAAGGGCTCGACGATCGCCTCGGTGCGCGCGACCCTCGAGGCCTCGGGCGCGCTCGAGTACACGACCATCGTCGCGGCCCCGGCCTCCGACCCGGCCGGCTTCAAGTACATCGCCCCCTACACCGGCTCGGCCATCGGCCAGCACTGGATGTACGAGGGCAAGCACGTCCTGATCGTGTTCGACGACCTGTCCAAGCAGGCCGAGGCGTACCGCGCCGTGTCCCTCCTGCTGCGCCGCCCGCCGGGCCGCGAGGCCTACCCGGGCGACGTCTTCTACCTGCACTCCCGCCTGCTCGAGCGCTGCGCGAAGCTGTCGGACGCGATGGGCGGCGGCTCGATGACGGGCCTGCCGATCATCGAGACCAAGGCCAACGACATCTCGGCCTACATCCCGACCAACGTCATCTCGATCACCGACGGTCAGTGCTTCCTGCAGTCGGACCTCTTCAACGCCGACCAGCGCCCCGCCGTCGACGTGGGCGTGTCGGTCTCGCGCGTGGGCGGTAGCGCCCAGATCAAGGCCATGAAGTCGGTCTCGGGCACGCTCAAGATCTCGCTGGCCCAGTACCGCGACCTCGAGTCTTTCGCGATGTTCGCCTCGGACCTCGACGCGGCCTCGCGCCAGCAGCTGTCCCGCGGCGCGCGCCTCATGGAACTGCTCAAGCAGTCGCAGTCCACGCCGTACCCCGTCGAGGAGCAGGTCGTCTCGATCTGGGCCGGCACCACCGGCAAGCTCGACGACGTCGAGGTCGAGGACGTGCGCGACTTCGAGTCCGTGCTGCTCGAGCACCTGCGCCACAACGGCAGCGTGCTCGCGACGATCCGCGAGACCGGCAAGTTCGAGACGGAGACCGAGGAGGAGCTCAGCCGCATCCTCGCCGACGTCAAGCGCGACTACCTCGCCGGCAAGGGCCAGGGCGCCGCCGTCAACGACGAGAACGGCCGGATCGAGTCGGCGAACATCGACCAGGAGAACATCGTCCGCGGCTGATCGGAGCCGGGCGGCCCCGACAGGTCGCCCCCGACCACCGATCGTCACGAACGAGGGAGAGACATGGGAGCGCAGCAGAGGGAGTACAAGAAGCGGATCCGCTCCGCCCAGGGCATGCAGAAGATCTTCAAGGCCCAGGAGATGATCGCCGCCGCGCGCATCGCCAAGGCCCATGCCCGGGTGCAGGCGACCACGCCGTACGCCGACGCCATCACCCGCGCCATCGGCGCGGTGGCCACGCACAGCCGCGACGCGGAGCACCCCTACCTGGACGCCGAGCGCGTCCACGGGGCCGGCCGCGCGGGCATCCTGCTCATCACGGCCGACCGCGGCATGGCCGGCTCGTACTCGCCCAACGCGATCCGCGAGGCCGAGCGCCTGGCCAACACGCTGCGGGACGAGGGCAAGACCCCGGAGCTCTACGTGGTCGGCCGCAAGGGCGACTCGTACTTCCGCTTCCGCAACCGGTCGGCCGCGCAGTCGTGGACGCCCTACCGCGAGGAGGACATCCCGGAGCTGGGGCGGGAGATCGCGGACGTGCTCAACGCCAAGCTGCTGTCCGAGGGCGACGACCGGCTCGACGAGCTGTTCGTCGTGGGCACCCGCTTCCTGAGCCGGTTCCAGCAGCAGGCCCGCGTGGCCCGCCTGGTGCCGCTCGCCGTCGTGGACGCCGAGGACACGTCGGGTCTGACGTACCCGCTGTACGACTTCATCCCGGACGCCGAGTCGGTGCTCGACGAGCTCGTGCCGCGGTACATCGAGGCGCGCATCATCAACATCCTGCTGCAGTCGATGGCCTCGGAGCACGCCGCCCGCCAGCGCGCCATGAAGACCGCCACGGACAACGCCGACTCCCAGATCACCAAGTTCACCCGCCTCGCCAACGCCGCACGACAGGCCGAGATCACCCAGGAGATCACGGAGATCGTGGGCGGCGCCGACGCGCTGGCCGGTTCGGGCCGCAAAGACCGCTGAGACCTCCCGGACGCGATCGGGCACAGACCGCGACCGGCACGACCCTTGAAGGAAGAGCACCCATGAGCATCACCGCCATCGCCCCCGGGGAGACCACCTCTCCCGACGCCGCGACCGGCCGCGTCGCCCGCGTGACCGGCGCCGTCGTCGACGTCGAGTTCCCCCCGGGACGGATCCCGGCCCTCAACAACGCGCTGACCGCCCGCATCGACCTCTCGGGCGAGAGCGAGGGCGAGGAGCCCTTCACCCTGTACCTCGAGGTCGCCCAGCACCTCGGCGACGGCATGATCCGCGCGATCGCGCTCAAGCCGACCGACGGCCTCGTGCGCGGCCAGGCCGTGACCGACCTCGGCGAGGCCATCTCCGTGCCCGTCGGCGACGCGACCCTGGGCCACGTGTTCGACACCGTCGGCAACGTGCTCAACCTCGCCGAGGGCGAGACCCTGCAGGTGTCCGAGCGCTGGCCGATCCACCGCAAGGCCCCCAACTTCGACCAGCTCGAGTCGAAGACCCAGATGTTCGAGACCGGCATCAAGTCGATCGACCTGCTGACCCCGTACGTCCAGGGCGGCAAGATCGGCCTGTTCGGCGGCGCCGGCGTGGGCAAGACGGTGCTCATCCAGGAGATGATCTACCGCGTGGCCAACAACCACGACGGCGTCTCCGTGTTCGCCGGCGTGGGCGAGCGCACCCGTGAGGGCTGGGACCTGATCGAGGAGATGACCGAATCGGGCGTCATCGAGAAGACGGCCCTCGTCTTCGGCCAGATGGACGAGCCGCCGGGCACCCGCCTGCGCGTCGCGCTCTCGGCCCTCACCATGGCCGAGTACTTCCGCGACGTCCAGAACCAGGACGTGCTGCTGTTCATCGACAACATCTTCCGCTTCACCCAGGCGGGCTCCGAGGTGTCGACGCTGCTGGGCCGCATGCCCTCGGCCGTGGGCTACCAGCCCAACCTCGCCGACGAGATGGGCGTGCTCCAGGAGCGCATCACCTCGACCCGCGGCCACTCGATCACCTCGATGCAGGCGATCTACGTGCCCGCCGACGACTACACCGATCCGGCGCCGGCCACGACGTTCGCCCACCTCGACGCGACGACCGAGCTCTCCCGCGAGATCGCCTCGCGCGGCCTGTACCCCGCGATCGATCCGCTCGCCTCGTCCTCGCGCATCCTCGACCCGACCTACGTCGGCCAGGAGCACTACGACGTCGCGGTCCGCGTCAAGCAGATCCTCCAGCGCAACAAGGAGCTGCAGGACATCATCGCGATGCTCGGCGTCGACGAGCTGTCCGAGGAGGACAAGGTCATCGTCGCCCGCGCCCGTCGCCTGCAGCAGTTCCTGTCGCAGAACACCCACATGGCCAAGCAGTTCACGGGCGTCGACGGCTCGGACGTCGCGCTGCGCGACACCATCGAGGGCTTCAAGGGCATCTGCGACGGCGAGTTCGACCACATCGCCGAGCAGGCGTTCTTCAACGTCGGCGGGATTGACATGGTGCTCGCCAACTGGGACCGCATCCAGAAGGGCCTGGAGAAGTGAGCACCCTCGAGGTCACCTTCGTGACGCCGGACCGCACGATCTGGAGCGGGCGGGCCGCCCAGGTCGTGGTGCCGGCGTCCGACGGCTCGCTCGGCATCCTGCCCCGCATGCAGCCCACGCTCGCGACGCTCGGCAGCGGGGACATCCGCGTCATCGGCGAGGACGGCAGCGTCGACGTCTTCCCGGTCGCGGGAGGATTCATGTCGATGGACGAGGACATCGTCACGATCGGCGTCGACGAGGTGCTGGCCTCCGAGCCGGCCGGACGCTGAGCGACCCGGACCGAGGCGACGCAGATGCACCTGAACGTCCCGATCACCCTGGTGGTGGTCGGGACGTTCGTCGTCCTGCTCGCCCTCGTCTACCTCGCCCGGCAGTTCCTCGTCTCCCGCCGCCAGGGCTCCTTCGAGTGCACGCTGTGGCGTCGGGCGATCACGGGCCGTGAAGGCTGGCAGCTCGGCCTCATGCGCTACCGCACCGACCGGCTGCGCTGGTACCGGGCCTTCTCGCTCGGCCTGCGGCCCGAGGTGACGATCCGGCGCGACGAGATCGCCGACATCGACCGCGGCCCCGTCGTGCCGGGCGCCGGGGGAGCGGACGCCTACGTCGTGCTCGACCTGCTCCTGACCGACGGCCGGACCCGCAGGATGCTCATGGCCCGGTCCTCCTCGGCCGGCCTGCTGGCCTGGCTCGAGGCGGCACCCGCGGGCTACGTCATCACGGGCGCCGACTGAGGCGGGGCCTCGCCCCTCAGGCGACCTCGACGCCCCCACGCAGCACGCGGCCCGCGTGCAGGTCGGACGTCGCGAGCAGGACGTCGGCGCGCCGGCCGGCCGCGAGCGCCCCGATCCGGTCGGACAGGCCCAGCACGCGGGCGGGCACCGCGGAGGCGGCCCGCACCGCGACGGCGAGATCGATCCCGGCCTGCTCGACGCACAGCCGCACGACGTCGAGCAGGTGCGCGGTGCCGCCCGCGATCGCGCCGCCCTCGGTGAGGGTCGCGACGGCCCCCTCGACGGTCACGTCGAGCGCGCCGAGCGTGTAGCGCCCATCGGGCATGCCGGCGGCGGCCATCGCGTCGGTCACGAGCACGACGTGGTCGGTGCCCGCGATGTCCATGACGTAGCGCACGGTGTCGGGGGCCAGGTGCACGCCGTCGCCGATCAGCTCGACGACCATCTCGCCGCGCGCCGCGGCGTCGAGGCACGCGAGGGCGGGGCCCGGGTCGCGGTGATGGATCGGGCGCATGCCGTTGAACAGGTGGGTCGCGGTCGGCAGGGCCGAGCGCGAGCCGCTCGTGCGCAGCGCCGCGAGCGCGCGGGCGATCCCGTGCTCCATCTGCTCCGCGGTCGCGTCGGTGTGCCCGAGCGACGGCACGGCGCCGCCGCGGGCGAGCGCGTCGATCACCGCGTCCGCGCCCTCCGCCTCGGGCGCGACGGTCATGGTCGCGAGCGCGCCGCCGGCGATCGTGCACAGCTCGGTCACCAGGTCGGCGTCCCCCGCGGCGATGTGCGCGGGGTTCTGGGCGCCCTTGCGGGCGGGGGAGATGAACGGTCCCTCGAGGTGGATCGCGGCGAGGTCCCCCGAGCGCACGAGCTCGGCGAGCACCGTGGTGCGCGCGCGCAGCTCCTCGGGGGAGGCGGTCACGAGGGAGGCGACCAGGGAGGTCGTGCCGTGCAGGAGATGCTCGCGGGCCCCGCGGCGCGCCTCGTCGACGTCGGCGCAGTCGGGGAAGGACACCCCGCCGCCGCCGTGGCAGTGGAGGTCGACGAGCCCCGGCAGGATCACCCCGTCCCATCGCTCGGCGCGCGCGGCCTCGTGGCCCGGGGCGAGGGCGGTGGGACCCGCCCAGACGATCTCGGCGTCGGCGACGAGCACGGTCGCATCGGGCACGACGCCCGTCTCGAGCACCGCGGTGCCCCTCAGGGCGAGATCGACGTTCACGGAGGTCCTCCTGGAGAGCGGGGGCCGCTCGGCCCCGGATTCGAAACGGGGGTCAGAACAGGCGGGACTCGGCGTCGTCGATGCCGCGCAACGCATCGTAGTCGAGCGTCACGCACGTGATGCCGCGATCGACGGCGAGCACCTTGGCCTGGGGCTTGATGGCCTGGGCGGCGAAGATGCCGCGGACGGGCGCGAGCAGCGGATCGCGGTTGAGCAGCTCGAGGTAGCGGGTGAGCTGCTCGACCCCGTCGATCTCGCCGCGCCGCTTGATCTCGATCGCGACGGCCGCGCCGTCGGGGTCGCGGGCCAGGATGTCGACGGGGCCGATCGCGGTGCCGTACTCGCGACGCACGAGCGACCAGCCCGCCCCCAGGGTCTCGATGTTCTCGGCGAGCAGCGCCTGCAGGTGGGCCTCGACGCCGTCCTTCTGCAGGCCGGGGTCGATGCCGAGCTCGTGCGAGGAGTCCTCGAGGATCTCGTGGAGGCGCACGCGCAGCCGGTCGCCGGACTTGGCGTGCACGACGTCCCACTCCTCGACCCACGCGTCGTCGGGGTCGAGGGCCGCCTCCTCCGGGCTGCGGGCCTGCGTGCGCAGGGTGCACGGCGGGCTCATCCAGTTCAGCGGCTTGTAGCTGCCGCCGTCGGAGTGGACGAGCACGCTGCCGTCGGCCTTGACAATCAGCAGACGGGGGGCGAGGGGGAGATGCGCGGTCAGTCGACCGGTGTAGTCGACGGCGCAGCGGGCAACGACGAGACGCACCCGGACAGGCTACGACACCTCCGGGCCGTCCACCCACGCGCCGCGCACGGGTGGAAGTCGTCACGTGCGCTGGAGGCGACCCGAGGGGCCCCCGGTAGTCTGAACCGGATGCCGAAACCTGAGGGAGGGACCACCGTGCGCAGACTGCTCGCCGTCGCACTTGTCGTGCTCGGCCTGGGGGGCCTGCTCCTGGGCCGACTGGGGGAGACCGTGTGGGCTCCGGAGACCGAGCGCACCGCCGCCGTGCAGCTCGACGACTCCGGGCCGGCCGTCGTGATCGATCCGGGCGTCGTGTACGTCGGGGGCCACGAGGGCACGCTGACCGTGACCGGGCCGGCCGACGTCTCGGTCATCAGCGCGCCGAAGGACGACGTGGCCGCCTACCTCGGCGACACCCGCCACACCGAGATCACGGGCGTGCCCGACTGGGCGACGCTCACCGCCAAGGACGTGAGCGCCGACGGCGACGCGACCCTCCCTGATCCCGCGGGCGCCGATCTGTGGCGCACGGTGCGGACCTCCGCGAGCCCCGCGGAGATCTCGCTGGCCGAGCTGTGGAAGGCCGACGGCGGGGCGAAGCCCGCGCAGCCCTACCAGGCGATCCTCATCGTCACCGACGGCACCCAGCCCGCCGCGACCGAGGTGTCCGTGACGTGGCCCGTCGAGGCCGCGAACGCGTGGGTGCCCTACGCCTACGTGATCGGCGCCGTGCTGGCCGTGCTCGGGCTGGTGCTGTTCGTGATCGACTTCTCGGCCGCGCGGACGCGCCGCCAGGCCGCCGAGGACGAGCTCGACGCCGAGGCCGCCGACACTGCTGCTGTCGAGACCGAGGCTGTCGAGACCTCGGCCGAGGCTGTCGACGCACCTGCCGAGGACGACGACGCGCCTGCCGAGGGCGCCGTCGCCGCACCGGCCGAGGCCGCTGCGTCCGAGGACGACGCTGCCGATGCCTCCCGCGTCGAGGAGACGACGGAGGCCGACCCGGCGTCGGCCGAGGAGGAGCACCGCACCCGCGTCGTGCCCGCCCGGACGGGGCGCCACCGTGCGCTGTCCGCGGAGGAGACCGACCTGCTGACCCCGCTCGACGCGGACGGCCAGCCCCAGGACGCCGCCGAGCACAGCTCGGACCCCGCCGAGACCGACACCGCTCCCGAGGAGGGCGAGAACCGATGAGCCCCACCGCCCGTCCCGAGCGCACCGGCGGCATCGCCCGTCGCCGCCTGATCGTCGGCTCCGGCGCCGCCGCCGTGGGCCTCGCCCTCGCCGCCTGCTCGCAGGAGGAGACGCCGCCTGTTGTGCAGACCGGGGAGGCGTCCGCGACGCCGACGCCGGTCGCCGACGCCGACCAGTTCACCCAGATCATGAAGGAGACCTCGGCCGCGCTCACGGCGGCGGACGAGGCCAAGGACCCGGCCAAGCTGGCCCCGCGCATCGTCGGCTCGGCCGCCGAGTTCCGCACCCGGGCCTACGAGATCATCGCCAAGATCCCCGATCACGCCGAGTCCCTCGCGACCCCGTCGGCGGCGATCCTGGTGCCCGCGACCTCGGTCTCCGGCGACTTCCCGCGCACCGCGATCCTGCTGGTCGCCGACGCCGTCGAGGGCGGCAACCCCTTCTTCATCCCCTTCCAGCAGGCCGACGCCCGCTCGGACTACGCGACGTGGGGCTGGGCCCGCCAGCTCGGCGGGGTCGACATGCCCTCGGTCGAGGACTCGAGCGTCGGGGCGACGGCCGTCGCGGCCGATGCCGACGGCCTCCTCGTGACCCCGGCCGACGCCCTCGCGCTCTATGCGGCCGTGCTGAGCAACGGCGACGGCTCCGACCCCGACGACAAGCTCGCCTCGGACCCCTTCGCGGAGTCGGTGCACCAGGGCATCCAGGACGAGCGCGCCAAGCTCAACGCGAACGTGCCGGCGAACTCCCTGGCCACGATCCACGAGTCCTACTCGGTGCACGAGGGCGAGTTCGCGGCGCTGCGCAGCGACGACGGCGGGGCGATCGTGATCGGGACCCTGCGCTCCTCGCGCACCATCACGGTCGTCAACGGCGCGACGCTGCGCTACGCGGATCCCGAGTCGGAGCTCGTGGGCAAGACCAGCTTCACCAAGGAGTTCGTGCGCGACTACGGCGAGGTCGTGGCGCTGCACGTGCCGACCGCCGACTCCGGCGCGCAGGTCCAGCCCATCGGCGCCTCGAAGATGCTGCTGGGCGCCCACGGCGAGTAAGACCCGCATTCGAGAGAGAGGACAAGAACCATGAGCGACCCCTACGGCATGATCGACCTGTCGACCCTGCGCCACGACGCCCCCGCCGCGGACGCCGGGGAGCCGGGCGTCTACGAGATCGCCGTGACGGAGCAGGGGCTCGAGCAGGTCATCGCCGACTCCGACACCGTCGCGACCCTCCTCGTCGTCACCAGCTCCCGGGTGCCGCGGGGGGCCGAGTTCCTCGCGGTGCTGCGCCGGCTCGTCGACGCCCAGCGCGGCGTGCTGCGCCTGGCCACCGTCGACGCCGACACCCAGCCGCGCGTGGCCGGGGCGCTGCGCGTCCAGAACCTGCCGACCGCGCTGCTGCTCCTGCGCGGTCAGATCCAGCCGCTCTTCGAGGGCGCCGTCGCCGAGGCCGAGCTCGCGCCCGTGCTCGACCAGGTGGCCCAGCTCGCCGCGTCGCAGGGCCTGCCCGGTCTCGCAGCCGGGGACGAGGCGCCCGCCGAGGAGGACGAGCCGCTGTCGCCGCTCGAGCAGGCCGCCTACGACGCGATCCAGAGCGGCGACCTCGACGCCGCCGTGGCCGCGTACCAGTCGCTCCTGAACGAGAATCCGGCCGATGCCGAGGCGAAGGCCGGCCTGGCGACCGTGCACCTCATGCAGCGCACCCAGGGCGCCGACCTCGACGCCGCCCGCACGACGGGCGCCGAGCGGCCCGGCGACCTCGAGGCGCAGCTGCTCGTGGCCGACCTGGACGTGCTCGGCGGCCACGTCGACGACGCGTTCGCGCGCCTGCTCGACCAGCTCCGCGGGGCCGACGAGGAGACCCGCGACGCGGTGCGCACGCGCCTGCTCGAGCTGTTCGAGGTGGTGGGCGCGGAGGACCCGCGCGTCGCGGCGGCCCGTCGCCGCATGGCGAACCTACTCTACTGAGGCCCCCGCCTCCGACGCACGCGGCCCGCCCCGGATGCTCCGGGGCGGGCCGCGTGCGTGAGGGACCGGTCAGCGCGCGGTCAGCCGCTCCGGCACGAGGATCACGGCGCCGAGCGGGGGCACCGAGAGGCGCACCGAGTGCTCGCGTCCGTGCATCGGCACCTGCTCGGCATCGACCCGTCCCAGGTTGCCCACGCCGCTGCCGCCGTACACGGGGGCATCGGAGTTGAGCACCTCGGACCAGCCGCCGCCCTCGGGCAGCGGAACCCGGTAGCCCTCCCACGGCACGCTCGAGAAGTTCACGACCACGACCACGGGGTCGCCGTTGCGGGCGCGCCGCGCGAAGGCGATCGTGTCGTGACCGGCGTCGTCGCCGACCAGCCACTCGAAGCCCGCCGGATCCTGGTCGAGCTCGGACAGCGCGGGGTAGCGGTGCTGGAGGCCGTTGAGGTCGCGCACGAGCTGCTGGACCCCGCGGTGCAGCGGGTACTCCAGGAGCCACCACGGCAGCCCGGTCTCCTCGGACCACTCGGTGCCCTGGGCGAACTCGGTGCCCATGAAGATGAGCTGCTTGCCGGGGTGGGCCCACTGGAACGCCAGGTAGGCGCGCGTCGTCGCCGCCTGCTGCCAGTCGTCGCCGGGGGTCTTGCGCAGCAGCGAGCCCTTGCCGTGCACGACCTCGTCATGGCTGATCGGCAGCACGAAGTTCTCGGAGTACTGGTAGACCATCGAGAAGGTGAGCTCGCCGTGGTGGTACTGGCGATGGATCGGCTCCTCCGAGAGGTACTCGAGGGTGTCGTGCATCCAGCCCATGTTCCACTTGAAGCCGAAGCCCAGCCCGCCCTGGTCGGTGGGCCGCGTGACGCCCGGGAAGGACGTCGACTCCTCGGCGATCATCGTGATGCCGGGAGCGCGCTTGTAGGCGGTCGCGTTGACCTCCTGCAGGAACTGGATCGACTCGAGGTTCTCGCGGCCCCCGTACTCGTTGGGGACCCACTGCCCGTCCTCGCGGGAGTAGTCGAGGTAGAGCATCGAGGCGACGGCGTCGACCCGCAGGCCGTCGACGTGGAACTCCTCGAGCCAGTAGCACGCGTTGGCGACGAGGAAGTTCTTCACCTCACGGCGGCCCAGGTCGAAGATGTACGTGCCCCAGTCCGGGTGCTCGCCCTTGCGGGGGTCGGCGTGCTCGTACAGCGGGGTGCCGTCGAAGCGGGCGAGCGCGAACTCGTCCTTGGGGAAGTGGGCCGGGACCCAGTCCATGATCACGCCGATGCCGGCCCGATGCAGGGTGTCGATGAGGTGGCGCAGGTCGTCGGGCGAGCCCAGACGCGAGGTCGGCGCGTAGTAGCCGGTCACCTGGTAGCCCCACGAACCGCCGAAGGGGTGCTCGGCGACCGGCATGAACTCGACGTGCGTGAAGCCCATCTCGCGCACGTAGGCGACGAGCTCGTCGGCCAGCTCGCGGTAGCCCAGGCCCGGGCGCCAGCTCGCGAGGTGCACCTCGTAGATGGACATGGGCGAGGCGATCGCCTGGGTCTGCGCCCGCTCGGCGAGCCATGCGTCGTCGTCCCACTCGTACGAGGAGGCGGTCACGATCGAGCCCGTCGCGGGCGGCACCTCGGTGCGCCGCGCGAGCGGGTCGGCCTTGTCGCGCCACACGCCGTCGGCGCCGAGGATCCGGTACTTGTAGACCGCTCCGTCGCCGACGCCCGGCAGGAACAGCTCCCAGATGCCCGAGCCGCCGAGGCTGCGCAGCGAGCACGTGCGCCCGTCCCACGCGTCGAAGTCGCCGACCACCTGCACGGCCCGGGCGTTGGGCGCCCAGACCGAGAAGCTCGTGCCCGCGACGCCGTCGACCTCGCGCACGTGGGCGCCGAGGGCCTTCCACAGCTCCTCGTGGCGTCCCTCCTGCAGGAGGTAGAGGTCGAGCTCGCCCAGGGTGGGCAGGAAGCGGTAGGGGTCCTCGACGTCGACGGGCGCGGCGCCGTCGGTCCACTGCACCCGCAGGGTGTAGCGGGGGAGGTCCTCGCGCGCGACGACGGCGCGCCAGATGCCGTTGTACTCGTGCTCCATCTCGACGGTCGTGCCGTCGGGCAGCACGACCGCGACGGCCTGGGCGAGCGGCTTGAGGGTGCGCACGGTGACCGCGCCGTCGTACGGATGCGCGCCGAGCACCGAGTGCGGATCGTGGTAGCTGCCGGTCGCGGCGGCGCCGAGCTCGTGCTCGGAGGCCGGCAGCGGTCGCGGCGCCGCGGCGGGCTCGGCCGCCGGCGCGGCGGCCTTCGTGGTCTTCGCGGTCGCCCGGGTGCGGCGCGGCGCGGCCGGGGTCTCCGCGGCCTCGGCGGTCTTGGCCGTGGCGGTGCGGGTGCGCTTGGCGGGTGCGGCGGGGGTCTCCGCGGCCTCGACAGGTTTGGCCTTGGTCGCCCGCGTGCGCTTGGCCGGCGCCGCCGGGGTGCTCGCGGCGGCCTCCGCGGTCTCGGCGGCCTTGGCCTTGGTGGTGCGGGTGCGCTTGGCCGGTGCGGGGGTCGTCCCGGTGGTCTCGGCGGCCTCCGCGGTCTCGGCAGGCTTGGCCTTGGTGGTCCGCGTGCGCCTGGCCGGTGCCGCCGTGGGCTCGGCGCCCTCGGCTCCCGTGGCGGCCTTGGCCCTCGTGGCCCGCGTGCGCTTCGGCGCGTTCGGGGTGCCGGCGGCGTCCGCGGAGGCGGCGGGGTCGGCCGGCGTGGTGCGGCGGGGGGCGTCTCGATCAGGCATGGTGAGTCTCCTCGGGGTGGATGATGCGCAGGATGTGGGCGGGGCGGCTGTCGGGGTCCAGCCCCACGTAGGGGTGCTCGCCCCACGTGAAGCGCTCCCCGGTCAGGAGGTCCTCCACCTCGAACTCGCCCGAGACGCCGAGGGCACCGAGGTCGAGATGGACGGTGCCCCACGAGCCGCGGTCGTGCGCCGTCAGCGAGGCGACGATCACGGTGTCGGGGGCGCCGGTGCCGGTCGCGTCCGCGGCCAGGTGCTTGGAGAACACCAGGAGCTGGTCGTCGTCGGCCGTGTGGAACGCGATGTCGGTCAGCTGCTGGAGCGCCGGATGGTCGCGACGGATCGTGTTCAGGCGCGTCAGCAGCGGCTCGAGGGAGCGGCCCTCGCGCAGGGCGCCGGCCCAGTCACGCGGGCGGAACTCGTACTTCTCGTTGTCGATCTGCTCCTCGGCGCCCGGGCGCGGCACGTCCTCGACGAGCTCGTAGCCGGAGTAGACGCCCCACGTCGGCACGAGCGTGGCCGCGAGGATCGCGCGCAGCGTGAAGGCGCGGCGCCCGCCGCCGCTCATGAACGGCGTCAGGATGTCGTGCGTCGTGGGCCAGAAGCTCGGGCGCATGTACGGCGAGGACTCGACGAGCTCCTCGAGGTACTCGCGCAGCTCCTCGGGGGTGTGGCGCCACGTGTAGTACGTGTACGACTGGTGGAAGCCCACCTTGCCGAGCGTGTGCATCATCGTGGGCCGCGTGAACGCCTCGGCCAGGAAGATCACCTCGGGATGCTTCTCGGCGAACTCGGCGAGCAGCTCCTCCCAGAAGCGGACCGGCTTGGTGTGCGGGTTGTCGACGCGGAACAGCGTGACCCCGTGCTCGACCCAGTGCTCGAGCACGTCGCGGATGGCCGCGTACAGACCCTCGTAGTCGGCGTCGAAGCTCAGAGGATAGATGTCCTGGTACTTCTTGGGCGGGTTCTCCGCGTAGGCGATCGTGCCGTCGGCGCGCACCGAGAACCACTCGGGGTGCTCGGCGACCCACGGGTGGTCGGGGGAGCACTGCAGGGCGATGTCGAGGGCCACCTCGAGGCCGAGCTCGCGGGCGCGCCCGACGAACGCGTCGAAGTCCTCGAGCGTGCCCAGATCCGGGTGGATCGCGTCGTGCCCGCCGTCGGCCGAGCCGATCGCGTACGGCGAGCCCGGGTCCCCGGGATGCACCTCGAGGGTGTTGTTGCGGCCCTTGCGGAACGTCGTGCCGATCGGGTGGATCGGCGTCAGGTAGGCGACGTCGAAGCCCATCGCGGCGATCCGGTCGAGAGCCCCGGCCGCGGTGCGCAGGGTGCCGGAGATCCAGCCGCCGTGCTGGGCGTCGAAGCGGGCTCCCTCGGAGCGCGGGAAGAACTCGTACCACGAGCCGTACAGGGCGCGCGGGCGCTGGACCACGAGCGCGTGGGGGCCGCTCACCGTGACGCCGTCGCGAAGGGGGCGCTGATGCAGCACCTCGCGCAGATCGGCGGCGATGGCCGGCGCGAGGCGGGACTCGGGCGACAGCGCGTGATTGCGCAGGGAGTCGATCGCCGCCCGGGCGAGGGTCGCATCCGCGGCAGGCCGGGCGCCGGCCTCCGCCTCCTCGACGACGCGCGTGAGCACGTGCACGCCCTCGGTGAGCATGAGATCGGTGTCGATGCCGGCCGGGACCTTGATCTCGGCGTTGTGCACCCAGGTGTCGTACGGCGCGGAGAAGGCCTCGATCGAGAAGGTCCAGGGGCCCTCGGCGTCCGGCCGCACCGAGCCGGCCCACAGGTCCAGGCCCGGGTTGGTCGACGTGAGCGGCGAGCGGGAGTGCTCGCTCCCGTCCGGGGCCGTGAGCACGACCTGCACGCCCATCGCGTCGTGCCCCTCGCGGAAGGCGTTGGCCCCCACGGGCACGGTCTCGCCGACCGTGGCGCGAGCCGGGAACCGGCCCCCGTCGACCACGGGGGAGACCCCCATGATCGGGACGCGTCCCACCCCGGCGGACCAGGGGGACGGGCGCTGTCCGGCTGCCTGGGAGGCGGCGGAGCGCGGCGGATCGGTGGGCTGGGACATGGCGTCTCCCCCCTCGTCGGAAGCTTCGGCGAGATTCACCCTAGAGGATCGAGCGCCTCCGCGTCCCCGCCGATCAGCAGGACGACCACGGTGCCCGCCGGGACCTCGAGGAGCGAGCTGTCCGCGCCCGTGCAGACATAGGGCTCCTGGGCCGTCTCGTCCGCCGAGCTGAAGAGCACCGAGACCTCGCCGCCCGACCACGGGGCCCCCGGCAGGCGCACCTGCTTGGTCATGCGGGCGCCGTTGACGACGACCACGAGATGCCCTTCGCCCGGGGCGCCGGGGCGCAGCATCTGGAGCGTGTCGCGATGGGCGTCGAACCAGTCCTCGTGCCGCAGCGGCTCGCCGTCCGGCCCGAACCAGGCGATCTGGTTCTTGGCGGGGCTCTCGGGGTCGGCGTCGCGCAGGAACTCGACCGGGCGCAGGCGCTGGAAGCGCCGGCGCAGACCCAGCAGGGCCCGCGTCACCTCGACCATCGCGAGCTCGTGCTCGTCGCGGTCCCACGAGACCCACGAGATCCGGGTGTCCTGGCAGTAGGCGTTGTTGTTGCCGCCCTGCGTGCGCAGGGCCTCGTCGCCGGCCGTGATCATCGGGGTGCCCGAGGCCAGCAGGAGGGTCGCCATCACCGAGCGGGCGCTGCGCCGCCGCCGTGCCGCGATCCGGTCGGCGTCGGGCACGCTCGCGTCGAGCGGCCCCTCGTGACCGTGGTTGTACGACCGGTTGTCGCTCGTGCCGTCGCGGTTGTCCTCGCCGTTGGCGAGGTTGTGCTTGGTCTCGTACTCGGTGAGGTCGCGCAGCGTGAAGCCGTCGTGCGCGGTCACGTAGTTCACGGACGCCCACGGGGCGCGCAGGTGGCGGTCCGGCGCCAGGCCCGGCGGGTCGTGACGGGCGAAGACGTCCTCGCTCCCCGCGAGCCGGGTCGCGATGTCGCGCACCCCGCCGATCTGGGTGGTCCCGGTGCGCTCGCGCCGGCCCGGATCCTCGAGCCAGAACGACCGCACGTCGTTGCGGAACGCGTCGTTCCACTCGGCGAACGGGGGCGGGAAGCCGCCCGTGCGCCAGCCGTAGCCGCCCACGTCCCACGGCTCGGCGATGAGCTTGACGTCGCGCAGCACGGGATCGGTCGTGATCGCGCGCAGCAGCGGATGGTCGGCGCGGAAGCCGCGGTCGTCGCGGCCCAGCGTGGCCGCGAGGTCGAAGCGGAAGCCGTCGATCCCGAAGTCCTGGACCCAGTGGCGCATCGAGGCCAGGATCAGGTCCACCACGTGGCCCGATCGCATGTTCAGGCTGTTGCCGGTGCCCGTGAAGTCCACGAACGAGCCGTGGTCCATCCAGTAGTAGTCGGCGGCGTCGAGGCCGCGCAGGCTCAGCGACGGGCCGTCGGCGCCGCCCTCGGCGCTGTGGTTGTAGACGACGTCGCAGATGACCTCGATCCCCGCCGCGTGCAGGGAGCGGACCATGGCGCGGACCTCCTCGAGCACCGCGCCGGGGCCCGCCTCCTGGGCGCGCCGGGTCGCGTACGAGGGCTCGGGGGCGAAGTAGGACAGCGTCGAGTAGCCCCAGTAGTTGGTCAGGCCCGTGCGGGCCAGATGGGCCTCGTCCATCGCGGCGTGGATCGGCAGCAGCTCGATCGCCGTGACCCCGAGGTCCCGCAGGTACCGGGTGACGACGTCGTGGCCGAGACCCGCGTAGGTGCCGCGCAGCTCGGGCGGCAGGTCGGGATGCAGCGCCGTGAAGCCGCGCACGTGCGCCTCGTACAGCACGGTCGTGCCCCACGGGGTGCGCGGGGCGCCCTCCCGGCCGACGGGCACGTGCGGGCTCCCCACCACCGACCACACGGCCTGGTCGGCGTTGTCGTCGGTGCTCATGCGCAGCGGCCCCTCGGCGACGGGACGCAGCAGGGCGTCGACCTCGTGGCCGAACATGCTCGACAGCAGCGGGGACGAGTGGGAGACCGCGACGCCGCGCGGGTCCAGCAGCACCTTGTGCGGGTTCGCGAAGCAACCCGCGCCCGGGTCCCAGGGACCGTACACGCGCAGCCCGTAGTGCGTGCCGGGGGTCAGCCCCTCGACGTCACCCCACCACATGCCGCCGTCGAAGCGGTCGAGGCGGATCCGGTGCTCGAACGCGCCGTGGCGCACGCACAGGTCCACGGCCTGCGCCCGCGGGGCGTGCACGCCGAACGTGCCGTGCCCGGACGCGTCGACGTGCAGGCCCGGCTCCGCTGGGGGAGGAGGCGGGCCGACGGCAGGACCGACGAGGGCGGGGGCGGGGCGCGGTGACACGCGCAGAATCCTGCCACCCGCCGGGGGCCGGTGCGACATCAGGACCCGGCGCGCGGCGGCCCCTCCCGGCGCGGCCTCGGGCCCGGACGCTAGGATCGGTGCGTCGCGACGGCGGGTGAGCCGACCCGCACGGCGATGCCGCGCGGCCGGGCCACGGGCCGGCCGCACCGATGATCCACAGCACCACGGGGAGCGCACGGACAGATGAGTCAGCCCATCCAGGCACGCCACGACGATCCCCGGCGCGCGAGCGCTCCCGTGCGCTCGGGCCGCAGCTTCACCCCGGCGACGCCCGCCCTGCGCGTGCAGGACCTCGAGCGGTCCGGTGCGATCGTCACCGCGATCTCCGGGGTCTTCGGCTCACGCGTGGTGGGCCAGGAGAACCTGCGGCTGACCCTGCTGGCCTCGCTCGCAGCCGGCGGCCATGTGCTGCTCGAGTCCGTGCCCGGCCTGGCCAAGACGACCGCCGCCTCGGCTCTCGCGTCGGCGATCGGCGGCTCCTTCCACCGCATCCAGTGCACGCCGGACCTGATGCCCAACGACATCATCGGCACCCAGATCTTCAACTACGGCTCCGGCACGTTCACGACGCAGCTGGGCCCCGTGCACGCCAACATCGTGCTGCTCGACGAGATCAACCGCTCGAGCGCCAAGACCCAGTCGGCCATGCTCGAGGCGATGCAGGAGCGCCAGACCTCGATCGGCGGCGAGATCCACCGCCTCCCCGAGCCGTTCATGGTGCTCGCGACCCAGAACCCGATCGAGGAGGAGGGTACCTACGTCCTCCCCGAGGCGCAGATGGACCGCTTCCTCATCAAGGAGGTGCTGACCTATCCGCGGCCCGGCGAGGAGCACGAGATCCTCGACCGCTCGACGGCCGGGACCCTCGCCGCGCCCCAGCAGGCGCCGTCGGCCGCGGTCACCCTGGACGACATCCGCTTCCTCCAGCGCGCCGTCGACCAGGTCTACGTCGACGAGGCCGTCAAGCGCTACATCGTCGACCTGGTCTTCACGACGCGCGGCTCGGGCCCCCGGCCCGTGCCCAACCTGACCCAGTCGGTGCGGGTCGGCGCGAGCCCCCGCGGCTCCCTCGCGCTCATGCGGGTGGGCCAGGCCCACGCCCTCATCCACGGCCGCGACTACGTCACGCCCGACGACGTGCGCGCCATGCGCTATGGCGTGCTGCGCCACCGCCTCGTGCTCACCTTCGACGCGCTCGCCGGCGGCGTGTCGCCCGAGACCATCATCGACGCGGTCTTCCGCGCCGTGCCGATGCCCTGACCGCATGGCCGCCTCTCTGCTGACCCGGGTCAAGGCCAAGGTCGACCTGCACACCTCGCGCCGCGCGCGGGGCCTGATCCAGGGCCGCGGCCGCTCGATGTTCAAGGGCAGCGGCGAGGACTTCGACGACCTGAAGTTCTACCAGCCCGGCGACAAGATCTCCGACATCGACTGGAAGGCCACGGCCCGCTCGGGCGAGCCCCTCATCCGCCAGTTCAACGAGGAGCGGGTGCGCCACCTCTCGATCGTCGCCGACACCTCCGACGCGATGGCGGCGACCGCGGCCGACGGCACCTCCAAGCGCGAGGCGATGATCCTCGCGGCGGGGCTCGTGTGCTTCCTCGCCCAGACCAACGGCGACCTCGTGGGCCTCGTCGCCGGCAGCCCCGCCGGGCCCGTGCAGCTGCCCTCGCGCTCCTCCGACGGGCACCTCGAGCTGCTGCTGCGCACCATCCAGCAGAGCACGGACACCGCCTCCCCGGCCCCCGACAGCGCGTGGCTGCTCGAGCGCGCCTTCCGCGTGACCCGCCACGCCTCGCTCATGACGATCATCACCGACGAGGCGCACCCCGCCCTCGAGGACTTCTCGATGCTGCGGCGCCTGACGACCCGCCACGACCTCCTCGTGATCCGGATCGCGGACGCCGACCCGCTGCTCGCCGACGACCTCGACCACGACGTCGTCGACGTCAACACCCCGCGCGAGATCTCCTCGATCTCGCGGTCCTCGGCCCGGGTGCGGCGCGACGTGCAGGCCTACCGCACCGGCCGCCGGGACGCGATCTCCGGCATGCTCGACCACCTGCACGTCTCCCACCTGGTCACCCAGGGCGAGACGACCGTGGTCGACGACATGGTCACGCTGCTGCGACGCAGGGAGTTCCGCCGTGACCATCGCTGACGGACCCCAGATCATCGACCCGCCCCAGTACTCGATCGCGTGGCTCATCCTCGCGGTGCTGTGCGTGCTCGTGATGCTCGCCCTCGTGCTCGGCACGCTCCGTGTGACGCGCGCGGTCGTCGAGCGCGCCGCCTACCGGGCGCGGCCGAGCGACATCGAGACCCTCAAGGCCGAGTTCCTGCGCGCGGTCAACGACATCGGCGACCGCTTCGACGAGGGCGAGCTCGACGCGCGCGCCGCCCACCGTGAGCTCACGGGCGTCATGCGGCGCTTCGTGCGCCGCACCACGGGCTTCGACGTGACCAGCCAGGACGTCACGACCCTGCTCGCCGACGCCCGCACCCGGGAGGTCGGGCGCCTCGTGGCCGACCTCTACGAGCCCGAGTTCGCACGCGCGAGCGAGCGCCAGCTCGCCGAGTCCCTGCGACGCGCCCGGGGGGTGGTCCGGTCGTGGTCATGAGCCTGTGGTGGGTGACGCTGCTGCTGCTCGTCGCCGGCGTCGCGGTGTGGGCTATTGCCTTCTGGAACCGGCGCTCGACGCGGCGCGCACCCGTCGTCGTCGCCAACTCCGAGTTCCTCGAGCGCGTGCCGAGCTTCGCGCGCTCCCAGTCGACCGCCCGACTCCTGCGCGTGCTGCTCGTGGTGATCGCCGTGCTGGGCCTGGTCGGCTCGTCCGTGCTCTCGGGCCGCGTCGCGACCGAGCGCGTGCAGACCCCGGCCTTCGCCAACCGCGACATCGTGCTGTGCCTGGACATCTCGGGGTCGATGTACCAGTACGACACCGAGATCCTGTCGACCTTCGCCGACATGGTCGACTCCTTCGAGGGCGAGCGGGTGGCCCTGTCGATCTTCAACTCGACCTCGCGCACGGCCTTCCCGCTGACCAACGACTACGACCTGATCCATCGGGAGCTGTCGGCCGACGCCCAGGCGATCGACTTCGACGAGCAGGGCTACCGGATGGGCACGCGCGAGTACTCGGCGGACAAGCGGCGCCAGTTCGCGGACTTCATCGCGGGCACCCGCGGACTGGACGACCAGGCCTCTCTCGTGCCCGACGGCCTCGCGGCGTGCGCCCAGGAGTTCGACCACGCCGAGCAGGACCGGAGCCGGTCGATCATCCTGGCCACCGACAACGAGGTCAACGGCGATCCGATCTACTCGCTCGACGAGGCCGCCTCGACCCTCGACCAGCGCGACATCACCCTCTACACGTTCTACCCCGGCGCCTCGGAGTGCTCGAGCACGTGCGCCGACGAGCTCAAGCAGGTCACGGAGGGCCACGGCGGCCACTTCTTCTCCTCGAGCGACCCGAACGCGATCCCCTCGATCCTCAACCAGATCCAGAAGACGCAGGCGGCCGAGATGGGGGCGACACCGACCCTGATCCGCACCGACCACCCGCTGTTCGGCTGGGTCGTGAGCTTCCTGGCGGTCCTGGGCGTCATCCTCGCGGGATGGAGGTCGCGCTGATGCTGCGCGCCGAGCACCTGATCCCGCTGTGGCTCACGATCGTCCTGTTCGTGCCGCTGCTCGCCGCGACCGTCGTGCTGCTCGTGCGCCGGCCGCGCCAGCGCCTGGCCTGGCTGCGCCGCGCCCTCATGGTGCTCCTGCTGCTCGTGGTCGCGATCCGCCCCGCGACCCCGCTGGACACCGAGCAGACCCATCGGATGAACGCCAACGTGTTCTTCGTGGTCGACCGGACCGGCTCCATGAACGCCGAGGACTACGACGGCGACACGCCGCGGCTCGACGGCGTCAAGGACGACATGCGCGCGATCGCCGGCATGACCGAGGGCTCGCGCTACTCGATCATCAGCTTCGACTCGAGCGCGACCCAGCAGCTCCCGCTCACGACCGACGCCGGCGCCCTCGACGCCTGGATCGACACCCTCACGGTCGAGCCGACCGCCTACTCGAAGGGCTCGAACGTGGACCGTCCGCTCAGCACCCTGCTGAGCGCGGTCTCCGAGGCCAAGCGGGACGACCCCGAGTCCTCGGTCCTCGTGTACGTCCTGTCCGACGGCGAGAACACCGACTCTCAGGAGTCCGAGACCTTCAGCGCCGCCGCCCAGTTCGTCGACGGGGGCGGCGTGCTCGGCTACGGCACCGCGCAGGGCGGCCCCATGAAGACGACCGGCGGCCCCGACGCCGGCCAGTACATCACCGACTCCTCCGGCGCCCGCGGCATCTCGAAGATCGACGAGAAGCAGCTGCAGACGATCGCTCAGCAGCTGGGCGTGCCCTACCTCCACCGCACCGAGCCCGGGCAGGACCTCTCGGCGACCATGGAGGGCATCACGCTGCGCTCCATCCCGTCCACGAGCAGCCGGCGCGCGCCGTCGTTCGAGGACTGGTACTGGATCGCGGCGATCCCGCTCGCCCTGCTGTTCATCTGGGAGCTCGGGGAGATGACCTACCGGCTCCCGCGCCGCATCGAGCGCACCGACTTCACCCGCTCCGGATCCGAGGGGGGACCATGACTGCACCCGCCACCGACCGTCCCGAGACTCCCGACGCCGACGTGCCCGAGACGCTCGCGCAGCCCGAGCCCCGGCGCCCGCGCGACTTCGGCATCGACACCCGTCGCCTGCGGCGCCTGCGACGGATCGTCTTCGCGATCCTCGCCCTGCCGCTGCTCGTGCTCGGCCTGCTCGCGATCAAGTTCGTGTCGATGCCGCTCACCCAGGCGTGGTCGACCTCCGCCTACGACGACGGCGACTACCCCACGGCCGTCGAGCGGCTCGGACCGCTCGGGGTCGTCAACTGGTTCGAGCCCTACCTGCCCCATCTCACGCGCGGCACGAACCTGCTCCAGCAGGGCGACGACGCCGCCGCCGAGAAGGAGCTGCGGATCGCGCTGAGCGACTGGGAGAAGGCCTCGGACCTCAACCATCCCCTGCACGCCCAGTGCAAGATCCTCAACAACCTCGCGATCTCCATCGAGCGCCAGGCCGACCGGATCGAGGATCCCACCGAGCGCGGCGACCGTCTCTACGAGGCCGAGCAGCTGCTCGCGCCGTGCGCGGGCGGCGGCGGAGGCGGCGAGGGGCAGGGCCAGGGCGGCGGAGGCGGCCAGGGCAACGAGGACGAGGGCACGACCGGCGACAACGGCAAGCGCATCGAGGACAAGCGCAAGCAGGCCGACGAGGAGTCCGGGCGCGGCGAGCGCGAGGGCGACCAGGACGAGGGCTCCGCGCCCCAGACCGACGAGCGCGACGACAACGACCCCAAGCACGACGACCCGTCGGGCACGGAGCCGCCCGAGGAGGCGCCGACCCCAGGCGACAGCGACGACCAGGACAAGCAGGACCAGCTCGAGGAGCGCAACCAGAGCGCCAACCAGGGCGAGGGCGACGAGTCCGACGACGGCGCCTCGCAGAACCCGGCGAAGCCATGGTGAGCGCCGACCGCGCGCCCCGCGCCTACCTCGACCACGCCGCGACCACGGCGCTGCGCCCGAGCGCGCGCGAGGCCTACCTCGCGACCGCGGACGTCCTCGGCAACCCGACCTCGATCCACGCGTCGGGGCGGCGGGCCCGCGCGGCGCTCGACGACGCGCTCGACTCGATCGCAGCGGACCTCGGCGTGCCGCGCACGTGGCTCGTGCTCACCTCGGGCGGCACGGAGGCGGACAACCTCGCCGTGCGCGGCGGCGCGCTCGGCGCCCTGGCCGCCGACCCCACCCGCACCGCGGTCGCCGTCTGCGCGACCGACCACCCCGCGACCCTCGAGGCCGCGCGGGCCCTCGGCACCTCCCATGAGGTGCGCGAGCTCCCGGTCGACGCGGACGGCCGCCTGGACCCCGGCGCCGTCGACGAGGCGCTCGCCGACGGCCGCGTCGGGCTCATGACTCTCGCCCTCGCCAACAACGAGACGGGGATCCTCCAGGACGTCGAGGGCCTCGCCGCGATCGCCCGGGGCCACGGCACCCTCGTGCACACCGACGCCGTGCAGGCCGTCGGGCACGCGGACCTGCCCGCCCCCGGCGCGGTCCCGCTCATGACGATGACCGGCCACAAGATCGGGGCGCCCGTCGGGGTGGGCCTGCTCGTGGCCGACCCCGACGTGCCGCTCGTGCCGCAGAGCGCGGGCGGGGGACAGCAGCGCGGGGTGCGCTCGGGGACCCTCGACGCCCCGCACGCCGCGGCCCTCGCCGCGGCCCTCCACGAGACTCTCGGGGACGCCGAGGCCGAGCGGGCCCGGCTGCGCGACCTCGGCGCCCGACTGCGGGCGGGCATCCGCGCGCTCGACCCGAGCGCCCGCCTCACGGCCGGCGACGGGGTCGACGTCGCCGACCACGTCGTGCACGTGCTCTTCCCCGGCGCCGACGCGCAGTCGCTCCTGTACCTGCTGGACGAGCGGGGGATCGACGCCTCGGCCGGATCGGCGTGCAGCGCGGGCGTCACCCAGGCGAGCCCCGTCCTCGAGGCGATGCACGTGCCCGAGCACCTCGCCCGCGGAGCCCTGCGCCTGTCGCTCGGCTGGACGAGCACCCAGGACGACGTCGCCCGGGTGCTCGCCGCCCTGCCCGAGGTGCTCGAGCGCTCGCGCGCCGTCGCGTCCCTCACCCGCTGAGCCCGGCGCCGCCCGGGCCTCGTGCGCACGGTCGTAGACTGCGCCGGGTGCCCGGCCAGGGCGCGACCACGACCCGGGACACAGGAGCGGACGGACATGAAGGTGCTGGCAGCGATGAGCGGCGGCGTGGACTCCGCGGTGGCCGCCGCACGCGCCGCGGAGGCCGGTCACGACGTCGTCGGCGTGCATATGGCCCTGTCGAAGTCGCGAGCCCAGACCCGCTCCGGCTCGCGCGGCTGCTGCACGGTCGAGGACGCCTCCGACGCCCGCCGCGCCGCCGAGCGCATCGGCATCCCGTACTACGTGTGGGACCTGTCCGACGACTTTCACCACCTCGTGGTCGAGGACTTCCTGTCCGAGTACGCGCAGGGACGCACCCCCAACCCGTGCGTGCGCTGCAACGAGCGCATCAAGTTCGCCTCCCTCCTCGAGCGCGCCCGGATCCTGGGCTTCGACGCCGTGTGCACGGGGCACTACGCGCGCATCGGCACGGACGGCCCGGACGGCGCCCCCTCGCTGCACCGCTCGCGCAACCTGCCCAAGGACCAGAGCTACGTGCTCGCCGTGATGGGGCCGGACGCGACCGGCCGTGCCCTCTTCCCCCTCGGCGAGTTCGAGGACAAGCAGGCCGTGCGCGAGGAGGCCCGCGCCCGCTCGCTCGGCGTCTCGACCAAGCCCGACAGCTACGACATCTGCTTCGTCGCCGACGGGGACACGCGCGGCTTCCTCTCCCGTCATCTGGGCAGCGATCCGGGCCAGATCGTCGACGCCGACGGCACCGTGCTCGGCGAGCACGATGGGACCCACGGCTTCACCGTCGGACAGCGCAAGGGGCTCGGGCTCTCCCGCCCGGCCCCGGACGGCAGGCCCCGCTACGTGCTCGACGTCGACCCGGCCTCGCGCCAGGTCGTCGTCGGCGCCGCCGAGCTGCTCTCCCGTCGCGAGCTCGTGGCCCGCGACGTCGTCGGCTTCGAGCCGATCGCCCCCGGGCGGGAGGTCACGGCCCAGATCCGCGCCCACGGCGAGGCGACCCCGGGCATCGTCGAGGCGGTGCCCACGGACGGCGAGGGCGTGCTGCGTGTGCGCCTGGTCGCCCCCGTGCGCGGCGTCGCGCCGGGGCAGACCCTCGTCCTGTACGACGGCGACCGGGTGCTCGCCTCCGCGACCCTCGAGAGGCACGCGTGAGCGCGCCGCTCCTCACCGTGACGGGCGACGGCACGTTCCGCGTCGCGCCGGATCCCCGCGGTCTCGAGGGCACGGGGGACGCGGCCCTCGACGCCCTCGTGCGCCTGCGGTCGCTCCTGGGCGACGACCTCGAGGAGCAGATCGCTGCCCGCCTGTACCTGCCCGCCGCGCTCGGCACCGAGAGTGCCGACCACGTGCTGCCCGCCTCGCTGTCCCTGCTCGCGGGGACCACGGGCGACCTCACGAGCTACGGCTGGCGGCTCGGCGCCGGGACCTCGCACGCCTGGCAGCGCGCGCGGGAGCTCGCCGACCGCCTGCTCGACGCCGCGCGTATCGCCCTGCTCGAGTACAGCGGACCGCTCGTGACCACGACGCTCGGCCCCCTCACGCTCGCCGCCGCGACCTTCCTGCCCTCGGGGGAGCGCACCCTCGCCGATACCGGCGCCCTCCGCGACCTGCCCTCGCTGCTCGCCGAGGGTCTCGCCGAGCGGATCGCGCTCGTGACCGACCGCGTGCCCGGCGCGACGCCCGCGGTGCTCGTGCGCGAGGACGGGGTCGGGGCCGTGCACCGCGGCGCCGTGCCCACCGCGTCCGGGTATCGCCGCCATCGGGCGCTCGCCGCCCCGGAGATCGGCGCCCGCTGGCAGACGCTGCGCGAGGAGCTGACCGCGGCCGCGGGTCTCGACGCGAGCGGACTGACCCTCGCCCTGCCCGCCGACGCGGACCTGATCGCCGCCGCCCGCACGGCGGGCTGGCGCTCCCTCGCCGTCTCTCCCGCCGCGGCGCCGAGACTGGAGACCTCGGCGGGGCGCCGGGTGTGGGAGACGATCGCCGACGCCCGCGAGAGCGGCGTGGAGCTCACACTCGTGGTCGACCCGGCGCGGCTCGAGCGCGAGCTCGAGGCCTTCGCGGGGGCGTGGACCCAGCTCGGGTACGCGCTCGCCGACGCGCGCGGCACGACCCTGCTGGCCCATCCCCGCGCGGAGCGGCCGCAGGACCCGGCCGCGGAGCCGGGGCGTGCGGCCCTGCTGGGCGAGCAGGGCCTCGAACGCCTCCTGCGCGCCGCACCGGCCTGGGCCGAGCGTCTCGAGGCGTAGCGCGGGGGTCGGGAAGGCGGTCGCGGCAGACGGGGCGGTGGCCGCGGCGGACGTCGGTCCTGCCCTGTGGCGGACGGTCCTGCCCCGTGGCGGACCGTGGCACGGCGATCTGGGTCCGTGAGCGGGCATGTGGCATGTGTGGCGTGTTGTCCCCGCGCTCCGCCTCCCTGCTCCCTTCGTGCGGCACACCTCGCTCTCGCGAGCCCCTCGTCTCCTCCGCGGGCTGAGTTGTCCACAGGTGAAGCCCGGCTCTCCCGAATGTCGGGCCGCCGCCCTATCCTGAGATCGAACAGGTGTTCGAAGGGGGTGGTCATGGTGCGGGACTGGAGGACGAACCGGCGGCACCGTCTGTCCCCGCTGACCCGGCGTGGTCTCGCCGCGCGAGCGGGCACGCTGGACGACCTGGTGCTGTCCGACGACCTGCGGGAGCTGTGGGACGAGGCGGTGGCCGCGTCGCGGCGCCTGGCTGTGGAGATGACCTCTCTCGCACGCTTCTGGGTGGACCCCGATGCTCCCGGCAGCGATCCCGGCGAGGCCGATGAAGCGGACCTCCGGGTCGCCCTCGC
This sequence comes from Brachybacterium huguangmaarense, assembly GCF_025725725.1. Taxonomy (NCBI): domain Bacteria; kingdom Bacillati; phylum Actinomycetota; class Actinomycetes; order Micrococcales; family Dermabacteraceae; genus Brachybacterium; species Brachybacterium huguangmaarense. The sequence goes on from NZ_CP107020.1 coordinate 2,229,625, forward strand.
GCTGCGCGTCACCGAGCACGTGGCCCACCGGCGGATCCGTCAGGCGCACGTCGTCGTGACCGAGCTGCCGCAGCTGCACGTCCGGCTGGCGGCCGGCGAGCTTCCCGTGCCGTGGATGTCACGGGTGCTCCAGCGGACCCGGGACCTCACCCCCGCGCAGCGGGTCGATGTCGATGCCGAGGTCGCGTCGTGGGATCTGGCGATCACGGCCGAGCAGTTCACCCGGCAGCTCGGCCTGATCGTCGCGCAGGCCCGCTCCCGCGGGCCACTCGCCGCCGAGCAGACGCCCGAGGCGCGCCGCCGGGTCGAGGTGACTCCTGTGGACGAGGAGGGGCTCGCGTGCCTGCGGGTGCTCGGGCCGGTCCCGGAGATCAGGTCCCTGGCGATCCGCCTGGACGCCGCGGCCCGGGCCGTGCAGGCGGCCCAGCGTCATGCCCTCTCCGCCCCCGAGGGTCCCGGCATCGAGGGGTGCGATGCGGCCCTCCCCTTCGATGACGGCTCTGTGGCGACGAGCGGACGAGCGATGTCCCTCGCGCGCCTGCGCTACGAGATCGCGACCCGATCGGTGCTGCAGACCGGTGGGGTGGAGGTGCCCGCCGCGCGGTTCCGGATCGGCGTGACCATCCCGTCCACCACCCTGCTCGGCGCCGGGGACGAGCCAGGACTGCTCGACGGAACCGTGCCCATCCCCGCGGCGATGGCGCGGTCCCTCGCCGGTGGGGAGAGCACCTGGTACCGGGTGCTGACCGACCCGGTGACCGGCGCCTATCTCCCGGCGCGGCAGGAGAGGTATCAGCCCACCTCGGCCATGCTCGAGCACCTCCGCCATCGCCAGGGGACATGTGCGGTCCCCGGCTGCGCGCGGCCCGTGTCCTGGGCCTCGGAGTGCGACCACATCGAGGAGTACGACCACGCCGACCCCGCAGCGGGCGGCAGGACCGAGGTCGAGAACCTCCATCTGCTGTGCTGGCAGCATCATCTCGCCAAGACGCTCGGGCGCCTCGATCCCTCCCGCCTGCCCACCGCCGATCGCGCCCGAGGGGTCACCCGCTGGGAACTGGGTGCGGGCACCTCGGTCGACGTGCCCGACGACACCGACCTCTGGTCGGCGCGGATCGCCGTCGAGCTCGAGCACCATTGGCGGCTTCACGAACAGCTCGAGCGTCGACGACGGCACGAGGAGCCGGGACGCGAGGAGCAGCGACGCGAGGAGCGGGGACGCGAGGAGCAGCGACCGGGCGAGCCCGGCGGCCGGCAGGACGATCGGGGAGCCGTGGATCCGCCGGCGGACGGTCGGGAGCTGCCGATCGCACCCCCGGACGAGCCCCTGTGCGCGCCTCATCTGCACAGACCGCGAGACGTGCATCACGGCGAGGGGTCCTCCGAAGGTGCTGATTCCCGCCCGATCGAGCTGCCGAAGGGTCGTCACGGCGATCCGCCGTTCCCCGGGCATTCCCAGGGAAACGACGCCGCTCGGCCCGACGATGATCTCGGCCCGCCGCCGTTCTGACATGGCGGGCGGGAATTCCTGCCGAGGCGGATCGATCCTGTGGGCGGCGGTGAGCTGGGGGTTTTCCGGATCCCCGGTCCGCGGCGCCTCCTCCGGGCCGTGCCGCGAGGTGCGGGGAGCCCCTCTCGGCGGCGATTCAGCCTGCTCACGGGATAGCCGCCTCTGTTGCGTAATGGTCTGATCCATGTGGGCGACGCCATGGTGAAGGAGATGTGAACCATGCAGACCGGGGAACAACCGGCGCTCTAGTGTGGTTCCAGGAGATCGGTCCGCAAGACCCGTCGCCGTGCGGCCATCAATGGCGCTGTCGCATCAGATCGCCACCCATTGAAGGAGTCCTCATGGATCACATCGAGCTGGATCAGTTCTTCGCCGACCGTCTCGCGGCCGACCGGTTCCCGGTCGTCTCGATCGAGATCTCGACCCCGAGCGCCGCCCTCCGCGACGCCGTCTACGCAGGCGTCGCCCGCATGGCGACGTCCCACAGCGTGCGCCTCGAGAACGGCGCCGTCGACCTCTCGCGCACCCCCGTCTCCGGCATCCAGGTGCTGGCCGTCGGCCGCCACAGCGTCGCCGACATCAAGGCTGCCGTGCGCTCGTCCAAGTCCCTGCGCGCAGGCATCGTCGTCATCGACGACTTCTCCGAGCCGGAGCTCACCCGCTTCCTCGGCCACTTCGTCGACATGCCGGCCTTCGCCTGATCGTCTCGCGACGGGACACCTCCCGTCGCCCACCGGAGCCCCCGCAGCGCCACGCGCTGCGGGGGCTCTTCGCATCTGCGGCGCAGCGCCAGGACGTCGCCCCGAGCGTGGAGTCGCGCGCGCTCCTGCTCCCGCACCTGCACCTGCTCCTGCTCAGAGCATCGCCGAGAGCACGCGCAGCGCCAGACCGCGCACGGTCACGACGGGGGTCCCGTCGCCCGCCGCCACGGCGGCCCGCCGCATCTCCTCGTCGAAGCCGATGCAGTCGAGCACCACGAGGTCGCTCGTCCGCGCCACCTCGCGGGCCGCCGCCGCGATCTCCTCCCGCGTCCCCGTGTAGGGGCTCGCGGCGCTCACCGCGACCGGTCGGACACCGATGGAGTGCCCCCACTGCGGCAGGGCCTCGGCTGTCTGCTCCGGGAGCGGCCTCACGATCCCGAGCCGGTCCGAGCCGAGCCCGCGCAGCAGGCTCGCCGTCGCATCGTGGGCGAGACGTTCGGTGAGGAAGAGCGGTCGCCCGTGGCGGACCGCGGGGAACTCGCCCGAGCACAGCAGCAGGGTGGCATCGGCCCCGGAGGCCTCGGCCCGGCCGACGGCCTGCTCGACGAGAGGCACCGCCTGGTCGTGCCCGAAGACCGCAGAGCCGCCGTCGCGCAGGCGCGAGGTGAGCGCGGACTCCCCGGGGCGCGGCGCCAGGGCGGCGATCTCCGCCCCGGTGAGCCCGTCGAGCGCGCCGTGCTCGGTCACCTCGGCCTCGGCCGGCAGCAGGGCGTGCAGGTCCTCGGACAGGTCCGCGCGCGGCGCCTGCCCGATGGTCACGAGGCCGAGTCGCATCGGTCCTCCTTCCGGTCGGCGGCGGACGACGTCCTCATCGCCGCAGGGTGGTCAGGAGACGGTCGAGCAGGTGCCGTCCGTCCACCCGGATGCCGTCGTGCTGGTACTCGTTGGTGATGAGAGGACGCAGCCCGCGGGTCGAGGCCGCCGTCCGCAGGGACAGCTCGCGCGGCACGAACATGTCGTCGTGGTACACGGCCGCCGCGACCGGGACCTCGTTGTGCGCGAGCACCTCGGGGTCGTACAGGGCCGGGAAGTCCTCGCGCTCGGCGAGCAGATGCGCCGTCTCGCGCAGCGGCACGAGAGCCGGGTCCTCCTCGAACTGCCACGGGAAGATGTGCTCGCCCGTCAGCAGGGGCGCGTCGAGGTCGGGGTCGAAGGCCGGCAGCTGTGCGCGCACCCGCTCGGCGCTCCAGCGGGTGGCCCCCTCGGACGCCGCCCCCTGCGCGTAGATCGTCTCGTGCAGGAGGGCGTACAGCGGGTTGCCGGCGAAGGAGACCTTCGCCCCGACCTCCCGCAGGAAGCGCTCGCGCAGTCGCCGGGACCCGTGCACCGTCGTGAACGGGTCCTCGAGCAGGTAGTGCAGGCCCTCGAGGCCCGTCGCGGATCCCAGCGCGATGCCGAGGAGCAGCAGCCGGCGCACCGACAGCCGCTCTCCGCTCGGCAGGCGCTCGTCGGTCTCCCGCAGGTGCGCCGCGACGTCGCGCAGGGTCGCCGCGTCCTGCGGGTACCGCTGCGCGAACTCCCCGTTGCGCCGCGCCGTCTGGGCGAAGGTGAGCTCGTAGACGCGGTCGGGCGCGCCCGTGAGCGCGGGCAGGCCCGCGGTGATGAGCACCTCCCGCAGCGAGGCCGGGGCGGCGGACAGGTACGCCGTCGCGATGAAGCCGCCGAAGGACTGCCCGAGCACGCTCCAGCGGGTCACGCCCAGGGCCCGACGCAGGCACTCGGCGTCCCCGACGATCGCATCGGCCCGGAAGTGCGCGAGGTACCGCGCCTGCGCGGCCGCATCGCCGATCTCGGCGAGGGTCTGCCGATCGGCGGGGGTCGACAGCCCCGTGCCGCGCTGGTCGAGGAGGACCACCCGGTACTCCTCGAGCGCCCGGTCGAGCCAGCCTCCGATCGACTCGGGGCGGTTGGCCCGGTTGCCCGGACCGCCCTGGAACCAGATCAGGCGGGGCCGGTCCTCGCCGCCGTCGCGCACGACCTCGCGGGCGAAGACCTCGAGGGTCTCGCCGCCGTGGGGCCGGGCGTGGTCGAGGGGGACCGCCAGCCGGTGCTCGTGCAGGCGGTGGCCGTCGATCCGATGGCTCGTGGTCTCGAGGCGCTCGGGCGCCGATGCGGTCATGTGGTCCTCCGTCGTGCCGCGTGTCCTGTCCGTCGCCCGGACGCTCAGTAGCCGTCGACGCCGAGGCGCCGGCAGATCTCGACGAGAGCCGGGTGCACGTAGCGCCCATCCTCCTCGATCGCCTCGCCGTCGACGTAGAGGGAGGGGGCGAGGTTCGAGCCGTCGCTGTGGGCGGGGGCGACCCACGGCTCGCCGCCGATCCACGACCCCTTGGTGCCGATGCCCCACTCGACGCAGCCGAAGACGCGCTCGTCCTCGACGATGCGCCCGGTGGGGCGCGTGACGCCCGGGTTGTAGCCGAGCGACCAATGCGCGACCCGGTACATGTTCGGGTCGTCCTGGGCGGCGAGCCAGGAGCGGTAGACCGCGGCGTCGCGGCCGTCGCCGACGACCTCGGTCACGACGCCGTTCTCGACCGTGAGCGAGAAGGGCTCGCGGATCAGGCCGATCTCGTCGGGGGGCCACACGGCCCCGTCGAACACGATCGTGCCGTTCTGGGTCTCCTCGAGGGGGTTCCACGAGATCTGCCCGGCGAGCATGACGGACATGCCGGGCTTGTCGGCGGGGATGCCGCGCACGTGGATCGGACGGTCTCCCGTGCGCCCCGTGATGTCGGTGCCGTTGGCGGAGGTGATGCGGACCTCCTCGCCGGCGCTCATGAGCTCCACGAGCGCGTCGCCGAGCTCGCGCACGCCCGCGTAGTCGACCTTGCCGACCGTGTCGACGAGCATCTGCACGTCCAGCCCGGTCAGGCACGTGTACCGCGTGCCGCGCGCGAGCGCCGCCCGGAAGGCCTCGGAGTGCATGATGTAGCCCAGCTGCAGCTCGATCCACACGTCCGCGCCGAGCGCGGCGCCGGCGACGGGGGCCGGCGGCTCGACGGCGGACTGCCAGCGCGTCTCGTAGCGGACGATCACCGGGTGGGCGCCGACGGCCTTGGCCGCTCCGCCGAGGAGCTCGGCGACCCGCATGTCCGACGAGGTGTCCGCCGTGATGAGGACGTTCTCGCCCTCGGTCACGCACATGATCTCCTCGATCAGCTTGCGCGCTCCCGTGAACGCCTCGAACGCGAGGTACTCGCCACGGGACTCCGTGCGATTCGTGACCTCCATGAACAGTGCTCCTTTCGAAGGGGGGTGAGGGCGGCTCGGCGGACGCGCGGCTACTTGCCGCGGAACACCTGGCCGAGGGAGGCGATCGCGTCGCCGGCGATGAGACCGGCGCCGACGAGGCTGAGCTCCTCCTCGGCCGCGGCGCCCCGGACGCGCCGCACGACGAGCCGGATCGCGAGCGCGAGGAAGATCAGCCAGCACGCGTAGGGCTGAGTCAGCAGCAGCCCGGTCGCGAGCATGACGCCCATCTGCCGCTTCGAGCCGCCGACGATCTGGATGATCGCGCCGGGGATCGCCCACAGCAGCAGGTTCTTGACGGCGTCCGGGTTGGTCAGGCCGGCGGAGATGGTGTCGGCGAAGACCGTCGAGACCGGGGGGATCGCGCCCGACTCGAAGAAGGAGTGCCACAGCAGCGCGACCATGAGCAGGGCGACCGCGAAGCCGATGATGGACGAGTAGTACTGCTGGCGCCGGCCCGAGAGCTCGTAGGCCCGATAGCCCGGGTGGCGGGAGTGGATGCGCCGCAGGATCCAGCCGGCCTTGAGGTCGTAGCCCATGTCGGCGAAGGCGGGGCCGGTCGCGGCGCAGTAGCCGACGAGGACCATGAGCGGCACCTCGGGCAGGCCGACGATGAGCCCGAGCACGAGGAAGATCAGGGTCACGGCGAAGGCCGGGAACCAGCCCGAGTGCATGGCCGCGAGACCCACGATGATCTCGTGCACGAACGCGGCGAAGGCCGCGAAGACGATCCAGCCGACGAGGGCCAGGAGCGGCATGTCGGTCGCGATGCCCGTGATGAGCGACAGCAGCAGCGCGCCGAGCATGAACAGGCCGAAGCCGCCGCCGAGCGCTGCGCCGAGCTCGCGCGGTGAGCGCGAGACCTCGAGGGCGGGATCGGGACCGGTCTCGGGCTGCGCGTCGTCCTCGGGCGTGACGGCCCCCGTGTCGGGGACGTCGTGCGCGCGGCTCCTGCGGCGCACGAAGATCCCGACGGCCTGGCCCAGGGCGACCACCCCGGCGCCGATCATGATGCCGTGCGGGATGTAGTCGGCCGAGAGCGAGAAGTCCGCGAGGCCGGGGAGGATCGTGAGGTACTGGTTGATCATCAGGCCGATGCCGAGCATGAGCAGGGCGACCACGTTGCCGATGAAGGCGACGCCCGCGGCGGACCCCGAGAGCCCGAACCACGACAGCAGCAGGCCGAGCACGCCGCTGCCCAGGAGCACCTTGGCCCGCCGTCCGCCCTGGTCGCCGGCCTTGATGGTCTCGGCCGACGCCACGCCGGGAGGCCACGGCGCGGACGCCGGGAGGAAGCGCGAGCCGAAGGCGCGGAACAGCACGAAGGAGTCGATGCCGAGCCCCACGGCGACGCCGATCAGGAGCGGCCAGATGAGGTCGGCGCGGCCGAACACCCACGCGATCGCGATGGGGGTCAGCAGCGCGTTGGCCGCGGCGAAGGTCGCGCCGGAGATCGCGGTCTGCGCCAGGTTCTGGCGGTGGACGTCCTTGAAGCGGCTCAGGCCCAGGATCCCGATCCGCCCGATGACCATCGCGATCAGCGCGCCGATCACGGACGTGTTCGCGGAGATGCCCAGGGTGGTCACGAGGTGCAGGCCGATGTAGGCGCCGATCACCGAGAGCAGGATCGTGACGATGAGGGTGCGGGGCTCGAAGGCGCTCGGATGGTGCAGGCGCTGGTCCTCGGGGGCCGGGGCCTGAGGGGTGGCGGACGACATGGTCAGTCTCGATTCGGGGCGAGGCGGGAGGGGGCGGGGTCGTGCGTCGTGCGGAGCTCGTCGACGATGCGTCCCGCGGTCGCGAGCACGTAGGCGACGAGACGGTCGGCGGGCTCCTTCATGTGTCCGCGTGGGCCGAGCACGCCGACCGAGCCGAACACCTGCTCGCCCAGGACGAGGGGAGCGGCGACGGTCGTCACGCGCGGGTCGAACTCGCCGTCGGAGACCGCGTAGCCCTCGCGGCGGGCGCGTTCGTGACGGGCCGTGAGGGCGGCGAGCGCCTCCGGGCCCGGCTCCGCGCCCTCGGCACGCAGGAGGTCGTGGGCGATGCTCGCGTCGAACAGGGCGAAGATCGCATGCCCGGAGGCTCCGAGGTGACCCGGGTAGGAACGCCCGATCTCCGTGTTGTAGCGGATGGGACCCTGCCCGTCGCGCGCGACGAGGGTGCGGTAGCGGAAGCCGTCGGGCACGCACACGACGGCGCTCTCGCCGGTCGCCGCGGCCAGCTCGTCGACGTGCACCGCGAGGCGGGTCCGCAGGCCCGGGCTCCATTCGGCCCGCCGTCCGAGCTCGACGAGACGCAGCCCCAGCGAGTAGCGGCGCGTCTCGGGATCGGCCGCCGTGAAGCCGTGGCGGGTCAGGGTGGTCAGGATGCGGTGCACCTGCGACTTGTCGAGCCCGAGCTGCTGGGCGAGCTCGGTCACGCCCCACACGGGGTGGTCGTCCGTGAACGACTCGAGGACCGCGAGGGCGCGGGCCACGGTCTTGAGCTCGCCGCCGCGGGCGGCGCCGTCGTGGGGGTCCTGGTCGAGCATGGTCTCAGTCCGTCGAGCCGGGGGTCTGCAGATGCCGTGCCGACCCGTAGATCTCCACGAGCCGCGCGAACTCGTCCTCGTCGAGGAAGCGGACGGTGCCGGCGCCGAAGCCCTTGGCGACCTCGAGCGCGAACCGTGCCGCGAGCGCGATGTCCGTCTCGTGGCTCGCGCCGGTCGCGCTGCCCGCGACCGCGGACTCCGTCGTGAGCGCGAGGCCGACCACGGGCACGTCGGCCGCGGTGGCCGGCTGGAGGATCGAGTTGATGTGGTACAGGCCGTTGGAGTACGGCGTGATGTCCTGGGTGCTGAGCGGGAAGACCTGCGCGGCGATCCCGCACACCGTCTCGTAGGTCGCCACGAGGTCGGGGCTCACGGGCAGCACGTAGCCCTGCTTGACGGTGTTGGACAGGGCGATCCCGCGGTGGTTGATGAGGCGGTTGCCCTTGGTGGTGTCGATCGAGATGATCGCGTCCATCTCGTCGGTCACCTCGTGCCGGTTCATGATCTCCATGTCGACCGGCGAGTCCATGAAGGGGACGGGCTCGTGCGGGCGGGTCGGGGCGTCGGGGCACACGTGGGTGCACACGATGACGTCGCCCGGCAGCACGTCGCCGCGGGCGTGCATCTGCACGAGCTTGGCCGCGAGGGCGAGAGCGGCGGCCGCCCCGTCGCCGTCCGAGACGAAGCCGATGCGCTCGGGTCGCGCGCCGATGCCGCCCAGACGGCCGATCACGCCGAGGGTGGGGGCGGGGCCGCCCGTGCGGCGGCCCTGGGAGCCCGGGATCGTCACGCTCACGAAGTCGGTGCTGCCGCGCTCGCCCTCGACGGTCCGCGTGGTGATGTCGAGGGCGGGGTCGTCGCTCCGGGCGCGCAGGGACTCCACGATGCGCGGCCCGCTCGCGGCGGGGTCGTCGAGAAGGTCGAGGGTCTCCAGGACCTGGGTGAGCATGTGGCCTCCCTCACCGGTGGACAGGTTCCGCAGACCGTATGCGGGGCCTGTCGCGCCCGTGAAGAACGTTCCATTATGCGATCTACCGTTGCGCATAGCGCAACAGAGAGAGCGGTGTCAGCTCGTGAGCAGCGCCCCGGCCCCGCCGAGCAGACCCACCACGACCGTCACGGCCGCGGCGAGCACGACGGGCCGACCGCCCACCTGGCGCAGCAGCGCGATCCGCACGCCCGTGCCGAGGGCGAACATCGCCGCGGCCAGGCACAGCGTCTGCACCGGCTTGGCGACGTCGAGCACCGCGGTCGGGATCAGCCCCGTCGAGCGGACGGCCACCGCGACCAGGAAGCCGATCACGAACAACGGGACGAGAGGCGGACCCGAGCGCCGCGCACCGGCGTCGTCCGCCCCGTGTGCGGCGGCGGGATCGGTCCGGCGTCGGCCGCGCCGCTCGGCGGCCACGAGCAGGGCGATCATCGGCGCGAGCAGGAGCACGCGGCCGAGCTTGACGAGCACGGCGACCCGCAGGGCGTCCTCGCCCACGAGGCTGCCCGCGGCGACGACCTGGGCCACCTCGTGCACCGACGCGCCGATCCACGTCCCGGCCGCGCGGTCGCCGAGTCCGAACGCCCCCGTGAGCACCGGCATGAGCGGGATCAGGACGGTCCCGAAGACCACGACGAGGGCGACCGCGGTCGCGACCTGGGTCTCGAAGCGCTCGGTGGCGACCTCCTCGTCCTCGCCGTCCTCCCGGTCGGGGGTGAGGGCGCCCGCCGCGGCGGCCACGGCCGCGGCGCCGCAGATCGAGAACCCGCACGCGATGAGGAGCGCCTGCGTGCGCGGGATGCGCAGGGCGCGCCCGAGCAGGATCCCCGCCGCGGTCCCGCCCGCCACGACCGCGACGATCAGCACGATCACGCCCGGGCCGAGGGCGAGGATGTCGCCGAGCGCGAGCTGCAGGCCGAGCAGCACGATGCCGATCCGCAGCACCGGCTTCGCGGCGACGTCGAGCCCGGGGCGCAGCACGCCCGGCAGGACGCCGATGTTCGCGGCGAGCGCGCCGAGCAGGATCGCCACGAGCGCCGTCGAGGCGGCCGGCACGGCGAGGGAGAGGGCGTAGGCGGCGACCGCGACCACGACGCTCACGGCGAGGCCGGGCAGGACGCGGCGGACGCGCCCGGGAGCGGGGGAGGGGGCGGTCGAGCGCGGGGCGGTGAGGGAACGGGGCATGCCCTCCAGGGTCCGGCGCCCGGCCGCTCGGCGGTAGCCGTCGATCCGCTATCGCCCATATCATCTGCGATATGTCACCGCGTCCCGACATCCCCTCCCTCGAGCTGCTCGTGGCCGTGGCCGACACCGGGAGCCTCTCGGGGGCCGCCGCCCTGCTGGGTCTCGCCCAGCCCAACGCCTCACGCCAGCTGGCCCGCCTCGAACGACGTCTCGGGACCCGCCTGATCGCGCGCGGGGCCCGGGGCAGCGAGCCGACCGCGGCGGGCCGGGTCGCCGTCGAGCACGCCCGGCGCGTGCTCGACGCGGCCGACGCCCTCGTCGACCAGGTGCAGGCCGCCGCGGGAGCCGGACGGGTGTGCGTGCTCGCCTCCCAGACGATCGCCGAGCACCTCATGCCCGCCTTCCTCGCCTCGCTCGCGAGCCACCTGCCCGACACCCCCGTCTCCTTCGAGGTCGCCAACACGACGGGCGTGCTGAGCGCGCTGCGGCGCATGCGCGCCGACCTCGGCTTCGTCGAGGGGACGGACATCCCGCCGGGCCTCTCGAGCCGGGAGGTCGGCCGCGACCGGCTCGTGGCCGTCGTCGCCCCCACACATCCGTGGGCCGCTCGCGAGCGGATCGACGCCGACGAGCTCGCCCGCACGCCGCTCGTCGTGCGCGAGGAGGGCTCGGGCACGCGCGACGTGCTCGCCCGCGCGCTCGCGCCGCGCACGGTCGCGCCGCCCGCCCTCGTCCTCCACTCCAACGCGGCCGTGCGCACCGCGGTCGTGGGCGGCGCGGGATGCGCGCTCCTGAGCGAGCTCGCCGTGGCCGACCACGTGCGCTCCGGGCACCTGCGGGCGCTCGCGGTGACGGGCGTGGACCTGCGCCGCAGCCTGCGCGCGGTGTGGATCGGCGACCTGCCCCGACGCCTGGCCGCACCGCTCGACGAGCTCGCCGGCGCGGCCTGACCCGCGGCCGCCCCCGCATGGAAGGCTGGGGCGATGGATCTCCTCCTCTTCGGCGGCACCGGCTTCCTGGGCCGGGCCCTCGCCCGGGCCGCCCTCGACCGCGGGATCCACGTCGTGTGCGTGTGCCGCGGCACCTCCCCGCTTCCGGCAGGGGTCGAGCACCTCGCGGCCGACCGCCAGGACGACCGGGCCCTCGCCATGCTCGGGGAACGGCGCGTCGACGCCGCGATCGACCTGACGAGCCATCCCGGCCAGGTGCGGCGGGCCCTGCGCGACACGGCCGCCGCGCACTGGACCTACATCTCCTCCGTGAACGTCTACAGGGACTTCGACGTGCCCGACCAGAGGGAGGACGCGCCGGTGCGCGAGCCGCTCGCGGGTGAGGACCTGACCGACATGGAGCTCTACGGCGATGCCAAGGTCGCGTGCGAGGACGCCGTGCGCGAGCACGCGGAGGCCTGGGCCGTCATCCGGCCGGGGCTCATCGGCGGCCCCGGCGACCGCTCCGGCCGCAGCGGCTACTACCCCTGGCGCTTCGCCCACCCCACCGGCCCCGACGTGCTCGTCCCGGATGCGCCCGGAGCGGGCGTGCACCTGATCGACGTGCGAGATCTCGCCGCCTGGATCGTCACGTGCGCGCAGCGGCGGATCACCGGCGTGTTCAATGCGAGCGGCGCCTCGACCACGTTCGAGCACCTGCTCGCGGCCTCCCGTCGCGCGGCGGGCACGCCTGCGACGGTGACGACGCGGCCCGTGGATCCGGCCCTGCTCGCGCGCGAGCACGTCGTGCCGTGGGCAGGGCCACGCTCCCTGCCGCTGTGGATCGACGCGCCCGGCTACGAGCACTTCGGATCGGTCGACTCGGGCGCGGCCCGAGCGGCCGGGCTGACCCGAAGGCCGCTCGAGCAGACCCTCGCCGACGTGCTCGCATGGGAGGAGGAGCGCGGTCGCCATGAGGGCGCCGGACTCACCGACGAGGAGGAGCGTCAGCTGCGCACGTCGCTGTGAGGCGAGAGCTCTCGCACCATGAGCACGCGCCGGCCGAGGCGGTCGAGTCCCAGCTGGGCCTCGGTGGCCTCGAGGGCGCGGAAGAACGGTGCGTCACGCGCGGGGGTCTCGACGAAACCGTGAGCCGCGTAGAACGGCGCGTTGAAGGGCACGTCCGCGAAGGTCCGCAAGGTGATCGAGCGGTATCCGCGTCGCGCCGCCTCGGCGCACGCGGCCTCGACGAGAGCGCCGCCGTGACCGCGTCGCGCCTGCTCGGGCACGACGGCCAGCTGCTCGAGATGGGCGACCGTCTCGACCTCGAGCACGTGGACGAAGCCGACCGCGGGCCCCGCGGGCCGCTCCGCGGCGACGAGCACGAAGCCGGGAGTCGCGGTCCGAGCCTCGCCCGGCTCCGCCGCCTCCGCGCCGAAGGGCTCGGGCCCGAAGAGGTCCTCGAACCGGGCGTCGGCGGCGCTCTCGATCGCCTGGAGGCGATCGACGTCGGCCGTGGTCGCGGGACGGATCTCTCGGCGCATCCGACCAGTGTGCCCCGTGGGACCCCTCGTGCGGGCGGGACCGGCCGGTCGGGCACCCGCCCGTGACCCCGGGAATGTCCGGCGGGTGCGCCACAATGGGCGCGTGACCGCCAAGAAGAGCACCTCGCCCGATGCCGCGCCCGACGACCGCGACGACGTCGCGGCCACGACGCGCAGCGCCCAGGAGCGGATCGCCGAGCTGACCGCGCAGATCGAGCAGGCCCGCGTCGAGTACTACGAGAAGGACGCGCCGACCCTCACCGACGCGGACTACGACCAGCTCGAGCGCGAGCTGCGCGAGCTCGAGGCGCGCAACCCGCAGCTCGCCCGCGCCGACTCGCCGACCCAGACCGTCGGCGGGGGGGTGGCCGCGGGCTTCGCGCCCGTCGAGCACCTCGAGCGCATGCTCTCGCTCGACAACGCCTTCAGCCTCGAGGACGTCGACGAGTGGGCCCACCGGGTCGAGGAGGGCCTCGGCGGGGCCGCCGAGGTCGAGTACCTGACCGAGCTCAAGATCGACGGCCTCGCGATCGACCTGGTCTACGAGGACGGCCGTCTGGTGCGCGGCGTGACCCGCGGCGACGGACGCGTGGGCGAGGACGTCACCCCCAACGTGCGGACCATCGCCAACGTGCCCGAGCGTCTCGACACCGACGAGCCGCCCGCCGTGCTCGAGGTGCGCGGCGAGGTGTTCTTCCCCTCGGCCGCGTTCGAGGAGCTCAACGAGCAGCGCAGGGAGGCCGGGCTCGCCGAGTTCGCCAACCCGCGCAACACCGCGGCCGGCTCGCTGCGCCAGAAGGACCCCGCCGTGACGGCGTCCCGCGCGCTGCGGGTGTACGTGCACGGCATCGGGGTCCACGAGGGCGTGACGCTCGGCTCCCAGTCCGAGGTGTACGACCAGCTCGCGGCGTGGGGCCTGCCCACCTCGCCGCACACCCGCGTGCTCGGCAGCCTCGCCGACGTGCACGCGTTCATCGAGCACCACGGCGAGCACCGCCACGACGTCGAGCACGAGATCGACGGCATCGTCGTCAAGGTCGACGCCTTCTCCCAGCAGCGACGCCTCGGCTCGACCTCGCGCGCGCCGCGCTGGGCGATCGCCTTCAAGTACCCGCCCGAGGAGGTGACCACGACCCTCCTGGACATCCAGACCCACGTGGGCCGCACGGGACGGGTGACCCCCTTCGGCGTGCTCGAGCCCGTCAAGGTCGCGGGCTCGACCGTCGAGTTCGCGACGCTGCACAACCAGTTCGACGTCGAGCGCAAGGGCGTGCTCATCGGCGACACGATCGTGCTGCGCAAGGCGGGCGACGTGATCCCCGAGATCGTGGGCCCCGTCGAGGCGCTGCGCGACGGCTCCGAGACGGCGTTCGAGATGCCCCGGCGCTGCCCGTCGTGCGGGACCGAGATCCGGCCCGAGCGCGAGGGCGACAAGGACTGGCGCTGCCCCAACGCCAAGGACTGCCCCGCGCAGGTAACGGGACGCATCGCCCATGCGGCGGGCCGCGGCGCCTTCGACATCGAGTCGCTCGGCGAGGAGAGCGCCGTCGCGCTCACCGACCCCGATCTCCGACGCCCCGAGGCGCTCGCCGCGCTCCGCGCCGGCCATAGCGTCTACCTGCCGATCCGCGATCTGGAGGACACCCGCCTGCCCGGCTTCGTGGTGCTCAAGAACGGTCAGGAGAGCGAGGGCACCGACGGCGTGCCGCTCCTGCGTGTCACCGATCCGGACGATCCGCTGCTGCCGCCCCTCCAGGAGCCGTGCGTCACGACCGGGGCGAACCTCTTCGACCTCACCGCCGAGCAGCTGCGCGACGTGTTCGTGTGGCAGCCGGAGCGGCGCGACGGCGAGGCCACGGGCGACTGGCGGGTCCAGCCGGCGTTCTGGTCGCGCCCCACCTTCCGCCACTACAAGCGCGACGGCGCCTGGAAGCAGGTCAAGGAGCCCGCGCCGCTCAAGAACACCGGCGTGCTCGTCGACGAGCTCGCCAAGGCGCGCTCCCAGCCGCTGTGGCGCGTGCTCGTCGCCCTGTCGATCCGCCATGTCGGGCCCACCGCGGCCCGGTCGCTCGCGACGGCGTACGGCTCCATGGACGCGATCCGCGAGGCGGACGTCGACCGGCTCGCCGACACCGACGGCGTGGGCGGCATCATCGCCGAGGCCGTGCGCGAGTGGTTCTCGGTGCCGTGGCACGAGGAGCTCGTGCGCGGCTGGGAGGCCTCCGGCGTGCGCATGGCTGACGACGTCGAGGAGGGCTTCACGAAGACCCTCGAGGGGCTGACGGTCGTGGTCACGGGCGGCCTCGAGGGCTTCACGCGCGACGGCGCCAAGGAGGCGATCATCGCCCGCGGGGGCAAGGCCGCCGGCTCCGTCTCGAAGAAGACCGACTACGTCGTGGTGGGGGAGAACGCCGGCTCCAAGGCCGACAAGGCGCGCGACCTCGGGCTCACGATCCTCGACGAGGCCGGCTTCGTGGAGCTGCTCGCCCACGGCCCGGCCGAGACGGACACGGAGGAACCCGACGACGAGGCCGACTCGGAGGACTGAGCGTGTTCCGGCTCAGCGCGCGGCGGGTGGCTGATCGATGCTCCCGACGCAGGCGGCCCTCGCTGATGGCCCAGGGTGAGGGTTAGCCTGCACGGAGATTCTCCATTCACCTATCTGGTGGGTGAGTGCTCCGGAAGGAAATGCTGATGTCGTTGCAGGAGAACGTGAACGCGGCGTACGAACGGCGTTCGAGTGCCTGGGAGTCGGCACTTTCTCAGATGCACGGGTGGCTCACGAGAGAATGTGCTGGCGCTCTCCGGGACGTTCAGGACAAGTCCCGGCTCCACGTCGACGCGGGTCGGATCAAGGACCGTGGGCGCGCGAGCGCGAAGCTCGCCAAGAAGATCCAGGACCTCGACGCCCAGGACGCAGCGGATGCTCCCGACGTCGAGGACCGGGTGCGGGACATCGTCGGAACGAAAGTCCTGTGCAAGTCGACCAGGGATCAGAAGCTGATCGTGGAGCATCTGCAGAAGGCGGCCGTTCGTGCCGGGCTCGGCGTCGTGGAGACGAAGGACTACACGTCATCGCCCAAGGCGTCCGGATATCGCGCTTTCCACTTCATCTTCGCGGTGGATGTTCCCGGCGAGGGCGACGTGAACGTCGAGGTGCAGATCAAGACTCGTCTGCAGGATGCGTGGGGCGAGTTGACGCACGAGAACTCCTACAAGTCGGGTTCGCCCATCAACAAGACCGCATTCCATGACGATGTGGCGCTCACCATGGCGAATCTCCTGTCGGAGGTCGATCGTCTCGCGGACTGCCTCGCTCAGGACATGGAGTCGGTGATCGAGGACGACGACCAAGGCGGGATGAATCCGGTCGCGGCGGCCCCCGTGCGCGTGGACGTCGTGACGACCGGCCCTCGTTACGCCCTGGCGGAAGATGCCAGGGGCGATCGGGGCCTGATCCGCGCGATCGATGTGCGCGACCTTGCCGGCGAGCACGGACTGATACGCGTCGACGACTACGTGCGCTGTCACGATGTGCTCGAGGTCAATGTCGTCGAGGGTGATCGTGGCCGGTTCTTCAAGCCGGTCCGGTTGCCTGAGCACGCGGAGTGAGCGGCGCTGCGGGACGAGCGATGCGGAGCCGCGCCCTCGAACCCGCCCCCCGTCCCGCCCCCGGGCCGTTCAGTGTGACCCCTCGTCACAGGTGCAGACGTTTGGCGAGCTCGTGGCGCACCTCCGCGCCCCGGGCCAGCTGCAGCAGGCCCAGCACGCCGAGGCTGAGCACCCCGCAGATCGCGGACGGCAGCGGGGTGGTCGTCCAGCCCAGGGCGAGGAAGACGAGCGGCACCAGGCCGAGCAGCACCGTCAGGGCGCTGTAGAGGATGTGCTCGCCGACCTCGATGCGCATCACCCGCACCGTGATGAGCAGGGCCACGACGGCGCACGCGCAGACGATCGGGACCGCGTAGGTGACCGACCAGCGGTGCCAGCCGGTGAGGTAGTCCCAGTAGACGCACAGCAGCCCCACGAGCACCACGAGGTACACGGTGCCCTTGGCGACGTTGCGCCGCTTGCGCACCGCCATCAGCACCACGAGCCACATGGTCGCGATGCCCAGCCATACCGAGCGCACGGCGCCGAAGCCCGCGAGACCCTGCCGGAACAGGAGCTGCGCGAGGAGGGACGCGGCGATCACCGCGAGCGAGGTGACGAAGAGGGTGCGCAGCACCCGGCGGCGAGAGAAGACCAGGGGAGCGTCCGGCAGCGGGCTCGGGGTCGCGTGCCCGATCAGCGGCGCCCGGCACAGGGGGCAGCGCTCCCAGTCGCCCTCGACGCGCACGAGGCATTCGGCGCAGCGTCTCACGACTCCTCCCGGGCGAGCTCGGCCTCGGTCACGCGCGCGGCGGCGACGCTCACGTCCATGCCGCGGGCGGTCAGCTGCCGGGCGAACTCACGGATGTGGCCCGTCTCGACGAACGGCGAGGTGAAGCTGATCGTGAGGAGCCCCGCATGGGACATGGCGCAGAACTGCGGGCGCGCCGCGGAGACGTGGAACAGCATCCGCCCGACGTGCGCCTCGGCCGGATCGGGCAGCCGCACCTGTCCCAGGTTCGAGACGGCCACGGTGAGCCCGCGGTTGGCGACGGCGTTGATGAGGCCCAGCACGACGTCCTTGAGCGGACGCGGCACGATGCGCAGGCCCGGCATGCGCTCGAACCTGATGAGGGTGCGCAGGCGGCGCTCGAGGGCAGGCGCCGTGGCCTGCGGGCGGAACTGCTCCTGGAGATCGCGGCAGACGGCTCCCAGGTCGTCCTCGCCCTCCGCGTAGGTGTGCTGGACCCGCACGGTCGCGAAGAAGTTGCGCGCCGAGGTCGAGGGGAAGAACTGCCGCAGGTTGACCGGCACCGAGGCCGCCAGGGTGCGCGAGGCCCCCAGGCCGCCGGAGGACAGGCGGATCGACTCGAAGAACAGGCCCGTCAGCAGCATCGTCACGGAGCAGCCCTCGGCGCGCGCGAGCGCGAGCACGTCCGCGGCGGGCACGGTGAGCTCGACGGCGCGGGTGCGGTTGTCCGGGGTGCGCGTGCCGCGGACGCGGTGCACCCGGCCGCGCGGACGCCGGAGCAGCCGGCCGGTGCTCGCCGGCCCCTCGGGTGCGGTCGCGGAGCCGCCGGCGACCGTGAGCACCGCGGGTGCGGCATCGCGGCCGAAGGCCGAGTCGGATGCCGGCGAGGCGCGCCGTCGGCGGCGACGGAAGTAGTGCGCGAAGCTGTCGACGGTCAGCGCGTGCCGCGATCCCGCCGGGTCTCCCGAGGTCCGGTCCGTCGTGGTCGCCTCGGGTCGACGGGGCTCGGGAATGGTGCCCTCGTCCGGCGTCGGTGTCTGCGCCGTCGCCGCCGGGGTCGTCGGCGCACGGTCGCGTCGGCGCACGTACGCGGTCACCAGATCGGTGAGGAACCACAGGGCTCCGGTGCCGTCGGAGAGCGCGTGGAAGATCTCGAGCACGATCCGGCGCCGATGGTGCACCACCCGGAACAGCAGGTTCCGGCGATCGACCTGGTACAGAGGCGCACACGTGGCCTGCGTCTCGGGCTCGACGCGCGGGCGCAGGTCGCTGTCCTGCAGGTAGTACCAGAACACGCCGCGCCGCAGCACCGCGTGGTAGAGCGGGTAGCGGTCGTAGGTGGTCTCGAGCGCCTCCTGCAGCAGCGCGGGGTCGACCTCGTGGTCCATCTCCGCGCTGAGCCGGAACACCTTGGGGTCCGCGTCGGTCCGGGCGGCGAGGAAGATGTTGGAGGCGTTGTCGAGCCGCACCCACACCCGCCGGGTCATGGCGACCGGTCCGGCTCGTCGAGGAAGGCGTTGATGACCTCGTACGCCTCGCGCAGGGGCCGGGAGAAGCGCGGCAGGGTGATGAAGCCGTGCAGGGCTCCGTCGACCCGGTGCAGGCGCACGGGCACGCCCGCCGCCGCGAGCGCCCGCCCGTAGGCCTCGCCCTCGTCGCACAGCAGGTCCAGCTCCGCGGAGATCAGCAGGGTGCTCGGCTGGCCGGACAGGTCGGTCGCCATGAGCGGTGCGACCAGAGGGTCCTGGCGCAGCGCCGGGTCGGGCACGTAGAGGTCCAGATAGTCCTGGACCTCGGTGCTCGTGAGCCGGTACCCCTGGCCGTGCTCGCGCACGGAGGCGAAGGGCGAGGTCTGCGGGTCGTGATCCCAGTGCATCACCGGGTAGAGCAGGATCTGGCGGCTCGCGCACCGGGCCTGCTCCTCGCGCAGCCGCAGCGAGACCGCGGCGGCGAGGTTGCCGCCGGCCGAGTCCCCCACGAGCACGATGTCCTCGGCGTCCTGCACCCCGGCCCGGGCCGGGTCGTCCAGCAGCAGCCGTGCCACCCGCAGGCAGTCCTCGAGCCCCGCCGGGAACGGGTGCTCGGGCGCGAGTCGGTAGTCGACGGAGGCGACCACGCAGCCGGTGAGCTCGGCCATCGTCGCGCACGCGGGGGTGTAGCTCTCGATGTCGCCCGTGACCCAGCCGCCGCCGTGGAAGAAGAGGAGGAGCTCGCGGCGCCTCTGCTCCTTGGGGCGGAAGACGCGCACCGGGATCCCGTGGCTGCCGTCCTCGGCGAGGATCTGGCGGTCGAGGGGCCGGTAGCGCGCGGCGGGCAGTGCGGCGAGCTGGCGCTGGAGGCGGCGGACCTTCTCGTAGTCCTCCCGCATGTTGAGCCGCGGCGCGGCGAAGCGGCGCAGCACCGCGCGGGACAGCCGACTCACGGGCGGGCGGTGGCGGGATGGCCGGGGCATGGGCCCAGCTTAGGGACTTCGGCGCCGAGGGATCTGGACGCCCCGGCCGAGTGGGCTATACCATTTGGGGAGCGTGCGGGAAGGCGCCGCGGACCGGATCTGCACGAGTGGGCCGCGCGGCGCGAGCACGGGAGCTGAGGAGCATCGACATGAACACGTTCGAGGACGTCGTCCGGGTCATCACGGACAACCTGTTCTCGCAGGTCGCCATCCTGATCGGGATCATCGCCCTGATCGGCCTGGCCCTGCAGAGAGCGCCTGTCAACGAGGTGATCGCGGGCGCCCTGCGCGCCACGATCGGCGTCGTAGTGCTGAACATCGGCGTCGAGATCTTCACGGGCGGCCTGTCGAGCTTCCAGACCATCGTCTCGAGCTCGATGGGGCTCGAGGCGCCGAAGGCGACGTCCTCGCTCGCGGACTTCTCCGCCGGCCCCGGCTCGGTGGTGCCGCTCATCATCGCGGGCGGCTTCGTGGTGCACCTGATCCTCGTGCGCATCTTCCCCGCGGCACGCTTCGTGTACCTCACGGGCCACCTCATGTACTGGATGAGCGTCGTGATCGCGGCGAGCCTCGTCGAGGCCTTCACCGACGTCAACCGGTGGGTGCTCGCGGGCGTCGGCTCGATCCTGATCGGCTGCTACTGGGTGCTGCAGCCCCTGTGGACGGCCCCGCTCATGCGCAAGGTCATGGGCGACGACGAGGTGGGCCTGGGCCACACCGACTCCCTGATCGCGATCGGCGCCGGCTACGGCGCGCGGGCGCTGCGCCTGGGCGATCCGGTCGCCCACGACTCTGAGACCGTGAAGCTGCCCCGCGCCCTGTCGTTCTTCAAGGACATCAACGTCTCGACCGCGACCGTCATCGGCGTCATCATGCTGATCGCGGTGCTGTTCGCCGACCCGACCGTGGTCCACGAGCAGATGGGCGACTCCACCGTGCTCCCCGCGGTGTGGGCGATCCTGCAGGCGCTGCGCTTCGCGGCCGGCATCGCGATCCTGCTGTTCGGCGTGCGCATGTT
This sequence comes from Brachybacterium huguangmaarense, assembly GCF_025725725.1. NCBI lineage: Bacteria > Bacillati > Actinomycetota > Actinomycetes > Micrococcales > Dermabacteraceae > Brachybacterium > Brachybacterium huguangmaarense. The sequence goes on from NZ_CP107020.1 coordinate 2,250,139, forward strand.
CCTCGCCGAGATCGTGCCCGCCTTCCGCGGCCTGTCCGAGAAGGCGCTGCCGGGCACCAAGCCGGCCCTCGACCTGCCGGTCACCTTCACCAAGGCCCCCACCTCGGTCATGATCGGCTTCCTCACCTCGACGGTGGTCTTCCTGCTGCTCATGCTGCTGTTCTCGGCCACCGGCTGGTTCGTCCTGGTGCCGCCGATGATCATGCTGTTCTTCGGCGGCGGCGCGGGCGGCGTCTTCGGCAACGCGGTCGCGGGCTGGCGCGGCGCCGTCTTCGGCGGCGTGCTCAACGGCATCGTGCTGGGCTGCGGGCAGGCGATCGGCTGGTCGCTCTATGGCTCGACCGCGCCCGAGCTCGCGACCCTCGCCGACGCCGACTGGTACGCGGTGGGATGGATCCTGATCGGCCTCGGCTCGCTCGTCTCCGGACTGGGGGCCTGGGCGATCTGGACCCTGCCCGTGCTCGCGCTCGTCATCACGATCGTGGTGCTCGTGCTGCTGGGCCGCCGCACGGACCACGGCGCGGCCCGCGAGGCCCGCACGGCCTCGGCGACGACGGCGGCCGCACCGCCGCAGGCCCGGGCCTCGGCGACCCGCCCCGACCCGCTCTCGGTGCTCGCGGTCTGCGGCGCGGGCATGGGCTCGAGCCTGATCCTGCGCACCACCGCCGAGCGGGCGCTCGCCCAGCGCGGCATCTCCGCCCGCCTGAACCACACCGACATCGGCTCGGCCCGCTCCGAGCACCCCGACGTGGTGGTCGCCCAGGCCAGCTACCTCGAGGAGCTCGGCACGATCGCGCCGGTCATGGTCGCGGTCGACAACTTCGTCGACGTCGACCACGTCGGCAGCCGCATCGTGGAGGGCCTTGAGAAGGAGGGATGGGCATGATCGACGACCTGCTCGAACGGATGCGGCAGATGAGCGCCGCCAACGAGGAGCCGCTGCGACGCACCGCCGAGGCGATCGTCGCGACGGGACGCGCGGACGGCCTGGTGCGGCCGGCCGGGGCCGGCCACTCGCTCGTCGCGGTCATGGAGACGTTCTTCCGCGCGGGCGGCCTCGCCTTCGTGCGGCCCCTCTGGCACGAGCGCATCCTGCCGCTCGCGAGCGCCGGCGGCTCGACGAGCGCCGAGCGCGAGCCCGGCCTGGGCCGGGGCGTCGCGGAGGCCGCCGGCATCCGTCCCGAGGACACCGTGATCGTCTACTCGACCTCGGGCGTGAACCCCTACCCGGTCGAGATCGCGCAGGCGGCGCGGGCCGCGGGCGCCCAGGTGGTCGCGGTGACGTCGGTCGCGGCGAGCCGGCGCGCCCCGCTGCGCGCGGGTGTGCGCCTGATGGACGTCGTCGACGTCGTCATCGACACCCAGGTGCCGCCCGGCGACGTGACCTGGCCGCTCGCAGCCCCCGTCACGGCGCCCGTGTCGAGCCTCGCGAACACGTGCGTGTGGGCCGAGGTCCTGCGTCGCGTCCACGACCTCGCGCCCGAGGTGCCGTGCTGGCGCAGCGCCAACATCGAGGGCAACGACGAGCTCAACCGCGTTCTCGAAGAGCGCTTCGGCCCGCGGATCCCGGAGCTGTAGCCGGCAGGATGCTCGCGGCGAGCTCGAAGCGTCCGCCCGGGTAGGTCGAGACCGTGCGCTCGACGACCGTGCCGGCCGCGATCGAGACGCGCACGAACTCGAGCACGGCGGAGCCGGCGTCGACCCCGAGCAGCTCCGCGTCCTGGGCGCTGGCGAGCCCCGCGCGGATGCGCTGCTCGCCCGCGTCGAACCGCACCCCGAAGTCCCTCTCGAGCACGTCGTAGAGGGACACGGCGGCGAGGTCGCGGCGATGGATGCCGGGCGTGATGGTGGCGTTGAGGGCGGCCCGCTCGATCGCGATCGGACGCCCGTCGGCCAGGCGCACCCGGTCGATCCGGGCCACCGGATCGGCCGGGGAGATCCCGAAGACCTGGGCGAGCTCGGCCCCGGCCGTCTCCTCGCGCGCCGAGAGGACACGGCTGGACGGGGTCATGCCGCGGCTGCGGATGTCCTCGCTGAAGCTCGTCAGCCGCAGCGGCACGCTCACGGCCGGGCGCGAGACGAACGAGCCGCGGCCGACCTCGCGGCGCAGCAGACCGGCGCGCTCGAGCTCGTCGAGGGCGCGGCGCGCGGTCATCCGGGACACCCCCGACGACGCGGCGAGCGCGCGTTCGCTCGGCACCGCGTGGCCCACGGGCAGGGACTCGATCGTGTGCCGCAGGTCCTCGACCAGCGCGCGGTACTTCGGCAGCTCATCCACCCCCAGATCGTGCCATGCCCGCTCGCGGGCGGGCGCGAGCCCGCCTACCCCTCGAGCGCGAGGACGAGCGGCAGGACCGGTCCGGAGCCCGCGCGACGCAGCAGGCGCGCGGCGACGGTCATGGTCCACCGGGTCCCGATCTCGTCGTCGACCAGCAGGACCGGCGCGCCGTCGAGGGCTTCGAGGCCACGGGCGAGCTCGGGGCCCACCGCGAAGCGCTCCCACAGGTCGGCGACGCGGAAGGCGCTGTTGCCGCCCGGTCGCAGCGGCCCCGATCCCGGCGCGAGGTCGAGCGTCCCGAGGTCCTCGAGGCGGCCGACGGCGGCGATGCCGTGCGCCATCGACGCGACGAGCCCCGGCCTCGTGACCGAGGGGACCGCGACGACCGCCCGGGGGCGTTCGGCCCAGTCCCATTGCGCGAGCACCTCGACGATCCGGCGGCCGAGGTCGGACGGCACGGTCCCGTCGACCCGGTTCCCCTCGGCGTCGGTCGCGAGCAGCTCCCGGAGCCGCTGGCCCCAGCCCAGGTCCGACAGGCGGGCGAGCGCCCGCCCGCTCTCGGCCCGCTCGCCCTCGGGGATGCGTCCCCGCGGGGTCCTGCCGCCCTCGTCGACGACGTGCAGACGGTCGAGCCCCTGCGGCCACTGGGCACGCGGCTCGACGGGCACCCCGACCCGCGCGAGCAGCCGGTCGACCTCGTCGACGCTCCCGCCCTGCTCGTCGGCTCCCCGGCCGAGGCCGCCCGCGGCAGGGAACCAGGGGCCCGTGCACAGGTCGCAGCGCCCGCACGGCTCGGCCGTCGTGTCGTCGAGCTGGCGGGCGAGGAAGACCATCCGACAGCCGGGGTCGTCGTGGGGGCCCAGGTGCTCGTAGGCCAGCATCGCCTCCTGCTCCTCGCGGCGCGTGCGGGCGACGTTCGCGTAGCGCTCGGCGTCGTAGGACCAGGCGGCCCCCGTGGACACCCAGCCGCCGCGGACCGCCTCGACGGCGCCGTCGACCGCGAGCACCTTCAGCAGCAGCTCGAGCGCCGAGCGCTTGACGTCCACCCGCGCCTCGAGGGCAGGGGTGGACAGCGGCGCGGCGGACGCCTCGAGAGCCCCCAGCACGGCCCGGGCGCTCTGCTCGCTCGGCATCGACGCGGTCGCGAAGTACTCCCAGATGCGGCGGTCCTCGTGGCCGGGCAGCAGCAGCACGTCGGCGCTCGCGGTCGCACGCCCGGCACGCCCCACCTGCTGGTAGTAGGCGACGGGCGAGCTCGGCGCACCCAGGTGGATGACGAAGCCGAGGTCGGGCTTGTCGAACCCCATGCCCAGCGCGCTCGTCGCCGCGAGCGCCTTGACCTCGTTGTCCTTGAGCGCCTGCTCGAGCTCCGCGCGCTCCTCGGCGTCGGTGCGCCCCGTGTAGGCGCGCACCCGCCGGCCGGGCCGGTCCAGCAGCTGGGCCAGGTCCTCGGCCGCCGAGACGGTCAGGGTGTAGATGATGCCCGAGCCCTCGAACGCGTCGAGCCGCGCCACGAGGTACTCCAGGCGCGCCCGGTCGTCCGGCAGGGCGAGGCAGCCGAGCCGCAGGGAGTCGCGCGTGAGCGGACCGCGCAGGGTGAGCACGTCCTCGCCGCCGTGGCCGAGCTGCTCGGCGACGTCGTCCACCACGCGGCCGTTGGCGGTCGCGGTCGTCGCGAGCACCGGCACCCCCGCGGGCAGCGACGCGACGAGGTCGCGCAGTCGCCGGTAGTCGGGCCGGAAGTCGTGGCCCCAGTCCGAGATGCAGTGGGCCTCGTCGATCACGAGCAGCCCGCAGCGCTCGATCAGCCGCGGCAGCTGCTCGTCGCGGAAGCGCGGGTTGACGAGACGTTCGGGGGAGACGAGCAGGACGTCGACGCTGTCCTCCGCGAGCCGGCGCTCGATCTCGCCCCACTGGGTCGGGTTGGCCGAGTTGATGGCCTCGGCCCGCACGCCCGCCCGGGCCGCCGCCGCGACCTGGTCGCGCATGAGGGCCAGCAGAGGGGAGACGATCAGGGCCGGGCCCGAGCCGCGCCGCCGCTGCAGCAGGGCGGCGAGGAAGTAGACGGCGGACTTGCCCCACCCGGTGCGCTGGACCACGAGAGCGCGCCGATGCCCGGCGACGAGCGCCTCGATCGCCTCGAGCTGACCCGCGTGGAAGCGGGCGTCGGCCCGGCCGGTGAGGTCCTTCAGGGCGGCGAGGGCCTCGTCCTCGAGGCCCGGGCCGACGAGATCCGGGTCGACGGCGGTGGGGGAGGTCGGTGTCGTCATGTCCTCAGTGTTCCATCGGCCCCCGACAGGCGAGGAGGCGAGCACGGCGGTGGGGGACGAGGGCGGCGTGGGGAGGGGCCGCCCGACGTGCCGGACACATCGAGATCGCGGTCGTCATCTCCCCCCCCCACGACCGCTGTGCAGACGTCGATGCCCACGGGCCCCCGGGCTCAGCTCACACCAGCATCGACAGGCACGAAGACGTCGATAAGCCGCGCTCTGGCGACGCGAACGTGCACCTCGATCCAGGGACACGACGGCAACGTGCACCTCGGCGACGGAGACCAGCGCCAGTCCCCATCGACTACTGCAAGGGGGTCGCCGTCCACGCCCCCTGACGACCAGAACGCAGGTGTCGATCCCAGATGACGACCAGAACGCAGACGTCGATCTCGCATGACGACCGAACACGGCGATCTGGATGTCCGCGGCCCCCGTCAGGTCCGCTCGCCGGGCCGTCCGCGGTCCGGGCCGTCGGCGCTGCGCCTCCGCCACAGGTCGAGCAGGCTGCGCCCTGCGCCGCGGCGTGAGCGGACCCTCTCGTGGTGCGTGATCGGGTACAGGGCGAGGCCCACGAGCACCGCCAGGGCGTGCCCGCGCGCGGTGAACCCCGTGCCCTCGACGGCGCCGTAGACGACGACCGCGGCGAGCACCGCCCCCAGCAGGATCCGGCTGCCGCCGCGCACGCGATAGACCATGAGCGCCGCGAGGGTCATGAACCCATAGCTCGCGCCCGTGTCCTGGACGTTCCACAGGGTGTCCGGGGCGTGGAGGTAGCGCACGTGCACCCAGACGTCGACGGCCGCGCCCGCGGTCGCGAGCACGTGGCCGGTCGCGAACGCCGCGATCGTGCGCGCCGAGCCCAGCCAGCGCTCCGCGGGCGCGAGCAGCGCCGCGAACAGGGCGAACCACACGACCAGCTCGGCCTTGGTCACGAAGAAGGCGCTGCGCACGAGCACGCGCACCGGCTCGCTCGACAGGTGTCGCAGGTTGGTCGACTGCGCCCGCAGGAACGCCGCCCGCGCGTCCTCGGGCATGCCCAGCAGCACCCAGGTCGTCACGACCAGGATCGCGAGGTACACGAACGTCGCCGGGGCGCTCGCGACGTACCACCGCACGGTGCCGCCGTGACGCCTCCAGGCGCGCGCGAGCGGCGCCGTCAGCTTCCAGTCGTTGGCGAGCGAGAGGGCCGCGAGCACGCCGATCCCCACGGTGGCGGCGGGCAGGAGATGGCGCAGCATGGCGGCATCGTAGGCGCGGCGGCGGCGCTCAGCCGTCCGCGGTCACCGTGTCACTCGCCCGAGGGCTCCTCGGGGGTCTGCTCGACGGAGTCGGGCAGACCGGCGCGGCCGGCCTCCCACTCCGCGTTCTTGCCGGCCTTGAGGCGGTCGGAGGTCGACTCGCCGTCCCGCAGCGGGTTCTCCTTGGTGGCGAGCGCCTCCCGCATGCGCTGCTCGAGCTTCTGGGCCTCGCGGATGCGCGGGTCGTCCGACGGCTCGTCGCGGTCCTCGGGGTCGTGCGCGTGGTAGTCGATGGTCGGGTCGACGGACATGGCGGCTCCTTGGTCGGGTCCCTCGCGGGCGCAGCGGTGACCGGGGTCACAGCATACCGGGGCCCTACAATCGGAGGCATGCCAGCGATCGGACGAGAAGACGTCGCACGCCTCGCCGACCTCGCGCGGATCCAGCTCACCGATGACGAGATCACCCGGTTCGCCGGGGAGTTCGACGCCATCATGGACGCTGTCGCCTCCGTGTCCGAGGTCGCCGACGACGATGTGCCCGCCACCAGCCACCCCATGCCCATGACCAACGTGTTCCGCGCCGACGAGGTCACCGAGACCCTCACCCAGGAGCAGGCGCTCTCGGGCGCCCCCGACGCCGAGGACGGCCGCTTCGCGGTCCCGCAGATCCTGGGGGAGGAGTGACCATGGCACCCGCACACGACACCATCCGCCTGTCCGCCGCCGCGATGGCCGCGGCGCTCGCCGCCGGCGAGGTCTCCTCCGAGGACCTCACGCGCGCGCACCTGGCCCGCATCGCCGATGTCGACGGCGACCTGAACGCCTTCCTGCACGTCAGCGAGGACGACGCGCTCACGACCGCACGCCAGGTCGACGCCCGCCGCGCCGCTGGGGAGGATCTCCCGGCCCTCGCCGGCGTGCCCGTCGCCGTCAAGGACGTCGTGGTCACCGAGGGCATGCCGACGACCGCCGGCTCGCGCATCCTCGAGGGCTGGGTGCCCCCGTACGACGCGACGCTCGTGACCAAGCTGCGCGAGGCCGGCCTGCCGATCCTCGGCAAGACCAACATGGACGAGTTCGCGATGGGCTCGTCGACCGAGACGAGCGCGTACGGGCCCACCCGCAACCCGTGGGACCGCGACCGGATCCCCGGCGGCTCGGGCGGCGGCAGCGCCGCCGCGGTCGCGGCGTTCGAGGCCCCGCTCGCGATCGGCACCGACACGGGCGGCTCGATCCGCCAGCCCGGTGCCGTGACCGGCACCGTCGGCGTCAAGCCCACGTACGGCTCCATCTCGCGCTACGGCCTCATCGCCATGGCGAGCTCGCTCGACCAGGCCGGCCCCGTGACCCGCACCGTCGAGGACGCCGCCCTCCTGCACGAGCTCATCGCGGGGCACGACCCGCGGGACTCCACGTCGCTCACCGGCGGCTTCGGCTCGTTCCTCGACGCCGCCCGGTCCCGGGACGTCGCGGGCCTGCGCGTGGGCGTCATCGAGGAGCTCGAGGGCGAGGGCTTCGCCCCCGAGGTCCGCGCCCGCTTCACCGAGTCCCTCGCGGCCCTCGAGCGCGCCGGCGCCGAGATCGTGCGCGTCTCGTGCCCGAACTTCCGGTACGCCCTCGGCGCCTACTACCTGATCATGCCGTCGGAGGCGTCGAGCAACCTCGCCAAGTTCGACGGCATGCGCTACGGCCTGCGGGTGGTCCCCGAGGACCATCCGACCGCCGAGTCCGTCATGAAGGCCACGCGCGGCCAGGGCTTCGGCGCGGAGGTCAAGCGCCGCATCCTGCTGGGCACCTACGCCCTCTCGGCCGGCTACTACGACGCCTACTACGGCAGCGCCCAGAAGGTGCGCACGCTCGTCCAGCGCGACTTCGCGAGCGCGTTCGAGAAGGCCGACGTGCTCGCTTCGCCGACCTCTCCGACCGTCGCCTTCCGCCTCGGCGAGAAGACGGACGACCCGATGGCGATGTACCTCAACGACATCGCCACCATCCCCGCCAACCTCGCCGGCACGCCGGGCATCTCGGTCCCCTCGGGCCTGGCCGAGGACGGTCTGCCCGCCGGCATCCAGTTCCTCGCCCCCGCGCTCGCCGACGACCGTCTGTACCGCGTGGGCGGCGCCCTCGAGGCGCTGCTCGAGGACTCCTGGGGCGGTCCGCTGCTGGCCCAGGCCCCCGACCTGAAGGGAGCGTCGCTGTGAGCGCCGCCGACACCCTCGTCGACTACGAGGACGCGACCGACCGCTACGACCCGGTGCTCGGCATCGAGGTCCACGTCGAGCTCGGCACCGTGACCAAGATGTTCGACGGAGCGCCGAACATCTTCGCCGCCGAGCCCAACACCGCGATCACGCCGGTCTCGCTGGGCCTGCCCGGCACCCTCCCGGTCGTCAACGGCCGCGCGGTCGAGTACGCGATCCGGATCGGGCTGGCCCTGAACTGCCGGATCGCCGAGTCCTGCCGCTTCGCGCGCAAGCAGTACTTCTACCCGGACCTGACCAAGAACTTCCAGACCTCGCAGTACGACGAGCCGATCGCCTTCGACGGTCATCTTGACGTCGAGCTCGGGGACGGGGAGATCTTCCGCGTCGAGATCGAGCGCGCGCACATGGAGGAGGACGCCGGCAAGAACACGCACATCGGCGGCGCCACGGGCCGCATCCACGGCGCGACCCACTCCCTCGTCGACTACAACAGGGCCGGCGTGCCGCTCGTGGAGATCGTGACGCGCCCGATCACGGGCGCCGGCAAGCGGGCCCCCGAGGTCGCCGCCGCGTACGTGCGGACCCTGCGCGACATCTTCCGGGCGCTCGACGTCTCCGAGGCGCGCATGGAGCGCGGCAACGTGCGGGCCGACGTCAACGTCTCGCTGCGCGAGAGCCCCGACGCCCCGCTCGGCGTGCGCTCGGAGACCAAGAACGTCAACTCCTTCCGCTCGATCGAGAAGACCGTGCGCTACGAGATCTCGCGGCACGCCGGGATCCTCGACGCGGGCGGCACGGTGATCCAGGAGACCCGCCACTTCCACGAGGAGGACGGCTCGACGAGCTCGGGCCGCGTCAAGTCCGACGCCGAGGACTACCGGTACTTCCCCGAGCCCGACCTGGTGCCGATCGCGCCGAGCCGCGAGTGGGTCGAGGAGATCCGTGCGGCGCTGCCCGAGCTGCCGAGCGCCCGCCGGCGCCGGCTGCTCGCATCGTGGGGCTTCACCGAGCTCGAGATGCGCGACGTCATCAACGCCGGCGCGCTCGACGCGATCGAGCTGACGGTCGCCGCGGGCGCCTCGGCCCAGAGCGCGCGCAAGTGGTGGATGGGCGAGCTCGCCCGTGTCGCGCGCGAGCAGGAGACCGAGCTCGAGGCCCTCGCGGTCACGCCCGCGCAGGTCGCCGAGCTGCAGGGCCTCATCGACGGCAAGCAGATCAACGACAAGATCGCGCGTCAGGTGCTCGCCCGGGTGCTCGAGGGCGCGGGCGACCCGGCGGCGATCGTCGAAGCCGAGGGGCTCGCGGTCGTCTCCGACGACTCCGTGCTCACCGACGCCGTGAACCAGGCGATCGCCGACAACCCGGGCGTCGTCGAGAAGATCCGCGGCGGCAAGGTGCAGGCGATCGGCGCTCTCATCGGCCCGATCATGAAGGCCACGCGCGGTCAGGCCGACGCGGGCCGCGTGCGCGAGATCATCATGGAGACCCTCGGCGTCCAGCCCTGACCGGGCGGTCTCCGACCGGGCGATGACCCGGCCGCGCCGACCGGACGGCGGTCAGCGCAGCCGGGTCATCTCGACCTCGACGAACATGTCCGAGCTCGCATCGCCCATGAACATGCCCTGCAGCGGGGCGACGTCGGCGTACTCGCGGCCGACGCCGACCTGCACGTGCAGCTCGCCCGGCACGGTCGCGTTCGTCGGGTCGTAGCCGTGCCAGGTGCCGTCGAACCACTGCACCCAGGCATGGGACTCCCCGACCACGGGCTCGCCGAGCGGCGCCCGGCGGTCCGGCATGATGTAGCCCGAGACATAGCGCGCCGGGATGCCCACGTGACGCAGGGCCCCGATCATGACGTGCGCGAGGTCCTGGCACACGCCCTTGCCGGCCGCCCAGCTGCGCGCCGCGGTCGACGTGACGTCGGTCGAGCCCGACTCGTACGTCATCGCGTCGTGGACCATCTCGCCCACCTCGAGGCCGCACGCGTCGACGGTGGCCGCCCCTCGCGCGATCTGCTCGACGCGCTCGACCAGGTCGGGCGCGGGATCGACCATGCGCGAGCAGCTCAGGTACTCGTTCCAGCGGTCGGAGAAGGCCGCCGCCTCGGCGATCGTCATGTCGCTGCCCTGCGGCGCGGGGCGCGTGACGTCCAGGCTCGTGTCCACGCGCACGGTCATCCGGTCGTGCGCCTGGTGCAGCTCGAAGGCCGTGACCTGGGTGCCCCAGTAGTCGATGTACCCGTAGGACCACGGGTGCGGGGTGATCGCGATCGTGCGCTCGCGGATCAGCTGCTCCTCGGAGTACTGGGGCGCCATCCGGATCGCGTTGAAGGAGTCGGTCACCTCGCCCGAGTACCGGTAGCCGGTGGTGTGGACGATGCGCAGGGTGGTCGTCATCGGGTCACCTCTCGCGCCACTGGGAGATCAGGGCGCCCTCGAAGTAGCGGCTGGTCAGGGCCTGGGTCGCGCGGCGGCACACGTCCTGGAGCCGGGAGGTGACGCCGGCGAGGTCCGCCATCGCGTCGCCCGGCTCGAGGTACTCGACCGTCGCGCTCGCGCGTCCCAGCAGGCGCTGCGCGCCGTCCTCGAAGCCGGTGCGCAGCGGGTTGGGGTCCAGCGCCGCGAGCTCGTCGCGGGCCTCGGTGAGGCAGTGCACGACCGAGCGCGGGAACAGGCGGTCGCGCAGCAGGAAGTCGGTGGCGGCCGCGACCGTGTCGTCCCGGCCCCGGGTCGTGACGAAGGCCTGCTGGGCGCTGCAGGCCCGCAGCAGCAGCTGGTGGGACGTGGCCCGCGGGGGCACCGCGGTGGTCGCCGAGAGGATGCGCGCCGTCATGTCGACGCGCTCGATGTTGCGCCCGGCGACGAGGAAGTGCCACGCCTGGTCGCGGGTCATGGTCTCGTCGAGGGTGCCGATGATCATGGCGCAGAAGTCGTGCACGTCGCGGCACGCGAGCGCGGGCCGCAGGGCGGCCAGGCGGCCCGACCCCACCCGGTGGTAGGACCGGTTGATGACCTCCCAGGTCGACACCGAGAGCACCTCCCGTGCGCGCCGCGCGGACTCCCGGCAGTTGGTGAGCGAGGCGACCATCGACAGCGACGAGGCGGGGTCCAGGCCCAGCACCGACCAGACCTCCTCGGGCGAGGGATCGGCCGACAGGCCCGCGCCGAGCGCACGGCACAGCTCGATCCCGAAGGGATGGGCGCCGCCGCTGGCCCGGTCGGCCCCGAGGTCGAGGTTGACCTCGAGGACCCGGGCCACGCCCGAGGCCCGCTCGACGTAGCGCCCGATCCAGAACAGCGACTCCGCGATCCTGCTCAGCATGTCCGTGCCTCCTCGCCGACCGTCGCGCAGCTCTGCTGCTGCTGTTGCTGCTGCTGCTGGGCGCCCGCGCTGTCCACCTCGGAGATCTCGGGGGCGACGACGTCGACCTCGTGGAGGACCACCGTCTCCTCGTCCTCGGGCGTCCGCTCCCGGCCCGGTGCGCGCAGCACCCAGGTGTCCTTCGAGGCGCCGCCCTGGGAGGAGTTGACGATGTACTGGCCCTCGCCGCGCGCGACCCGCGTGAGGCCGCCCGGCAGGACCCACATACCCTGGCCGTCGTTGAGCACGAAGGGGCGCAGGTCCACGTGACGCGGCCGCAGCCGCCCGTCGACCACGGTGGGCACCGTGGAGAGCTGGACGAGGGGCTGGGCGATGTAGCCGCGCGGGTCGGCGAGCACCTTCTGGCGCGCCTGCTCGAGCTCCTCGGCGTCGCACTGGGGGCCGATCACGATGCCCTTGCCGCCCGACCCGTCGACGGGCTTGATGACGAGCTCGGCGAAGCGGTCCATCGCCTCCTCGCGCTGGCCGGGGTCCTCGAGGCGCCACGTGTCGACGTTGGGGATGATCGGCTCCTCGCCCAGGTAGTAGCGCACGAGGTCCGGCACGTAGGAGTAGACGAGCTTGTCGTCGGCCACCCCGTTGCCGATCGCGTTGGCGATCGTGACGGTGCCGTTGGCCTGGGCGGAGACGAGGCCCGCGCAGCCCAGCATCGAGTCGTGGCGGAAGTGCACGGGGTCGAGGTACTCGTCGTCGACGCGGCGGTAGATCACGTCGACCACCTGGAGGCCGCCCGTGTCCCGGAGGTAGACGCGGCCCTGGCGCGCCACGAGGTCGCGGCCCTCGACGAGGGGGACGCCCATCGTGCGGGCCAGCAGGGAGTGCTCGAAGTAGGCGGAGTTGAACACCCCGGGGCTCATCACGACGACGTGCGGGTCGGTCACGCCGGGCGGCGCGCACGCCGCGAGCGCGGCCCGCAGCCGGGCGGGATAGTCGTCGACCGGTGCCATCGGGTAGCGGCGCACCGCCTCGGGCAGGGCCGCGGTGATCGCCTGGCGGTTGGTGAGCACGTAGGAGACGCCCGAGGGGATGCGCACGTTGTCCTCGAGCACGCGCATCGTGCCCTCGCCGTCGCGCACGAGGTCGATGCCCGCGATGTGGATGCGCACGCCGCCGGGCGGCTCGAAGCCCGCGACCGCGCGCACGAAGTGTCGGGAGGTGGTGATGAGCGCGCGCGGCACGACGCCGTCGTCGAAGACCTGCCCGGCGCCGTACACGTCGGCCAGGAAGCGCTCGAGCACGGCGACCCGCTGGGTCAGCCCCGCCTCGAGGCGGCTCCACGGCTCGGCCTGGATCAGGCGCGGCACGATGTCGACGGGGAAGGGCTCCTCGCGTCCGGAGAAGTCGAAGGTGACGCCGGTGTCGAGGTAGCGCGTGCCGAGGTAGGCGTTGCGCGCCGTCAGCTCGTCGCCGCCGAGGCGGTCGAAGACGTCGGTCAGCGCGCCGTACTGCGGGCGCACCCCCTCGGGGCCGATCATCTCGTCGTACGCGCCGCTCACGGCCGGCGGGTAGTGGGCCAGGAGGTCGTCCATGGGCGGAACTGTCCGGGATCGGGCCCCTCGCCGCCAGCCGCGCCCGGGCCCGTGTCCGAATCGAGACCTGGCGCGCCCGGCGGTGATACGACCCGGCAGCGGAGCGGCGCGTCTGCACCGGCCGGGTGACGACCCCCACTGTCCGGATCGTGGGCGGTCCGTCTCGGCATCCGGCGCGTAGAATCCGTGCATGCCCCCACTGCGCTCACGAACCTCGACCCATGGCCGCAACATGGCCGGCGCCCGCGCCCTGTGGCGTGCGACCGGCATGGAGAAGTCCGACTTCGGCAAGCCGATCGTCGCCATCGCGAACTCCTACACGCAGTTCGTGCCCGGCCACGTTCACCTCAAGAACCTCGGCGACCTCGTCGCCGGGGCGATCAAGGAGGCCGGCGGGGTCTCCAAGGAGTTCAACACGATCGCCGTGGACGACGGCATCGCGATGGGCCACGGCGGCATGCTGTACTCGCTGCCCAGCCGTGACGTGATCGCCGACAGCGTCGAGTACATGGTCAACGCGCACTGCGCCGACGCCCTCGTGTGCATCTCCAACTGCGACAAGATCACGCCCGGCATGCTCATGGCCGCGATGCGCCTGAACATCCCCACCGTCTTCGTCTCGGGCGGCCCGATGGAGTCCGGCGCGCCCGTCGAGGGCGTGGTCGACCACCGCCTGGACCTCGTCGACGCGATCTCCCTGTCGGCGGACGACAGCATCACCGACGTCCAGCTCGCCGAGATCGAGGAGAACGCGTGCCCCACGTGCGGCTCCTGCTCGGGCATGTTCACCGCCAACTCGATGAACTGCCTGACCGAGGCGCTCGGCCTCTCCCTGCCGGGCAACGGCACCACGCTCGCCACCCATGCCTTCCGCAAGGAGCTGTTCCTGCGGGCCGGCCGCACGGTCGTGGACCTGGCCGCGCGCTACTACGGCGACGACGACGAGTCGGTGCTGCCGCGCAGCATCGCCACCAAGGCCGCCTTCACCAACGCCATGAGCCTCGACGTCGCGATGGGCGGCTCGACCAATACGGTGCTGCACATCCTCGCGGCCGCGATCGAGGGCGGCATCGACTTCGGCCTCGACGACATCGACCGTCTCTCGCGCTCCGTGCCGTGCCTGTCGAAGGTGGCGCCCAACTCGATGAAGTACCACATCGAGGACGTGCACCGGGCCGGCGGCATCCC